>NZ_JBHVSY010000002.1:457416-489386 GCF_042884935.1 Streptomyces sp. NPDC058092
ACCGGCACCCGCCGTCGCCACCACCTCGCCGCCAAACGAGAACGCGACAGAGGTGGTGTGGGAGCCGCCGCTGTCGAGGGTGCGCAGCAGCCGCCGGGTCCGCGGGTCCCACAGCCGTACGGTGCCGTCGCCGCCCGCGCCGGCCAGCAGGGTGCCGTCCGGTGAGAAGGCGACCGCGAACACCGTGCGGCCGTGGCCCCGCAGCGGCTCGCCCGCTGGGAGGCCGGTGGCAGCGTCCCAGAGCCGGACGGTGGTGTCCCTGCCCCCGGTGGCCACGAGGGTGCCGTCCGGCGAGAACGCCACCGTGCGCACGGTGTCGGTGTGGCCGGTCAGCGGCTGTCCGAGGGGCACGTAGGCCGGGGCGGGGGACGGAACGGCAGAGGGGGCGTCCAAGGGAGTGGTCAAGGGCGCGGGGGCTGGTGCGGGGTTCGCCTCCCGCAGCTCCGCCGGGGCCCTGCGGCCGGAGTCCTGGAGCCCGGCCAGCGAGCGCCACGTGGCCTGCCAGGCGCGCAGCTCGGGGTCGCTGTGCGAGGGCGGCTTCGGCAGCGGGCGGCCCTCCCGATCGAAGGAGAGTAGCGCGCGTACGAGGGTCATGAACACCTCGTGCCCGGGCAGCCGTTTGCCGTTGAGCGTGTCGCTGATGGCGGAGACCGACAGCATCCGGTCGGCGGGTGAGCGGCGCCGGATGTCGCGGAGCGAGGGCTTCCCGCGCTCGATCCGCAACGCCCGCAGGTCGGCGGCCAGGCGTCGCAGTCCCGCTGCGAAGTCCTCCTCCTCGCCGGGGTGTTCGGCGGATTCCGGTGCCACGGTTCCTCCCTGGGACGGCGAAGAGGCAGGTCGCGCGCGGTGCGCGGGGATCTGTGCGGCCCCGTCGCGGAACACCGGCGAACAGCGACGAACAGGTTCTCCGCATCATGATGTCCGACCGGTGTTCCGCGGTGTACCGCGCTGTTCTCCGCAGATCCTGTTCGTACGAGAACGTTCGGTGCGCTACCGCCCCCGGCGGCGACCGCCCTGTCATGGTGGACATGACGATGACACAGCGGGGCCGCAAGCAGTCCCCTTCCGACGAGTCCGTGACGACGCCAGGGCAGCGCCCGGTGGGCGTGCGGATCCTCGACCTCGTGGCGCTGCTGGCGCTGGTGGCCTTGGTGGCCGTGGTGTTCCTGGTCGGCGGTCCCGACGGGATGGTGGTGATCAGCGTGGGCGCCGGCCTCTACGCGACGTGGAAGTCCGGTCAGCCGGGCCGGCCCTCCGGACCGTCCGACGGCACGTGAGCGCGAGACGGGGTCAGCCGGGGTCCGGCGGGCCGGTGAGGAAGTGGTCGCGCACCTCGGACACCAACAGCCGGTCGGACATGCCCCGCAGCCGGCCCTGGTCGGCGGGCCCGGGGAAGGGCCCACCGCGTGCTCCGCGGGTCCGGTGCGCGGCCACGTACCGGCCGCCGCCATGGACGAGCGCACCGGCGAAGGAGCCGAGCAGGTGCCCGGCTACGCGTTCGGGGGCCGCGCATGCGACGTCGATCGCGAACAGCCGGGCGAATGTCAGCGCGTTCCCCGCGACGTGGTCCACGACACCCTTGGTCGCCTTGTCGAACTCGGCGGCGGAGACGGTCCGGTGGAGCGCGTGCGGGACAACGTCCAGCACCACGGGGATGCCGCGCCCGGCCGCCTCGGACATGATCCGCCCGACGGCGGCGCGGGTGGTCGGCCGGAAGAGCATCCAGCCGGACACCACCAGTACACCGGTGGTGTCCAGCGCCGAGAGCGCCGCCGCCACCGCGTCCGGCGAGAGCGGCGCGCGGTTGGCGCCGGGGGACCCGAACATCACTCGCTTGCCGTCGCCGATGTATCCGACGGACACGATTCCGGTGCCCGCGCCTGGCGCCACGTTGACGAGGGTGCCGACCCCGGACGGGGCGAGGGCGTCCAGCAGCAAGGCGCCTGCCGCGTCCACTCCGCCGGCGCCGGTGCCCGCGCCCAGGCTGCACAGCAGGCGGACCGGCGAGTATCCGCAGGCGACGGCGGAGAGCGCCAGGTTGACCCCCGTGCCGCCGGGGTGCAGGTCGATCGTGGCGCCCACGTAGTCGAGTTCGGCCGGCTCGAAGGGCACCGGCGCATCCGACACGGCCACCGCGTCGAGCATCGCGTCCCCGATGACGAGCATCCCCCGGTCCGGTGTCGGCCCGGCCATTCAGTACCTGAGCTCGGGCACTGCGTCGGCTCTGGTCGGCAGGAACTTCAGCAGCGCGAGGACGACCGGCTGCACGTAGTAGGTGGTGCGGGTGACGACGCCGGAGGACAGCTCGGAGACCAGGCCCATCTCGCGCCAGTCGCCGCCCTGCTGCACGCGGGCGGTGATGCCGCCCATCTCGCTGCCGTTCCTGATCGGCTCGGCAACGGCCTCGGGCAGCTCGAAGGTGGCGCTGCGGCTGCGGCCGACCGTGTCCCCGGAAAGCACCACCACCCAGGCGTTGACCATGAGCCGGCCGCCAACGGTCTCGACGCCGCCCTCGATGCCCACCCAGAAGTCGGCCTCGGGCCGCGCCGAACGGGCGCTCCGGGCGCGGTACTCGGCGCCGGCCAGTGTCTCCCCGTCGGTCATGGGCTGCGCGGTGGTGTCCTCGACGGCGACCCCCTCCACGGTCGGCTCCGCGCCGGTGAGCAGCCGGAACGCCTCGCAGACGGCAGCGGTCTTGGCCGGGTTGCGGGAGCCGGTGACCACCCGAAGGGGCTTGTGGTCGGGGTCGGGCTGGTGGATCACGCGGTTCTCCCCGGTGCCGGCTCGGGCGATTTCCTCCACACCACGACGATCAGTCCATTCTGCTGGTGAAAGTAGGCTTCCTGTAGAAAAGTCTGGAATTCGGCTCGGAACTCTACCGGCGACAGGAACACATCGCGCCGTACATGCCGGATCCACGCCGGGCTGAGCCTATAGGCGGTCACCCGCAGCGCGGTGAGCGTTCCCGCGCGCCGGGCGTACGCGGGAAACGCCGCCAGGGCCGCCCTGAGGATCGGCAGGATCCGCCGCGGGCCGCGGCCCGCGGGCGGGCCGAGGTCGCCGTGGAAGTCGGCGAGCACCGCGACCCCGCCGGGTACGAGCACCCGGGCGACCTCTGGCAACGACCGTTCCAGACGGGTGTGGTGGAGTGCTCCGTAGCTGTAGACGCAGTCGAAGCCAGCGTCGCCGAACGGCAGTCGCTCGGCGTGGCCGCGGACGACCGGCACGCCGCGGGCGCGAGCCTGGCGTACGGCTGACGGGTCGAGGTCGAGGCCCACCACGCCGTCGAAGTCGGCGGCCAGCGCGGCAGCGACGGCGGCGGAACCGCAGCCGAGGTCCAGCGCCAGCCCGCCGCCCGTGCCGACGTGCTCACGGATGAGCGCCGCGGTCGCCGGCGCCTTGAGGTCCTCCCAGCACCGCAGACCGCCGCAGCGGCCGTGGAGCGGCTGCCGCCGTGCGCGGGAACGGTTCCCGGCGGCCGGGGCGCGGCCGCTCACGATTCCTGCCCGGCGGCCCAGCGCAGCGAGGTGCCGGGGTTGCCGAGGGCGAACTCCCCGATGTCGAATCCCGGCCCGACCATCCGCCCGTCCTCGGCCACCCGCTCGTCGTGCCAGATGCAGTGGATGTGCGCCCCGGGGACGTGTTCCAGCAGCAGGTCCCGGCCCCGGTCGGCGACGAAGGGCACGATGACGTCGATGCGGGCGGCCCGCGGGCCCACCCGGTCGGCCAGCGTCCGGCAGGCGGTCAGCGCCGTCCGCCCGGACGCCAGGGCCACGTCCAGCAGGGCGTAGCGGGCTCCGAGGGCGTCGGGGACCGAGCCGTAGACCATGACCGGATCCGCCTCGTGCGCGGTCCTGTACGGCACCAGCACGCCCATCGGACCCGGCCCGAAGGCATCGAGCCAGGGCTGCCACAGCATCAGGCCGCCGCGCAGCATGAAGAGCGGCACGGTGGGCACCGTGCCGTCCGCCGCCGCGCCGGGCTGAGCCCAGCGCGCGAGCAGGATGCCGGCGATCGCGCGGACGTGTCGGAGGGCGTCGGCGGGGCGGGTGGGCGCCGACAGGAACGCGCTCTTGAGCCGGTCCGCCTCGACCGAAGGGTGGACCCGCAACCGGGGGTGGGCCGCGCAGGCATAGGAGCGCTCCTGCATCAGCGCGGTTCCTCCGTGGTTCCGGCAGGGGCCGGTCCCTGGTCGGGCGCGTCGCCGGCGGCGCCCGGCCCGTCGCCGCCCGCGGACTCCAGCGCCGACAGCCGCCCGTTGAGCTTCTCCACGGCCGTCAGCAGCGCGCTGTTGCCGACCCGCAGATCGGCGATCTCCGCCACCAGGCCGGCGTTGATCCGCTTCAACCAGGAGATCTGGCCGACCTCTTCGAGCCGGCGGCGATAGCGGGCGAGGGCGTCCACCGCTTCCACGATGGCCCAGGACGGCGCGGTGTTCGGCATCGAGTCGACCCGCCAGTACGCGTTGTCCTGGTGGCGTCCGACGGTGTCCCGCGCCACCCGCCTGACCGCCTCGTCGCTCGGGTCGACGCCCAACGAGAGCAGGGCGATCAGGGCGCGCTCGGCGGGCAGGTGGGTCCAGCGCAGCCGCTCCGAGCGCATGACGACAGCGTTCAAAGGGGGCTGCGCGCCATCGTCCGGGCCGTCGGCGCGGGCGATGCCGCCCCGGGGGGAGCCGCTGTAGTGCTCCAGCCAGGCGGCCGGCGCATCGGTGCGGGCACGGGCCAGCAACCACGCTCGGGAGGCGTGCAGCGACTCCAGCGGCCGACCGGCGGCGATCAGGGCCGCGACGCCGTGGCTGGTGTGCGCGATGGTCGGCACCGTGCCGCCGCGGATCCCCCAGGCGCCGTCGTCGTCGCCCTGCCGCTGCACCCAGCCGGCGCCCGCTTCCACGACGGAGCCGAACCGCAGCCGTGCATCGTCGTCGACGGTCAGGGCGCGGATGGCATAGGAGGTCGCGGTGGTGTCGCTCTGGCCGTCGCGGGAGGTGTTCCCCCATCCGCCGTCGGCGTTCTGCGCCGCCACGACCCAGTCGAGGCCGCCGAGCAGAACCGCGTGCTCGCTGGACACGCCCATCCTGGCCAGCGCGAGCAGCGACAGGCACGTGACCATCGTCAGACTGAAGTGGTCGGCCAGCCGCGGCTTGGACCAGCCGCCGTCAGCGCACACGGCGGAGAACAGGAAGTCACGCGCCGCGATCAACTGGGGGTCGCCCGGGCTGACGCCCATGGCCACCAGCGAGCCGATCGCGCACGCCGTGCCCGCCGCGCTCGGTGGCCCGTCCTCCTGGAGGAACTGCCGCCAGCCGCTGTGCACGGGGCCGCGTGCGAAGGTCCTGCGCAGGTAGAGCGTGGTGCCCTCGAAGATCTCGCCAACCCGCGCGATGTCGGCCGAAGGATCGCCGAAGGCGTTGCCGTACCCCTCGGTCCTGGACACGCCGCCCCCTCCTCCGGCTGGGGCCAGCTCCTGCCGGCAGGACGAGTATCGCTCATTGATGACGCGCTGTCAGCTGTCTTGAGGCGATCCCGCGCCGAGGTCGGGTACGTTCGCCAAGAACTCCGATGAGAGCACCTCGACCGCCTGGCTGGTACACGGTGAGCGGACGGTCTACGACAACGAGTGGGTGCAGGTCGCGCTCGCGGACGTCGAACTGCCCGGCGGCGAGCGGTTCGAGCACCACGTTGTAAGGCAGCGGTCACCATACTGCTCGACGAGCAGGACCGGGTGCTGATGATCTGGCGGCACCGGTTCGTCTCCGACCGCTGGGACTGGGAGCTGACCGGCGGTCTGCTGGACGCCGGCGAAGATCCCCGGCATACCGCGGCGCGCGAGCTCCGCGAAGGTCGGCTACCGGGCGGCCGGCTGCGCCACGCCACCCGGTTCCAGCCGATGGTCGGCGCGGTGGACGCGTGGCGGGACGTTTTCGTCGGCACCGGGCCGGTACGGGTCGGCGAGCCGCCGGAGACGGCCGAGGTGAAGCGGATGGAGTGGATCCCGCTGGCGTCCGCAATGGGCCTGATCGCCGAAGGGCCGGTGTGGAATGCCGACACCGCGATCGCGCTGCTGTTCGTCCTGGCCGAGTGGCGGCGGCCCGCCGGTGAGGAGCCCGCGCCCCGCTCGACGGCACCGTGTCGGCCCTGGCCCGCTACGCCACCGCGCTTGTCTACGATCTTCGTCACACCGGGCACACCCTGGCCACCCGGTCCGGGGCCACACTCAAGGACACGATGGTCCGCGCCGGCCAGTCATCGGAGAAGGCCGCGCTGATCTACCAGCACTCGGATCTTGAGCGACAGCAAGAGGTCGCGAGCGGACTGAACGACCTCGTGCGCGCCGCCGCGAGAGGGCCAAGAAGAAGCCTTCTGGTGCGGATCTGGTGCGGGACGCTTGAACTGGTCCAGACAACAAACAAGCCCCGGGTCGATGACCTGGGGCTTTGTCGTGGAGCGGGTGACGAGAATCGAACTCGCGCTCTGAGCTTGGGAATCAACGGTGCTTGGACCGTTGAGGGGGCTCTGACCTGTGCTTTCCCATTGGGCACGGTGTATGGCTACGGGCTCTGGGGACCGCATCTGACCGCTGTTGTCCGCTCTGGTGGGCACGGATGGGGCACGAGGCTGGCGGCGCAACACAGCCTGCCAAGGCGCGTGCCCCAAGTGGGCTGTCGGGTCAGAGGGGGATGATGCGTACCTGACTGCCGCAGAGTTTGGTCATGTCGTCGCTGTCGGAGGTCAGGAGGGCGACGGGTTTCGGCTGGCGCAGTGCGACTTCGGCGACCGTGGCGTCGATGGCGTACTTGTGCCCGTGCAGTCCGGCGCCTTCGAGGAGCTCCGCTGCCGCTTTCGCCGCTTGTGTGGTGACCGGCTCCACCTTGACGCGGGACAGAGCCCAGTTCAGGCGAGGCATGTTGGTGCGGGAGTGGCTGACTTCCACGATGGTATTCGCCCCGATTACCAGGTCGGCGCCCATATCGTGGAAGACCTGCAACATCGCGAGGAGCTTGCGGTCTTGCGCGATCCAGGCGGAGAGCCCTTCCGAGTCCAGGACGACGGTCTCGATGCGCTCGCTCACGCGGCATCCGCGCCCTTGGCGGAACCGTCGCCGCCGAAGATCTTCGCGTGCGCCTCGGCGAGTTCCTCGTCGCTGAAGGGTCCGTGCTCCTCCTCATGGCGCCGGAGGTCCTCGCCCAGGAGCTGGTGCCGGATCTGGCGGGCTACGGCTTCCGCCACGTAGCCGGAGACGTTGTCCGTGAGCTTGCGGAGCTCCGCCACCTGGTCGGTGGGCAGTGTGACAGTGATGCGAGTAGTCGATGACACACTCGGAGCATACCGGAGTATGCGTGAGGTCGTCCGTGATTGGCGCCCCGAGCTCCGACCGGGCGCCTGTGGTGGTGGAGTGCTGCTCTGTCGTGTGCAAAGGATGTCCGCCTCACTGGATTAGGGCGTGCAGGGCCAATGCCGATGCCCCGGCGCCGGCCAACCCGGCCAGCATGGCGTCGGCCGGGCGGGCACCCGACGGAAAGGTGAGTGCACCGACGGTCGCGCCGAACGCCAGTTACTTATGCCCTACGGCACTGACCAGTTTCGTTAGCGACGTGCCGTGCAGACGCTTGAGCAGGAATCTTTTGATCTTTTGCAACTGACAGTGCGCCAACCTGCTCTGCAGGATCAGGTCATCCAGATGGTACGACTCCTCGACGAGCTTCGAATCAAGTTCGCCGTCGTCGCGATCATCTTTTTTCGCGAGGCGTCCGAAGTGGCGTTCCTTAGTTTCGAGACGTTCCTTCATCCACCCTAGTCCGAGCATCGAATGTTTGATGCCTACGGCGTAGCGACTCGTGGAGTGGTAGAGGTGCGATTGGAGCCTGCAGTCGTAAAGCTCCTCCCAGACGGGAGAAAGGATCCTGAGAGCTACCGAAGATATCCCTTTTTCTCGGATGTCCGTCAAATGGTCAGCGACTGCGTCTAGGGCGCACTGCAGTCTCTGGAATTCTGGCTCCTCAAGGAGGATTTCCAATGATTTCCTGCCGTAGAGGCTTACCCTGAGCCCGTAGTGATCACTTTCGAACCCGAATCCCGGAGACCATGCGCGTCCCGACTCCGCCGCCCCGGAGGCAACGTCAAGGTAGGCAGAACGATACGCATTAATGTTCTCGTGCACCTCCTGTAGTGCGACGTCCAATTTAGAGAGCTTGGCAAGGAGTTCGGCAAGCATGCGGTTCACATCCTTTGCCGCCTCGTCCCTCGCCCTGATCCTGTCGATCAAACTTCCGCTTCGAGTGAATGCGAAGACTCCGACAGCCAGGACCAGGATCGGCACCCATGTCCTCTGCTCTGAGATCCGGGGGATTTCATCTGCAATGATCTGGAGATCACCCCTAGTTCTCCCTGGGCGCTCGTACTGATACACCGCTGCGCCCGATGCGAGGAGAACCAAGGAGCGCCGAGAAGCAAAATTGACGACCCTCTTCGGTATCCGCGACAACTGCTCTAAAGTGTTCCTCCTCTTTGTCATCCTTTCGAGCTTCTCCACAGAGACTTGCCTGACAAGGCGACGTGCCATCGAATAGCGAAGGAGCCACGCTGGGCTCCTTCGCCCCAGGTTGGCCCACGAGCGCGGTAGATTACTTCGCCAGCCGGGATTCCCCACACGAGCACCGATCTCACTGGCGGAGTCCAGGACGTCTGAATACCAAATCCGCCGCTCGACGCGCACGCTTACTTCCACCCAGAATTTGATGGCCAAGAACCGGGCGACTGTGAGTGCACCGAGCAGTATGACGGCAACGACGGCGACCTTCAGGGGAATGGCAAGCCAAGGCTGTGTCACGCTGGCCTCAATGGACGCGAAGAATTTATACAGCAATTCCATTGACCCCTTCCCGGGGGCTCCATGATTGGGAGCGTAATTATCCGGGAGTGGTGCGGGGAGCTACATGAATTTGAGGACATTTTGAGCTTCGTCTTGAGCGTAGCTACCTTTGCCCACCCCCTATCCCGGCTCCCATCCCGTCCGCCGTCGACCCACACGCATGTGGAGCGGGTGCGGACCTGTACCAGATCACCGCGCCCCGCGCGCACCGAGCGCTTGGCGCCGACAGGAGCGGCGAACAGCCGGTGATGCTCAGCAAGGCATTCGAGCTGGCAGAACAAGACACGGGGCTGACGATACGTGCGCTTGCTGCGGAACTTGCGTGGAAGCCGGCGAGAGTGCGTGAGCTGCTAGGGATGCCGGATAGTCGCCCAGTACTGAGGCTTGTTTGACGAGGCGCTGGAGGAGGGCGGGTCGCTCCCCCAGCGGCTGCCAGCTGGTCTGCCAGTTCCATTTGCCTATCGGCGCGGGTCTGTCCGCGGGTGGGCGCTCTGCTGCAGGGCTTTCGCTCCTACGATCTGGGAAGCCGGAAGGCCGGGACGCCGTTTATCGTCCCGGCCTCTGACTCGGCCTTCAACGCAGTCCGTACGCGTGGTTGTAGGGCGCTTCGGCGTCGGCGGCCCGGAGGGAGTGGGGCTGCTTCTTGGGCCTGCCACCGCCTGTACGGCAGGCGATCCCAACCGGGGCGCCGCAGTCTCGGCACTCCCAGTTGAGGGCCTCCGTCAGCCCCTGTGCCTTGATCTCGTCGAGCACCGCCCTGCGCTGCTTCCACCAGGCGTCCCTCTCGAGCCCTGCCGCCGGTGGCTGCGATTCTTGTAGCTGACGGAACGTCCTCTGGCGCTCGGGGTCAGCGAGGGGGCCAGACAGAGGTTTGGTGACGACGGCGGCCTGGGCTGCATTCTCACCCGCCTCAAGCTCCGCCTCCAAGGCATCGACCCGCTGGCTCAAGTGGTGTTCGAAGTCAGCCAGCGTCGCCTCAGGATGCGTTCCGGAGAAGTTCAAGGTTTCCAGGTGGAAGGCGCGCAGAATGCCGAGCGTTTGCTGCGCTCTGTGGTTGGTGAACTCACGCATCGCGGTACCGGTGTGTCCTCTCGTTTCGTGGCCGGGCAGGTGAGGGCTCAGAGGTACCGGCCGAAGGCCGTCTCCAAGCGCTCGACGGCATCGTCGTGGGCACTCAAATGCGGCTGCATAACCCACAGGTCCTCGCGGAAGGGTTCGAACCCCAAGGAGCGCCAGGTGCGTTGAATGACGACCTTCTCCCGTGTCTCCCGTGCCCTGTCGTCCCGCTCGTCGACAGGGATGTCGATCGGGTACGGATGCGTTGCTACGAGCGCTGCCTGGCTGGCCACCCAGCGGAGCATGCGGCCGATCAACAGCCGGCCGACGCCGCCCAAGCGACGCCAGGCCGGCGCGATCTGTGCCCGGTCGATGATGACGACATGGGTGCCGCTCACCAGGCATTCCTCCAGGTCGCTGTGGAGGCCGAGATCCCCGGACTTGTCGAAGAGTGGGGCGAAGTGCTCGTAGTCAGCGTCGCGCGAGTCCAGCGACGCGTAGATGTGGCCGATGCGCCACAGGTCCAGCGTGAGCCCGGACATGGAGAGGATCGTCAACTCCTGGCGCTGTCCCTGCAACGCCTGGGCCAGCGACATGCCCGGGCCGAGAAGGCGGGCGTTGTCGGCCACGGCCTCCTCGTCGTCCGGCTCCCACAGGGGCAGGACGGCACGGCAGCCCCATTCCAGTGTCGCCGGATCGTCGTGGGCGTCCGATGCGACAAGAGATGCGGCGGAATCGAAACGTAACTCCAGACGGTTCAGGCACGTCAGAAGCTCCACCCCTGCGGGTGCGGCACCAGTCATGAGGTCAAACGCTAGCCACTGGTCCCGCTTCCTGTGGGGCGTTTCCTGATACCAGCGACGTCCCTCTGCCCAATGGCGAGAGCCTTGGCCTTTCCCGCAGCAATGAGCGCGCCGGGAGGCGGGCAAGTGGCCCGGATCACGGACCATGCGTCCCGCCGTCGGACCCGGGTGCCGCCCGAGGTGGTGCAAGGTGGTGCGCCGCGTGCCCTCTGGGCTGGGCATTTTCGCGAGATAGGGCACGTGGAGGGCACGGCAGGTCGTGAGAGGTCTAGACAACGACGAGGCCCCAGGTCGATGACCTGGGGCCTCGTTCAAGAGCGGGTGACGAGAATCGAACTCGCGCTCTGAGCTTGGGAATCACCTGGCGCTTCGGCCGGTGAGTGGTCTCTGACCTGCGGGAATGATGACTCCTGGCCCTATTCTGGCTGCCCTGGCGAACCCTGTGTCGTCCGCTGTTCACCGCCCTTACTGGCACGTTGTGGCACGGCCTTGCCGCAGGCGCCCTCGACCGCCTCTCCTGAGGTGCCGGTTCGGAATCAGATCAGCGAGCGACCGGTCGGCCCGAGCCGGAGTACCTGAGGTGCTGCTGTCTGTTCCCGCTCGACACCCGGCAGGATCTCGTCCCGTGCCAGGGAGTGGGCTTGCATGTCGGCGAGGTGCCGACAGTGCGCACTCTCGTCGGGGTACGAGGTGAAGATCGCGGCGACGTTCTCGCCGGCGCGGACCGGTAGCCCGGCGAATGTGTTGTGCGCGTGCTCGGTGGTCAGGAAGGCGAGCGGTGCGGGTCCCGTCTCCTGGAGCGCGGGGAGGAGGCCGTCCCGGATCAGCGCGATGCCGTTCTGCCGTCCGGGAGGGAAGGACCACACGGTGGCGGACATGAACCGGTCAGGCGCCGTAGCGCTGACCGGGGGCCGCCCGGACAGGGAGCCGGTGAAGCCGCCCCCGGCCGACACGGGGCGCAGGAGGAGGACATCGTCGGAGTCGAGCATGGTGTCGTTCGCCTGCGGACCGTGCTCGGCCCAGACGGGTCCGCCGTAGAAGTTCGTGAGCGCGCGATGGCGCGCCTCCATGTCCCGGAATCCGCGCAGCCAGACGAAGCGGTCCGGATCGTCGAGGTCCCGGAACTGGCCGAGCACACTCATCCCCACGTCTTCCTGGGATTCGACGAACTCCCGGTCGAACAGCTCGATGAGTTCGTCGCGCCGGCCGGGACGCAGCGTGTACTGGCGAAGCTCGATCACGGCCGGTGGGCCGACGAGTTCGGTGGGTGGCACAGCAAGACTCCTGTTCGATGTTCTCCGGGCAGGGCTCCCGGCCTGTTCGGTCGTAGCCGGGAGGTGGTTCGACGGTAGGGGAGCTGTGTGACAGGTGCTGTCAGGGTTTCCGAGGAGAATGCGCGCATGTCTGCCAGTCGACTGCTCTCGGTGCTGCTGTTGCTGCAATCGCGGGGGCGTATGTCCGCGCGGGGAATCGCCGACGAGCTGAACGTGTCCGTGCGCACCGCCTACCGTGACGTGGCACGTCTGCAGTCCGCAGGGGTCCCGGTCTACGCGGAGCCGGGCCGCGGGGGCGGCTACCAGCTGCTCGACGGCTATCGCACCCGCCTCACCGGGATGAGCGAGGGCGAGGCGCGGACACTGTTCTTTGCCGGACTGCCCGGGCCCGCCGCCGACCTGGGATTCACGGCCGAGATGTCGGCGGCCCGGCTGAAGCTTCTTGCCGCGCTGCCGGCAGGACTGCGCGAGGAGGCGGCACGGGCCGCGGCGGTGTTCCACCTGGACGCCCCCGGCTGGTACCGGGAACCCGAACAGACCCCGCATCTCCCCTTGTTCGTCGACGCGGTTCTCACCCGGCGTGCGGTGGATGTGCGCTACCGCCGCTGGCGCGCCCCGCAGGAGGTGGATCGCCACCTCCACCCCTACGGCCTGGTACTCAAGTCCGGTACCTGGTACCTCGTGGCCGCCACCGACAAGGGGACCGCGACTTACCGCGTCGCCCAAGTCCTCGACGCGGTGCTGGGCGACGAGCGGTTCGACCGGCCGCAGGACTTCGACCTGGGCGCGTACTGGCTCTCCTACCTCGATGACTTCCAGGCTCGCCGCTACACCGGCACAGCCACCGTCCGCCTGTCTCCCCGGGGACGCCGGCGCCTGCCCGACAACGTCCCCCCGGAGGTGGTGCGGGCAGTCGAATCCACCGCGACCGCTGTCGGCGACGACGGATGGGTCGAGGCGGTCATCCCGGTCGAGGGCACCGAGCACGCCTGCGGCGAGCTGCTGAGGCTCGGTGGGGATGTCGAGGTCGTTGCACCGGCCGAACTCCGCCAGGCCATGGCCGCCACCGTAGGGATACTCGCCCGAGCCTACGAGAACAAGGAGCCAGGTGGTGCGCTGGTCCGCGATGCCTGGAGAAGTCTGGGCAACGACGAGGCCCCAGGTCGCTGACCTGGGGCCTCGTGGAAGAGCGGGTGACGAGAATCGAACTCGCGCTCTGAGCTTGGGAATCACCGTTGCTCGGTGGGATCGTCAGCTATCTGACCTGCGGGAACGCTCTCATGGGCGGCTCTTAGCGGTGATCCGGTCGTACTCGTTCTGACCGGATCACCGCTCCGAAGGGCATGGTCGGGGCACGGTCGGCTCAGCTTGAATGGGCAGGTTCTTCCCCACCAAGGAGTCGAGCGGTGTCCCTATTGCGTCGCGTCGCAACTCTCGCAGCGGCTCACAGCCGCCCGCTCGGTGTTGCCCTGTGTGGCACAGAGAGGGTAGGAGGACGCGAGGCGACGCCATGCTCCGGGTGAGGGGGTGAGCACCCAGCCGTAAAGGGGTGGCCGGATGTCGGACGGGACGATGTGCGTGCAGCCGGGAAGGTGGGCCTTGCCGCTGGCGTGGATGATGATCGCAGCCGCTGGCCACTCGCCCCAATCGCTGGTGGATGCACTGCTGAGAGGTGCGCGCGGAGCGCAGTCCGCGCAGTTGTGCATTTCATGGCGTTCGCAGTACTGCATGGTCCTCACCCTGTCAGGTTCCGAGCCGTTGCTCGGTGCGGTCGAGCCAACTTCGGTACCAGTACGTGAAGTCATGCCCGGTCGGCTCGATCCCCCGGTCCATCGGTCTCAGATCCTCCCAGATGGCGCCTCGGTGCGGGCCCGTCATCACCATCAGCGACGCATAGCCGCATCCCTGCTCGCTGAGGAACACCGCGCCCGCCTCCTGCGCGTCATGCAGCTCCTCGTAGCGCACATTCCAGGCCGCGTACGCGCGGCGGAACTCCTCGTCGGCCGCGAAGGCGTCCTTCTCGGGCTCCTGTGCCTCAAGCGCGGCAAGCTCACTTCGCAGCTCCTCGGCCACGAAGGGCCGTCCGGCGAACTCGGCGGTGGTCGGCTGCGCGGAGAAGGCGAGCCCGATGCCGCGCCACTGCCACCCACTGTCGCCCAAGGCCGGTGTCATCAGACCGTAGTCGGGGCCGGCTCCCCCTCCTCCGACATGGAGGAGAAAACTCCGATACTGCGCGGGCAGACCCACGCCCAGGTCCGCCTCCAGTGCCTGGAGCTGTTCCTCGCTCATGACCGGACCGAGGCGAAAGCCATGCCCCTGTGCCCCGAAGACTTTGTCCGCTCCGGAGCGTTCGGCGAGCCGGAGCACCCGCTCCCGCACTCCCGCCCACATGTCCTCACTCATGGGTACACGCTAGGGCGATGCACACCGCGCCGGCACGGAATTACCGTGGAGCACGGGTACCCAGTGCAAGCTGATTATCTCCCGCGCAATGTGGTCCGGGAGTCATCACGAGCGAGAAGATCACGTACGAAGTCCTCGGATGTGGTGAGGTGTATTGGGTCGAGCCGACCCAGCAAAGAGCTCGGTCCATGGGTATGTAATTGTGCTGACCTCATTCGGTCAATCTCCGGGTAGATCCAGCCCGCAAGAACGAGCAGCTCCACCAGGTCAAGTGCGACCAGCACTCACCAGTTCGCCAGCGTCCATCGGGCGACCCTGACCAGCAGCAACCCCGACGATGGTGTCCGCTGCTCTCATGACAGCACCAGCCACCGGCAGGCACATCGATGCCGTGATCAACAGGCCGAAAATCGCTGTGTCATCTCCAACGCCGTTCATTACTGCAGTAGTTGAACTCGATGAATTATCAGTGGTGACCGATACCGTCGAATGGCGCGCCGAGGAACGCCCGGCCCCGCCTGGGGCGCCTGTCCGTCCCCCGCTCCTTACCAGTTGCTACTGGCACGTTGTGGCACGGTCACCGCTGGTGCGGCTGAAGGATCGCCGCCTGGTGAATGACGTGGGGGGCGGGCTTCGTGCCGATGGGGGGTAGATCCCCGGTGATCTGCGACATGGGCGCCGTCGTGCTGTGGTGGCGTGTCCGGGACCGGCAGTTCCATCTTGGGGACGTCGGCCGTCAGTCCGGTCTCCTCCCAGTGAGCGGGGCCGTTTTCGTCAGCCGTCGACGTCACCGAGCACTGGGGTCATGATGGCCGGCGGTTGCGGCCAGCCTCCTTCGATGGCCGGGCCACTACCTGCAGGAATGTTCGCGGCTATCAGCGCTGCGGCCTCGCGAGCGCCGAGGCGGGATCCGAGCACACGTGACGGAATGTGCGGCGACCACAGCGAGCGGACGAGAACCACGTTCCACAGTCCGTCTCCGCTCGGCACTGCACGTGGAACCTCTTCATAGAAGGGATCAGCCGTACTGCTGAGGAGGCTGAACTCTCCGTGCGACGGAAACGGGAAGAACACGCGCAGGGCCGGCTGCGCATGCAGGGCCTCGGCCAGTTCGGCGTCGCCCAGCCTGATCATCGGTGAGCGTTCCAGGGTCAGCCGCCATGCGGTCGAGACCACCATCCCCGGCGGTGCCGCTTTCAGCGGGCTCGCCGCGAGCAACGTCCACTCGTGCCGCAGTTGATCGATCGACGCCCCCTCACGCCAGGCGTGCAGGATGGCGTCGACTACCGCGAGGTCACCGGTACTGCCGAAGGCTCCCCAAGGCCATCCGGAGTTCGTGGAGATCTCGATGCGGAACTCGCGTTCGTCAGCGTTGGTTGCGTATACGGCGAACCGTGCCTTGCCACGTGCGCAGCATGCGGCGACCGCGGGATCGTACCCCTCAACGGGATCCAGCGGTTCGGCACAGTGCCCGCGCCGAACCGCCTCGCGAGCCAGCGCTTCTCTCAGACCGCCTGGCGCAGCCAGCTCCGGATAGAGCTCGGGCAGCACTTCGCTTGAGCGTTCGGGCATGTGCACACCTTAGGTAGTGATAACGAGGCCAGGCGGGCTGATCGCGCCGAACCGTGAACGGGCGCGGGCATCGTGGAGCGGGTGACGAGAATCGAACTCGCGCTCTGAGCTTGGGAATCACCCGGTGCTTGAGGGGCCGCATAGGATCTGAGCTGGGCAAACGTTTGCTGTGGGCCTCGGGCGAGGTGGTTCGCCGCCCCCTTCTCGACTGCTGCGCACCGTCCCTACTGGCACGTAGTGGCACGTGCCGGCCCCTGGCTGAGGGCCCTCTACCCGGCTATGTCCCCCTCAGAGTGCCCTGGGGTGAGGAGCCGCCGCAGTGCCGTCGGTGTGTGACCGAGGTAGTGGCGCATGGTCCGGGTGAGGTGGGCCTGGTCGGAGAAGCCCAGGTCGGCGGCGAGGGTGGCGAGGCTTTCCTCGCCCGCGTCCAGACGGTCGAGGGCGCGGCCGACACGGACCCGGTTGCGGTAGCGGGTCAGGGAGACTCCCAGCACGCGGGTGAAGGCGCGGCTCAGACGGTAGGGCGAGACGCCGAGGAGCTCCGCGAGCGGCAGCAGTCCCTCGGAGGCGGGGTGGGCCTCGCCGATCGCCTGCCGGGCCGCGGCGACGAGCGGCCCCTCGTCCCGGCCGGGGCGCGTGCCGGTCGGGACGGCTCTGTCGACGGCCTGTCCGACGGTGGCGGAGAGCAGCCCGAGGAGTTCTTCGGTCACAGCGTGGTCCACGTCGCCGGTGCGGGCGGACGCGAGGACGCGGCGGCGGGCCAGGTCGAGGCGGGCGTCCACGTACACGCTCTGCCGAGCCGGGCGGGCGTCCTCACCGGCCACGGCCCGCCACAGCGTGGGCGTCAGGCTGATCGAGGTGCACTCGTCGCCCCCGGCGGCCGGGTGCGCGAAACGCTCTTCCTCACCCGGCACACCGAGATAGCCCGTCGTCGGGTCGACCTCGGCCGGGGCGCCGGCCACCTGCCTGCGGAACCGGCCGCGCTGCACGAGCACCACCCGGTAGTCCTCGCGCACCTCCGTCTGCGACCAGTTGGTGTGGTCGTCCCGGCAGCTCACCGCAGTGATACGGAAGTCGGGCCGGGCGGCGAGGACGGTGGCGGTGAGCACTCTTCGACGCTACGCCGGGGGTCTGACATCGGCCCCCCGCAAGGATCTTCAAGACCGGGATGGGGCGTGGCGAGCAAGCTGAGCGGCGTCGCACGTCATCCCGTACCGCGCTCAAGGAGTCACCGTCATGTCCGTTCTCGCGCAGATCAGCACCGTAGTCATCGATTGTGGAGACCCGGTTCGGCTCGCCGAGTTCTACAGGGAGGTCACCGGCTGGGAGATCACCTACAGCGGCGAGGACTACGCCTCCCTGGCCGGCGGGGAGCAGCCCGGCCTGGCGTTCGTACGCATCGAGGGCTACCAGGCCCCGGGCTGGCCCGACGATGCCAAGCACGCCCACCTCGACTTCACGGTCACCGACCTGGAGGAGGCGGCCGGCCGGATCCTCGCCCTCGGAGCGTTCAGGCCCGAGTTCCAGCCCGGCAAGGACCAGTGGGTCGTCCTCACCGATCCCGAGGGGCATCCGTTCTGCCTCACCACCGGCGCCTGACACGTCCCCCGACAGGAGAAGGGCACATGGCTCACATCAACAAGGAATTCCTGATCGACAACTCCCCGGAAAACGTCTGGGCGGCTCTGCGCGAGGTCGGAGCCGTGCACCAGTGCCTGGTGCCGGGCTTCGTCACGGACACTCGCATGGAGGCGGACACTAGGATCGTGACCTTCGCGAACGGTGTGGTCGCGCACGAGCTGATCGTCGACATCGACGAGGCGTCCCGCCGGGTGGCCTACGCGGTGGTCGGCGGCTCGATGGCGCCGAAGCACCATCACGCCTCGATGCAGGTCCTCGCCGACACCGAAGGGCGCAGCCGTTTCGTCTGGACGATCGACGTGACGCCGGATGAACTCGCCGTCCCCATCGGCGAGATGGCTGAGCAAGGCTCGCGCATCATGCGGGAGACGCTGAAGGCCACCCCGGGCCCGGCGGGCAGGTAGGAACCTCGGGACAGGTGGTGCAGAGGCGGTGCAAGGCGCTTAGACAGGTCTAGACAACAAACAAGGCCCAGGTCGCTGACCTGGGCCTTCGTCATGGAGCGGGTGACGAGAATCGAACTCGCGCTCTGAGCTTGGGAAGCACTCGGTACATGAGGCGTATATGGTTGCTGACCTGCGGAAATGTCTGCTGGTGAGGCTGTGCGACGACTTTCGACGTGCCCCCTGGTGACCGCTGTTTACCGCCCCCACTGGCACGTTGTGGCACGGCCTTCTTGGCGCGGCGACATCGGACGGGGCGCCCGCCTTCCAGACGCCCTGTGATCCAGGTCATACGTTTCGAATCGATGACTTCCGCGTTCGTCGCCAGTCATACATGCGACAACACCCGAACGAGGAAGGCCCGCCATGACCCAGACACTCAGCGCCCGCCCGCCCGCCGCCCGCACCGCGGCCGTCTCCTCGCCTGCGTCACGGGGGTTGTTGGCCGGCGCGTTCGTCGCGGGCCCGCTGTTCCTTGGGGCGGGCATCGTCCAGGGGCTTACACGGGAGGGCTTCGACTTCACCCGTAACGCGATCAGCCAGCTCGCCCTTGGTGACATGGGGTGGATCCAGACAGCGAACTTCCTGCTCACCGGTGCCTTGTTGTTCAGCGGCGCGATCGGGCTGCGCCGGGTGCTGCGAGGAGAGCCGGGCGGCACCTGGGGACCGGTCCTGATTGGCGTGTTCGGTGCTTCGTTCCTGGCCGCCGCAGCCTTCCGGGCCGACGCCGGGGCCGGCTTCCCCGTTGGCGCCCCCGAGGCGCCCCCGATGAGCGCGCACGGCGCCGTCCACATGGGTGGGGGGATGATCGGCTTCCTCGCGCTGTGCGCCGCGTTCCTCGTCCTGGCCCGTCCGCTCGCGGCCCGGGGCCACCGCGGCTGGGCCCTGGCCTCCCGTGTCGCTCCGGTCGCTGTCCTGGCCGGGTTCATGGCCTCTGCCGCCTCTGTCCTGGCGTTCACCGCCGGAGCGGGCCTCGGCCTTTGCTGGCTGGCAGCCGTCACGGCCCGACTGCTCGCCGAGGCGTCGCCGGACAAGCACTAGCCAGGCGGTGATCCAGCCGCCAATGCTCGAAGACAGCAAGATCATTTCGCTCGACAGACGGGACATCCCATGACCGACGCTGTGAAGGGCCCTGCCAGCTACTTCCCCTCGATCGAGAAGAAGTACGGCCGCCCGATCTCCGAATGGAAGAGCCTCGTCCGCTCTTCGCCGCTGACCAAGCACATGGAACTGGTCGCCTGGCTCAAGTCCGAGCACGGCCTGGGCCACGGTCACGCCAACGCCTTGGTCGCCCACACCCTCGCCGAGGACAGCGGCCGGTAACCAGGGCTTCGGCCCCAACTCACGCGTGCGGCGGTGAGGCGTCAGTCGCGGCACTCCCGTCGAGGGGAGTGGATCCTCAAGCCTCGACCTGACGCACCGCGAGGGAGCTCATGGCAGGCGAATGACACGCGGACCATAAGAGGTCCAGACAACAAAGAAGCCCCCGGCTGCTGGCCTGGGGCTTTTTCATGGAGCGGGTGACGAGAATCGAACTCGCGCTCTGAGCTTGGGAATCACCCGGCCCTTGACCTTACATATGGGCTCTGACCTGCTGAAATGCGTCCCGATGGTCAGGCCCTGACTGCTACGTCGGTTCCTTTGGTGGCCGCAGTTTACCGTTCCTGCTGGCACGTTGTGGCACGGCCTCTTGCGCGGTGACAGGGGGAGGTGTTGGCAGGGGGTGTGCGTTGCCCAGCGCGCTGGCGTGGTTCGCCGGGATGCCCGGTGGCGTGGGCGTCAGCTTTGCCTGTACTGCTCACGTATCCGTTCGGAGGGCCTCCACGGGCCGTTGGCCCGCAGATCGGTGAGCAGGGCAAGTCGCTCGGGCGGGACGCGGCAGATCCCGTCTGCCCTGGGGTTGCCCGCGCCGGACCCCCAGGTTACAGTTATTTCAGATGATACGTAGGCGGGGTCAGTGATTGGAGGCGACCATGGCTCGTTCCAGCGTTCTTGCCCGTGCCGAGAAGGTGGAGCCGAATCCCTCGCACCAGGGTGCGCTCGCGGCGACTGCTCGGATGGCGCCGGAGGCGGTCGAGGTGTTGGTGCGTACCCGGGATGGCAGCGAGCTCGTGCTGCCTGGGGAGCTGGTCCGCCTGCTTCTGACCTCGGCCGGTGAGCTTGCCCGTGGGCATGCGGTGACGGTCCTGGCGTCCGAGACGCAGCTGTCGCCCGCTGAGACTGCTGAGCTTCTGGGTCTGTCTCGGCCGTTCGTCGCACGCTTGCTTGATGCCGGCGACATCCCTTCGACGAACCTGCCGGGCAGTAGCCACCGGGTGGTCCGCCTTGCGGACGTGCTGGTGTTCCAGCGGCAGCGTGAACGACGCCGAGAGGGCCGGCGCCAGATCGCAGATGTCTTGGAGGGTGTCGATCCGGCCTTTTGATCCGGGCGTCACGGGTAGCCGTCGAAGTGAAGAAAGAGGGGGAGCGTGGCAGCGCGGGTCTTTGTGGACACCAACGTCCTGTTTCCGTTCTCGGTCATGGACGTGATGCTGGCCCTCACCGAGGATGCTATCCACGAGATCGTGTGGTCCGAACGGCTGCTCGCGGAGTGGGAGCGGGTCATCGTCCGGGAGGGAAAGCGTTCGGCGAAGTCGGCTGTCGCAGTTGCCCAAGCCGTCCGGCGTTTCTTCCCCGACTGCGAGATCGAGACCGCGGTATACGGGCACCTCGTGGATGAAATGCCGGGTGATGACCCCGACGACCGGCATCACTCGGCGGCAGCGGTGGCGGCCGGTGCCGACGCCCTGATCACGTGGAACGTTGCCGACTTCCCTGCCGGTGATTTGGCCGAGCGCGGAGTGCGAGTGATCGACCCGGATTCGTACCTGTGCGGGCTGTACAAGGAGTTGCCGCACGAGGTCGCGGAGACGGTAGTCAGACTTGTCGGAGAGAAGCGCAACCCGCCAGTCGCCCTCGCTGATGCCGTCGCCCGTCTCGCGAAGGCCGGCCTACCCGTCTTCGCTGACCTGCTGACAGGACACCTCGGGCACCGAATGAGGTGACGCGAGGGCTGGTGGTGCGAAGGTGGTGCCGAACCTCTGATGCGGACCAGACGGAAAAGAAGCCCCTGGCCGTTAGCCTGGGGCTTTTTCATGGAGCGGGTGACGAGAATCGAACTCGCGCTCTGAGCTTGGGAAGCAGGCGGCACCTATCCCCGTGTATCGCGCCTGACCTGCGGGAACGTGCACCGGTGACATCGTCCCGGCTGCTCCGTCAGCACCCTTGGTGACCGCCGTTTACCGCCCCTTCTGGCACGTTGTGGCACGGGCTCCCGTGCGGGCAACCGCTCGGACGGGGCTGCCCGGTCCGGGCTGCGTGGCCGATGGTGATCGCCGGGTGGTGTGCAGCCGGGGCCGGGGTCAGGCGGGCGGGGTGTCGGGGCGGGCGTCGTACGCGGCGCGGGCGGCGTCGATGTGGGTCAGGTGGGTGATGCTCCACTCCAACAGGGGCGCGGTGGCTTCGCGGAGGGTCCTGCCCATCGGAGTGAGTTCGTAACTGACGTGCGGTGGCATGACATTGCGGACGGTCCGTGTGAGGATTCCATCGCGTTCCAGGCCGCGCAGGGTGACGGTGAGCATGCGCTGGCTGATCCCGTCGATGGCCCGCTTGAGTTCGGTGAAGCGGCGTGGCCCCTGGCTGAGGTTGCGCACGATCAGCAGCGACCACTTGTCGCCGACGATGCCGAGCACTTCACGGGCCTGGCACGGGTCCTCCGTCCGTGCCGCCCGCGACTCGCCGCCCGCTGTGCCGTTCATGGTTACCTCCAGAGAACCAGGGCACGTAAATGTGCCTTATTGATCGGGGTGCGGCAGGTGCAGCACGATGATTACGGTTCCCGAAGAGTACCGAGGCACAAACAGGAACCGTGATGCTCCCGTGCCGTCACGCCCCGAAGAGGAAGAGAAATCCCCTCATGGCAACTTTTCTGCTGGTCCACGGTGCCTGGCACAGCGGCCGGTGCTGGGAGCGGGTGGTCCCACTGCTGGAGTCGGCCGGACACCGCGTGTTCGCGCCCTCGCTGACCGGCTACGGCGACAAGGCACACCTGCTCGGCCCCGAGGTGGGGCTCGACACGCACGTCGAGGACGTCGTAAAGCTGATCCACGAGGAGGACCTGAGCGAGGTGGTGCTCGTGGGGCACAGCTACGCGGGGCTGGTCGTCTCGTCCGTGGCCAACGAGGTGCCGGAACGGATCGCGCATCTGGTGTACCTGGACGCGATGGTCCCGGAGCACGGCGAGACCGCCGTCGACGTGCAGCCCATGACCCAGAACCTGATCGACCTGGCCGCCAAGTCCGACAACGGCTGGCGCATCCCGCCGCTGCCCGAGATGCCTCCGCCCCTCGGGCTGTTCGGGGTCACCGACCCGGCGGACATCGCATGGCTGCGTGCGACGCTCTCCGACCAGCCAGTGCGCTGCCTGCGGCAACCGGTCCGGCTGGACAACCCCGCCTTGGACTCGGTTCCGCGTACGCACATCCACTGTGTCGGCGCAGAGCCGGAAGGCATCGTGCGGCGGCCTGTCCCCGCGACACAACCCAACGGCTCCCCGGCACGGATACGGGAACTGCCGACCGGACACGACTGCATGACCACCATGCCGTCGGACCTGAGCGAACTGCTGCTTGAATCCACTCTTCGTTAGCGTCCGGACCGTGACTGCAGTAGCGAGCCGGAGAAGGCCCGCCACTGACGGACAGTGAACCTGGGCCACGAAGCCGCCCGCTCCCAACGAGCTGGGGCATAGCAGGGCCGCGGCGCCCGCATCGTTGTACGCATGCTCGCGGCTGGTCGACCTTGTGCGCACCGCCCGGGAGAAGGCAGAGGAAGAAGCCTTCTGGTGCGGATCTGGCGCGGGCCCCCTGAACGGTGCCAGACAACAAAGAAGCCCCCGGCCGTTGGCCTGGGGCTTTTTCATGGAGCGGGTGACGAGAATCGAACTCGCGCTCTGAGCTTGGGAAGCTCATGTTCTACCATTAAACTACACCCGCGAAGCGCACCGTTGATCGCTCGCGCATCGTTGCACACTCTACCCCATGCCAGGTCCCCGGCGTTTGAGCCGTGGGGCCTTTTTGTTGTGGGGGAGGGTGGATGCGGGTGCCGGGGGCGGGAGTTGGGGGCGTAGCGTGGGGGGTCGGAGTGCCGCCTGGAGTGGCGTCCCGTTCATCCCCTAATGTGGCGTTCTCGTCCACGGTTTGTTGGGGAAGGGACTTGATGGACTCCATGAAGCGCACCGTCGTCCGCTGTGCCGAAGGTCACGTTTTCGCTACCGCTTCGTTCCCGATGCAGCAGCTCGGGCCCGGGCGGATCGGTCCCGGGCGGCTCATTCGCTGTCCTCGTTGTGCGCGGCTGCGGCATGCCGTGCCTGTGGTGTTCGAGCAGCGGTAGGAGCGGTGTCAGGCGCGCGGGGCGGTCCCGGATTGGGGTGGGCCCGCGCGTTCTGCGTATCCTCGGGGCGTGCTTCTCTCAGATAAGGACATCCGGGCCGAGATCGACGCCGGACGTGTACGCATTGATCCGTTCGATGCGTCGATGGTGCAGCCGTCGAGCATCGATGTGCGGCTCGACCGCTACTTCCGGGTGTTCGAGAACCACCGCTATCCACATATTGATCCAGCCGTCGAGCAGGCCGATCTGACGCGCATGGTCGAGCCGGACGGGGACGAGGCATTCATCCTGCACCCCGGTGAGTTCGTGCTCGCTTCGACGTACGAGGTCATCTCGTTGCCCGACGATCTCGCGTCGCGGCTGGAGGGCAAGAGTTCGCTGGGGCGGCTCGGTCTTGTGACGCATTCGACCGCCGGGTTCATCGACCCCGGTTTCTCCGGACACGTGACCCTGGAGCTGTCGAATCTCGCGACGCTGCCGATAAAGCTGTGGCCGGGGATGAAGATCGGACAGCTGTGCATGTTCCGGCTCAGTTCGCCCTCGGAGTTCCCGTACGGCTCCGAGCGGTACGGATCGCGGTACCAGGGCCAGCGCGGGCCGACCGCGTCGCGGTCGTTCATGAATTTCCACCGGACCCAGGTGTGATGCCGGATGGACGGTGAGATGCGGGAGAACCTGACGTACGAGGGTTTCGGTCATGCCGTGCGTGAGCTGGCGCAGACCGTTGCCGACGACGGGTTCGAGCCCGATGTCGTGCTGAGCATCGCGCGGGGCGGAGTGTTCGTCGCGGGCGGGCTCGCTTATGCCTTGGACTGCAAGAATATTCATCTGGTGAATGTGGAGTTCTATACCGGGGTGGGTACCACCCTGGAAATGCCGGTCATGCTGGCGCCCGTTCCGAATGTCATCGACTTCTCGGACAAGAAGGTTCTGATCGCCGACGACGTCGCCGACACCGGGAAGACGCTGAAGCTGGTGCGCGATTTCTGTATCGACCATGTCGCCGAGGTGCGCAGCGCGGTCATATACGAGAAGTCGCATTCGCTGGTGAAGTGCGAATACGTGTGGAAGAAGACCGATCGCTGGATCAACTTCCCGTGGAGCGTGGACAAGCCCGTCGTACGGCGCAGCGGGCAGGTTCTCGACGCGTGACGCGTGGCGCGTGGCGTGTGACGTGTGACGCGTGGCGCGTGGCGTGTGACGCGTGTGCGTGCTCCTGGCCTCTGAAGATACGAAAGAGCCCCTGGTCCTGGGACCAGGGGCTCTTTCGTATCTGCGCGGGCGAGGGTGTCAGATCGTGCCCAGCTTGATGATCGACAGCAGCGCGATCAGCTGGATCGCGGACGCGCCCAGCGCCTTCGGCCACGGCAGGTCGTGCGACTTGCTCACCATCGAGGTGAAGAGCGCGGCAGAGGCCAGCCAGGTGATCCAGCCGAGGACCTGGACCAGGGAGTTCTCGCCGCCGAGGAAGAGCGCGAATATCAGGCGCGGGGCGTCCGTGATCGACATGATCAGCATGGAGAGGCCCACGGTCGGCTGCCAGGAGCCGTCGCCCCCGAGCTGGCGGGCGAGGGTGTGCGTGACCGCGCCCAGGACCAGGCCGCCGATGACGAAGAAGATGCCGGTGATGACGACGTAGGGGACCGCCGTGGAGATCGTCGCGTGGATCGCGTCGTCCCGGGCCTGGTCGAAGCCGAAGAGGGCGAGCAGGCCGTACAGGAACGTGACGATGAGCGCCGGGCCCCAGACCGGGTAGTCGCGCATCTGCCAGAACGTCGGTCCCGGGCGCAGCACGATGCCGGCGAGCAGGTCCTTCCACGGCAGCCGCGGGCCGGAGGGCTGGGCGGGGGCCTGGCCGGCGCGGTAGGTGTTGCCGTCGCCGTACGGGTCCTCGCCGATGCTGAACGCCTGGGTGTGGCCGGGGGAGTTGGCGTACGGGTCGCCCTGCTGGGGTGATCCGTGGGGGTGGTGGGGCTGTTGGTACGGGTCGCCGAAGTACTCCGGTTCGCCGTGGCCGCCACTGCCGTTGTAGCCGCTGCCGCTGCCGCTGCCGCTGCCGTAGCCGCCGTTGTTGTACGGGGGCGGGGCGCCGTTGCCTCCCGTCGGCGGCCATGGCTGCTGCCCGTACGGCGGTGGTGCCTGTGTGCCGTACGGCTGCTGCCGCGGTTGCTGCTGCGCTTGCTGCGGGGTGCGGTTGTCCCGGCCGCGTCCGATCCTGAATCCAGCCACGTCATCGAACGTACCTGGTCCGCGCGGGTGCGGTGAGAGGGCCTGGGAAACCCGCCCGCCATTGCGGCCGAGCTGTGACATCCCCTAGGGGATGTCCAGGGGGTAGAAGCAGAAGCGGCCGGTCCTGCCCCCGAGGCAGGTCCGGCCGCTTCTGTCGCACGACAGCCCGAGCTACTTCACCGGCTCCGGCTCAGGTGCGTCCGCCGTCTCCGTCTCCCCGGCCGGGTCGGCCGGGGTCTTCACGGAGTCCAGCAGCAGCTGCGATACGTCGACCACCTGGATCGACTCCTTCGCCTTGCCGTCGTTCTTCTTGCCGTTGACCGAGTCGGTCAGCATGACCAGGCAGAACGGGCAGGCGGTGGAGACGATGTCGGGGTTCAACGACAGAGCCTCGTCGACGCGCTCGTTGTTGATGCGCTTGCCGATCCGCTCCTCCATCCACATCCGGGCACCACCGGCGCCGCAGCAGAAGCCGCGCTCCTTGTGGCGGTGCATCTCCTCGTTCCTGAGGCCCGGGACCTTCGCGATGATCTCGCGCGGCGGGGTGTAGATCTTGTTGTGACGGCCCAGGTAGCACGGGTCGTGGTACGTGATCAGGCCCTCGACCGGCGTCACCGGGATCAGCTTGCCCTCGTCGATGAGGTGCTGGAGCAGCTGGGTGTGGTGGATGACCTCGTACTCGCCGCCGAGCTGCGGGTACTCGTTCGCGATGGTGTTGAAGCAGTGCGGGCAGGTCGCGACGATCTTCTTCGACGACTTCGGCTTCTTCGTCTCCGGGGCGTCGTCGTCCTCGCCGAACGCCATGTTCAGCATCGCGACGTTCTCCTGGCCGAGCTGCTGGAACAGCGGCTCGTTGCCCAGGCGGCGGGCCGAGTCACCCGTGCACTTCTCGTCGCCGCCCATGATCGCGAACTTGACGCCCGCGATGTGGAGGAGCTCCGCGAAGGCCTTGGTGGTCTTCTTGGCGCGGTCCTCGAGAGCGCCCGCGCAGCCGACCCAGTAGAGGTAGTCGATCTCCGACAGGTCCTCGACGTCCTTGCCGACGATCGGGACCTCGAAGTCGACTTCCTTCGTCCACTCGACGCGCTGCTTCTTGGCGAGCCCCCAGGGGTTGCCCTTCTTCTCCAGGTTCTTGAGCATCGTGCCCGCCTCGGACGGGAACGCGGACTCGATCATCACCTGGTAGCGGCGCATGTCGACGATGTGGTCGATGTGCTCGATGTCGACCGGGCACTGCTCCACGCACGCACCGCAGGTGGTGCAGGACCACAGCACGTCCGGGTCGATGACGCCGTTCTCCTCGACCGTGCCGATGAGCGGTCGCCCGGCCTCCGCGAGAGCCGCAGCCGGGACGTCCTTCAGCTGCTCCTCGGACGCCTTCTCGTTGCCCTCCATGTCCTTGCCGCCGCCGGCCAGCAGGTACGGGGCCTTGGCGTGCGCGTGGTCGCGCAGGGACATGATCAGGAGCTTCGGGGAGAGCGGCTTGCCGGTGTTCCAGGCCGGGCACTGCGACTGGCAGCGACCGCACTCCGTACACGTGGAGAAGTCGAGGATGCCCTTCCAGGAGAACTGCTCGACCTGGGAGACACCGAAGACGTCGTCCTCGCCCGGGTCCTCGAAGTCGATCTCCTTGCCGCCGGACGTCATCGGCTGAAGTGCACCGAGCGCGACCGAGCCGTCCGCGTTCCGCTTGAACCAGATGTTCGGGAAGCCGAGGAAGCGGTGCCAGGCGACACCCATGTTGGTGTTGAGCGAGACCGTGATCATCCAGATCAGCGAGATGCCGATCTTGACCATCGCGGTGAAGTAGATGAGGTTCTGCAGCGTGCCGAGCGCGAGGCCCTTGAACGCGAGGACCAAGGGGTACGAGATGAAGTACGCGGCCTCGTAGCCCTCGACATGGTGGATCGCGCCCTCAAGACCGCGCAGGGTCAGGATCGCCAGACCGATGCCGAGGATGACGTACTCGACGAAGTACGCCTGCCAGGCCTTGGAGCCCGCGAAACGGGACTTGCGGCCGGCCCTGGACGGCAGGTTCAGCAGCCGGATGGCGATCAGCACGAGGATGCCGACCGTCGTCATCAGACCGATGAACTCGGTGTACATCTCGAACGGCAGCCAGTTGCCGATGATCGGCAGGATCCAGTCGGCCTTGAAGAGCTGTCCGTATGCCTGGAGCAGCGTCGGCGGCAGCGTCAGGAAGCCGATGGCGACGAACCAGTGCGCGAAGCCGACGATCCCCCACCGGTTCATCCGGGTGTGGCCGAGGAACTCCTTGACCAGGGTGATCGTGCGCTGCTTCGGGTTGTCGGTGCGGCTGCCTGCCGGGACCGGCTGTCCGAGCGTGACGAACCGGTAGATCTGCGCGACGGCTCGGGCGATGAGCGCAACGCCGACCACAGTCAGCACCAGCGACACGATGATCGCGGCGAGTTGCATTTGGGGGCTCCTCGGGCCTGCGAGGGTGGGATCCAGCGTCTACAAGGGAATACTGGCAATTACTAAGCAGTAACTTAATCAGTCTGTGCTGACACTATCCACTTATTCCGCCGCGCTGTAGCCGCACCGGCGGTGATCTGTGTCGCTCAGGTGTGCCTTGCCGCACCGGGTGAGTCCGTGCACCGCTCGGTGCAGGGGAGCGTGCACGGCTCGCGCCAGGATGGCCAGGTCGAGTCCCACCCAGTGGTGCTCGGCGTAGTGCTGGTCGAGCAGGGCGGGCTCGTCCCACGGCATTCCGGAACGGGAACGTACCTGTGCCAGGCCGGTGAGGCCCGGTTTCAGTTCCTGCCGCCAGTGTCTCGCGGCGGGGTCGGTGGCGGATGCGGGGGTGTCGGCAGTACTCGGTCCGACAGCTCCGGCGGCCCGGTCGTCGCCCGGTGCCAGGGGTTCCGGCCCGACCAGGGAGAGGTCTCCCCGTACGACGTGCGGCAGCCGGGAGAGCAGATCCAGCCGCAGCCGCCGGGTGCGCAGCGAGCACAGTACGAAGAGGTGGCCGTTCAGGCCGATCCGGGGTGACCGGGTCAGCACCCCGCCGCGGGGTCGCCGTGCCGCGAGGGCGAGCGTGCCCGCGGCGAGCAGGGGGGCGGCCAGGGCCAGCAGGATCGAGCCGAGGGTCAGATCCAGTACGCGCTTGGCCGACGGCCGCTCCCAGTGCCGTGCGGACGCCCATTGCCGTGCCGGCGGCCACTGCCGCGCCCGTGCCCGCAGTCGCCACTGCCCTTGCCACCGCCACCGGCATCGCCGCACCCATGCAGCCTGTCTCCGTCCTTGTCCATGTCTCTGGCCCTGCCACTGTCTCTGCCTCTGCCTCTGCCTCTGCATCGTTCGCACCTGCCTGGGGTCGGGCGGATCGAGCGGATCGGTTGCCGGTTTTACGTGACTCGCGGCATTTTGTGACAGAACGATCCCATGACGCGATGATGGGTGCGGGCTGCCCGGCCCGCAGAGCGGGTGGGTGTCGTTGGGTGTCGTTGGTCATCTCTCGGTGCGCGCGAGAGGCGTGCACGATAGTTGAGTCTGCTCGACTCAAGTCTGTTGACAGTGGGACGGGTGTCGTGCATCCTTGAGTGAGTTGCACTCAAGTAGTCAAGCTGGAGGAATTGAAATGGCACGTGCGGTCGGCATCGACCTGGGCACGACTAACTCCGTCGTCAGCGTTCTCGAAGGCGGCGAGCCCACCGTCATCACCAACGCAGAGGGCGCCAGGACCACGCCGTCCGTCGTCGCCTTCGCGAAGAACGGCGAGGTGCTGGTCGGCGAGGTCGCCAAGCGTCAGGCAGTGACCAACGTCGACAGGACCATCCGCTCGGTCAAGCGCCACATGGGCACTGACTGGAAGATCGACCTGGACGGCAAGAGCTTCAACCCGCAGCAGATGAGCGCCTTCGTCCTGCAGAAGCTGAAGCGGGACGCCGAGTCGTACCTGGGTGAGAAGGTGACCGACGCGGTCATCACCGTTCCCGCGTACTTCAACGACTCCGAGCGTCAGGCGACGAAGGAGGCCGGCGAGATCGCGGGCCTGAACGTCCTGCGTATCGTCAACGAGCCGACGGCCGCCGCGCTGGCGTACGGGCTCGACAAGGACGACCAGACGATCCTCGTCTTCGACCTCGGTGGCGGCACGTTCGACGTATCGCTGCTGGAGATCGGCGACGGCGTCGTCGAGGTGAAGGCCACCAACGGTGACAACCACCTCGGTGGTGACGACTGGGACCAGCGCGTCGTCGACTACCTGGTGAAGCAGTTCGCCAATGGGCACGGCGTCGACCTGTCCAAGGACAAGATGGCGCTCCAGCGTCTGCGCGAGGCCGCGGAGAAGGCGAAGATCGAGCTCTCGTCCTCGACCGAGACGACGATCAACCTGCCTTACATCACGGCGTCCGCCGAGGGCCCGCTGCACCTGGACGAGAAGCTCACGCGCTCGCAGTTCCAGCAGCTCACCGCTGACCTCCTGGACCGCTGCAAGACGCCGTTCCACAACGTCATCAAGGACGCGGGCATCCAGCTCACCGAGATCGACCACGTCGTTCTCGTCGGTGGCTCGACCCGTATGCCGGCCGTCGCCGAGCTCGTCAAGGAGCTGACCGGTGGCCAGGAGGCCAACAAGGGTGTGAACCCGGACGAGGTCGTCGCCATCGGTGCCTCGCTCCAGGCCGGTGTCCTCAAGGGCGAGGTCAAGGACGTCCTGCTGCTCGACGTCACCCCGCTGTCCCTCGGTATCGAGACCAAGGGCGGCATCATGACGAAGCTCATCGAGCGCAACACCACGATCCCGACCAAGCGTTCCGAGATCTTCACGACGGCCGAGGACAACCAGCCGTCCGTCCAGATCCAGGTCTACCAGGGCGAGCGCGAGATCGCGGCGTACAACAAGAAGCTCGGCATGTTCGAGCTGACCGGCCTGCCGCCGGCCCCGCGTGGCGTCCCGCAGATCGAGGTCGCGTTCGACATCGACGCCAACGGCATCATGCACGTCGCCGCCAAGGACCTCGGCACCGGCAAGGAGCAGAAGATGACCGTCACCGGCGGCTCCTCGCTGCCGAAGGACGAGGTCAACCGGATGCGTGAGGAGGCCGAGCAGTACGCGGAGGAGGACCACCGCCGCCGCGAGGCCGCCGAGGCCCGCAACCAGGGCGAGCAGCTCGTCTACCAGACGGAGAAGTTCCTCAAGGACAACGAGGACAAGGTCCCCGGTGACGTGAAGACGGAGGTGGAGACCGCGCTCACCGAGCTGAAGGAGAAGCTCAAGGGCGAGGACACCGCCGAGATCCGTACCGCCACCGAGAAGGTCGCTGCCGTCTCCCAGAAGCTGGGCCAGGCGATGTACGCCAACGCCCAGGCCGACGGCGGCCCGCAGGGCGCCCCGCAGCCGGGCGCCCAGCAGGCCAAGGCGGACGACGACGTCGTCGACGCCGAGATCGTGGACGACGAGAAGGACGCGAAGGGCGGTGCGGTGTGACCGAGGAGACTCCGGGCTTCGAGGAGAAGCCCGACGTCCCCTCCGGCGCTGCCTCCGACGGAGCTGAGCCGAAGGATGCCCCCTCCTCTCCGGAGGAGGAGGCGCCGGCGGCCGGGGACGGAGCACAGACAGTCGGTCTGACGGCACAGCTGGACCAGGTCCGTACCGCGCTCAGCGAGCGCACGGCCGACCTCCAGCGGCTCCAGGCCGAGTACCAGAACTACCGCCGTCGCGTCGAGCGGGACCGGGCCACGGTCAAGGAGATCGCAGTAGCGGGTCTCCTGTCCGAGCTCCTGCCCGTGCTCGACGACGTCGGCCGGGCCCGGGATCACAACGAGCTCGTGGGCGGGTTCAAGTCGGTGGCCGAATCACTGGAGACGGTCGTCGCCAAGCTGGGCCTGCAGCAGTTCGGCAAGGAGGGCGAGCCCTTCGACCCGACGATCCACGAAGCCCTGATGCACTCGTACGCGCCGGATGTCACCGAGACGACCTGCGTGGCGATCCTGCAGCCGGGGTATCGGATCGGCGAGCGCACCATCCGCCCCGCGCGGGTGGCGGTGGCCGAACCCCAGCCGGGTGCGACACCGGCCGCGGCCAAGGAAGAGAAGGCAACCGACGAGGAGAGCGGTGGCACCGAGGAGGTCTGACATCCCGTCTGACCACCTCGCGGCCCACCGCCCGGCCTTGGGGCCGGGGCCCACGGCGCGGGCCCCGGCGCGCCGCCCGCGGGGGGGGGGGGGGAGTGGACCAAGGAAAGGGGCGGGAAGGCAAAAAAAAAAGACACCCGGCG
>NZ_JBHVSY010000002.1:489396-508643 GCF_042884935.1 Streptomyces sp. NPDC058092
CCGGCCCCCTGCGGTGTTGGGGGGTGCCCCGGTGTTGGACCTACCCCCGTCCCCCCCCCGCGGGGCCCCCCCGCCGCGCCGGCCGGCCCGCCACGGGGCGGGCCCCAAGGCCGATCGTCCGGAAGGAGGGACGTCGATGAGCACGAAGGACTTCGTCGAGAAGGACTACTACAAGGTCCTCGGCGTCCCCAAGGACGCCACCGACGCCGAGATCAAGAAGGCGTACCGGAAGCTCGCCCGCGAGTTCCACCCGGACGCCAACAAGGGCGACGACAAGGCGGAGGAGCGCTTCAAGGAGATCTCCGAGGCGAACGACATCCTCGGCGACAGCAAGAAGCGCAAGGAGTACGACGAGGCGCGCGCCCTCTTCGGCAACGGCGGCTTCCGGGCCGGCCCTCCGGGCGCAGGAGGCAACTTCAACTTCGATCTGGGCGACCTCTTCGGAGGCACCCAGGGCGGGGGCCAGGGCGGCGGAGCCGGCGGTTTCGGCGGCGGCGGTCTGGGCGATGTCTTCGGCGGCCTGTTCAACCGGGGCGGTACGGGGACGCGGGTGCAGCCGCGCCGCGGCCAGGACATCGAGTCCGAGGTGACGCTCAGCTTCACCGAGGCGGTCGAGGGGGCCACGGTCCCGCTGCGGATGTCCAGCCAGGCGCCGTGCAAGGCGTGTTCCGGCACCGGTGACAAGAACGGCACCCCCAGGGTCTGCCCGACCTGTCTCGGCACCGGCCAGGTGTCGCGCGGCACCGGCGGCGGCTTCTCGCTCACCGATCCCTGCGTGGACTGCAAGGGCCGGGGCCTCATCGCCCAGGACCCCTGCGATGTCTGCAAGGGCAGCGGACGGGCGAAGTCCTCCCGGACCATGCAGGTCAGGATCCCGGCGGGCGTCTCGGACGGTCAGCGGATCCGGCTGCGCGGCAAGGGCGGTCCGGGCGAGCGCGGTGGACCGGCCGGCGATCTGTACGTCGTGGTCCATGTCGACGCCCACCCGGTCTTCGGCCGCAAGGGCGACAACCTCACGGTCACCGTGCCCGTCGACTTCACGGAGGCGGCGCTCGGCGGCGAGGTGAAGGTGCCCACGCTCGGCGGCCCGCCGGTCACCCTGAAACTGCCGGCCGGCACCCCCAACGGGCGCACGATGCGCGCCCGGGGCAAGGGTGCGGTACGCAAGGACGGCACCCGGGGCGACCTGCTGGTCACCGTCGAGGTGACGGTGCCCAGGGAGCTGGGCACCGAGGCCAGGGAAGCGCTGGAGGCTTACCGGAAGGCGACTGCGGGCCGTGACCCGCGGGCAGAACTCTTCCAGGCAGCGAAGGGAGCTTGAGGTGGACGGCCGACGACGCAATCCGTACGAACTGACCGATGAATCGCCGGTGTACGTGATCTCGATCGCGGCCCAGCTCTCGGGCCTCCATCCGCAGACACTGCGCCAGTACGACCGCCTCGGCCTGGTCTCGCCCGACCGCACGGCCGGGCGCGGCAGGCGCTACTCGGCCCGCGACATCGAGCTGCTGCGCACCGTGCAGCAGCTGTCGCAGGACGAGGGCATCAACCTCGCCGGCATCAAGCGCATCATCGAACTGGAGAACCAGGTCGCCGCCCTCCAGCAGCGCGTCGCCGAACTCTCGGCGGCGGTGGAGGGCGCGGCGGCGGCGATGCAGCAGCGCGAGGCCCAGGTGCATGCCTCGTACCGGCGCGATCTGGTGCCGTATCAGGATATGCAGCAGACCAGCGCGTTGATGGTCTGGCGGCCGAAGCGGCCGAAGGACTGAGCGGGTCCGGCGTACCCGCACCGTACGTACGAGGAAAGGGCCCGTCTCCCGTGAAGCGCACGGGGGACGGGCCCTGACCTTTCTACGTCCTTTCTCTGCAGGGGAGGGCAATCCCCCCTGCGTCCAGGGAGGTCACTTCCCCGAGGACTGCCAGAGCGTGAGAGCCAGCGCGGCGCACGAGGTGACCGCGGCCAGCGAGGGCAGCGGCCAGCGGGCCCGCTCAAGCGCGTCGAGGCGCTCCTCGTGCTCCCCGAGTGCTTTGTCGGTCTGGTCGACGCGTTGCAGCAGCAGTGCCAAATCACCTCGGGTAGTGGCGAATCCGACATCGACGGAGCGGTGCAGCCGCTCCAGTGCCACGTCCACGAGGTCGATGCCGATGTTCCGGTACGGGAGACGGGGTGAGGGGACGTCGGTGCAGCCGGTCACCGCCATGGCCGGGCAGCCTTCGCCGAGTGCCAGCGCCACGGGTGCCTCGCCGATGGTCAGGCAGGCGCCGGCCAGTCCGGTCATTCCGGTGGCGCCGGGGCCGCCGACCGGGGTGACGAAGGCGGCGCCCTCGGGGGCCGTACCTGTGACGGTCGTGCCGGACGCGGATTCGCTCGCGAGGTATCCCCCGTCCACGTCCTTCCAGTCCAGCTGGGCCGTGGACAGTCCGGCGATCCAGTCGGGCGGGAGCAGCCAGGAGACCTTCATGCCGGGCATCACGGGCCAGCCCGGCCAGACACCGTGCCGCCAGCCGATCCGGGTGGCGGCGTCCTCGCAGCTCCCCAGCACGACATCGTCGGTGAACGGGCTGATGGTGATCGACCCCTGCACGGTGAACCAGTGATCGGCGCCGCTGGGATGGGTGCTCTGGGCGGCGGCCTGATAGGGATCGAGCAGATTGACGGAGACGGGATCGAGTACGGCGACGGTCCGCCCCGCATACACATTGCGTCCCAGCATCCCCGGGCCGTTCACGCGCCGCGCGAGCCGCACCGGATGATCGGCGTCGGCGGGCTCCAGCCACTCCCAGGAGAACTTCAGCCTGCGCGCGGTACGGGCGGGTGCGATCGCGGTGATCTGCCCGTCCAGCGATTTGAACTCGGTGACGTTGAGTTCGGTACTGCGATCCCAGCTCCGGGCCGCCTGCGGGATTTCCCGCAGCAGTCCCGGCTTGCCTATCCACAGATTTCTGGCCACGAGTGCCTCACCTCCGGGCGAGCTTGCGCTGTCCGACGAGGACCGCGCGGGCGATGGTCTGCGAGTCCACCTCGATGTGGACGGGCCGCTCGGCGAGCCTTTCGACGGCTTGGGCGAGCCGGTGGAGGGCGGCGCCGCCGCCGGGGTGGTGGCCGAGCATGCGTTCCAGCCGGGAGAGCGGGATGACGGAGGCTGGCCTGGTCCCCGGTTCCCCAGACGGTCCGCGCGCTGGTGACGGTCGGAGTGTTCCTGGGCTGGCGTCCGCTGCTCATGGGCGCGGAACCAGCCGCCGTAGAATGGCTGTTGAGCGTCCCGGGTTTTCTGCTGCCGATGTTCGTGTATCTGTTCACCTCGGTAGGGACCATCGGCGACGACTGAGCGAGACGGGGCGGCCTGCGCGATCCGTCCGGTGCGCAGTGCCCCGGCGTAGAGCCGGAGTGCCGCCTCACGCAATTCGCCGTCTCTGTGGGAGTGTCCGAGTTCGTCCTCGTCTCTGCCCATCTGTGCCGCCCCACTTCTGGCAATGCAGCAAGATGACGGTGGTGAAGACGTAGCCGGAGAGGGACGCTCGTTGTGCCTGGTGATGAACCTCTCCGGTGCCGGGGGCCGCGGTCGTTCTCCCCCGTATTGCGGTTGCGGCCCCTTCAGTCGGGATCCTGCTCCAGGATCCCCGACCGGGCGATCAGGTAGCCGAGCTGGGCCCGGCTGCTGCTGCCGAGGGCGGCGTTCAGCTTGGCGACGTGCGCGCGGCAGGTACGGACGTTCATGCCGAGACGGCGGGCGATCGAGTCGTCGACATGACCCTCTACGAGGAGTTGGGCGATGGAGCGCTGAACACCGCTGATGCCCTTGGGGATCGGGTTGTACTTGACCTCTTCCAGGAGGGGAGCCGCGCGGGCCCAGAGTTGCTCGAAAACCTTGACGAGATACTCGACCAGTCCAGGGTGGCGCAGTTCCAGGGCGACTTGGCGGTCGTCCTGAGCGGGTATGAACGCGACCGTACGGTCGAAGACGATGAGTCGCTCTATGAGCTCCTCGAGCGTCCGGATCTCCACGTCGTCGTCGGCCATCCGCTCGGCGTAGGCCAGGGTGCCGGGGCTGTGACGTACCGTGTGCTGATAGAGAGTGCGAATGCTGACACCGCGGTCCACCACGGAGAGGCCCCTTTCCAGGGCTTCGCTGAGGCGGTCTTCGCTACGGCCGCCGCCGGGCTGGACGGTGAGGACTTCGGAGCGGCACTCCGCCGTGGCAAGATCGAGTGCCGCATTGATCCGGTTGACGCCCTCCAGCACGGTGATCGCGTGCGTGGTCGGCGGGTCCTGGGCGCTGATGTCCATGAACGGCTCGAAGGACTCGGCCAGCAGGACCGAATGTCGCCGGCGCTCCTGGATCTCGCGTTCTATGGGCTGCAGGCGCTTGGCCAGAGCGGCGGACGGCGGGACGGGCCGCAGCCAGTCGGCATCGTCGGGGTCGGGGTGGAGCAGGGCGAAGTCCATGAGGCAGGGCGCCGGTTCCACCTCGCTGCGGGCAATGCGTCCCGAGCGCAAAGCACTGGCGTAGAGACGGCCTCCGGCTTCACATAGTTCAGTGATCCCGTGAGGATGTGTCAGCTTTGTATCGCTTGTGACCATATTCTCCACCCCCCATGTTCCTGAACATGCAGGAACATGATGCATCGACTCGGTGGTGTTCGTGTGCCCAGGTGGGACATCGTCTTAGGTGCGGGGGAGAAGAATCCACAAGTGAGGACGAAGCCGACTATGTATAAGCGAATGCTTCGCTCGGCGCTTGCCGCCTCGTTCGTCGCGGCCCTGGGACTCGCGGTGCTGAGCGGCAGCGACATCGCCTGGAGCAGCGGGGCAGCATCCTCGCCGGACGACATTGCCTGGTCCACTCAGGCGTCTGCGCCGGGTGACATCGCGTGGTCCACTCAGGCGTCTGCGCCGGGTGACATCGCGTGGTCCACTCAGGCGTCTGCGCCGGGTGACATCGCCTGGTCCACCCAGGCATCGGCGCCGGGCGACATCGCCTGGAGCGTCGACGCGGCAGTCGAGCCCGGTGACATCGCCTGGTCCGAACCAACCCATCTGGGCGCATGACCATCCCGCCGGACGACCGGACCTTCCGGCGGGAAATGGCCACGGCCTACCGATCAGGCTGGCATTTCATCGATCTCGTCACTGCCATCCCCCGCTGTGGCGACTCGCTGATGGTCACTCTGTTCGGCGACCCCATCGTTGTCGCACGCGAAGACGACGACGAAGTGCGTGCCTACCGATGCCTCCGCAAGCCGCGTGGAGCTCCGCAGCCCGTTCGCTGTGCGATTCGGTACGACATGATTTTCGTCAACCTCGACCGGCGGGACCACCAGCTGTTCGAGCAAGAGACTATTTCCGCCACCCCCCGCAGTGCCTGAGCGATCCCCCGTCGTTACATGTCGCTCGGCACTCCCCCACACAACGGCGCCATCGTGACCTGAACACGATGGCGCCGTTGTGCTGCCCCGGGCCCCGGGCCCCGGGCCCCGGGAAGCCCCAAGAGTTCGCAGTCCTGCTCACGCCCTGCCGAGCGCCCGGTCCAGGGTGATCTCGATGACGACGCGGTCCGGGTTGGGTGCCGGTGTGCGTTCGTAGCGTTCCGCGTAGCGGCGTACCGCGTCGGCGATCACGTCCGGTTCCGTGCGTACCGTCGCGCGGCCCTCCAGGGTCGCCCAGCGGCCGCGGTCGACCTGGCAGGCCGCGACCCGGGCGCCGGCCGGGCCCGCGGCCAGGATGTTGGCGACCTTCTGGCTGCCCTTGTTGGTGATGACGCGGGCGAGCCCGGCCTCGGGGTCGTACGTCACGCCCACCGGCACCACGTGCGGCGTGCCGTCGGGGCGGGGCGTGGTCAGGGTGCACAGGTGGTACTCGCGCCAGAACGCGAGGTACTCGGGGCTCGGATTCGTCACGTCGACTGCCATGGGGAACAGGGTAGGGAGTGCGGATCCGTGGCCCGCCCCTGCGGTGGCGGAGGCCCTCTCCGGCCGGTTGACTCGGAATCGCACTCGAAAGAGCACTCGAAAGAGCACCCGGAAGAGGCGAGTGGGCTAGGTTGAGTGGAATAGACTCAACTTTGTGCACGTTGACTCAGTCAGCGTTGTGGAGAGAGCAGTCACCGCAAGGAGGAGAGAGCGCACGTGGACGCCGAGCTGACCAACAAGAGCCGGGACGCCATCAACGCGGCCACCAGCAGGGCCGTGAAGGACGGACACCCCGATCTGACCCCCGGGCATCTGCTGCTCGCGCTGCTCGCGGGCGAGGACAACGAGAACATCATCGACCTGCTCGCCGCCGTCGAGGCCGACCAGATCGCCGTACGCACCGAGACGGAGCGGCTCCTGGGCGCGGAGCCCAGCGTCACCGGGTCGACCGTCGCCCCTCCGCAGCCCAACCGCGAGCTGCTCGCCGTCATCGCGGACGCCGCGCAGCGCGCGAAGGAGCTCGGCGACGACTACATCTCCACCGAGCACCTGCTGATCGGGATCGCCGCCGAGGGCGGCCGCGCCGGTGAGATCCTGAGCGCTCAGGGGGCCAGTGCGAAGAGGCTGCTGGACGCGTTCGAGAAGAGCAGGGGAGGGCGCCGGGTGACCACACCCGACCCGGAGGGTCAGTACAAGGCCCTGGAGAAGTTCGGTACGGACTTCACGGCCGCCGCCAGGGAAGGCAAGCTCGACCCGGTCATCGGACGCGACCAGGAGATCCGGCGTGTCGTCCAGGTCCTGTCGAGGCGTACGAAGAACAACCCCGTACTCATCGGCGAGCCCGGCGTCGGCAAGACCGCCGTCGTCGAGGGGCTCGCCCAGCGCATCGTCAAGGGGGACGTCCCCGAGTCCCTGCGGAACAAGCGGCTCGTCTCGCTCGACCTCGGCGCGATGGTCGCGGGCGCCAAGTACCGCGGCGAGTTCGAGGAACGGCTGAAGACCGTTCTCTCCGAGATCAAGGAGAGCGACGGGCAGATCATCACCTTCATCGACGAGCTGCACACCGTCGTCGGCGCGGGCGCCGGCGGCGACTCCGCCATGGACGCGGGCAACATGCTCAAGCCGATGCTGGCCCGCGGCGAGCTCCGCATGGTCGGCGCGACGACGCTCGACGAGTACCGCGAGCGGATCGAGAAGGACGCCGCCCTGGAACGCCGCTTCCAGCAGGTGCTGGTGGCGGAGCCGAGCGTCGAGGACACCATCGCGATCCTGCGCGGCCTCAAGGGCCGTTACGAGGCCCACCACAAGGTCTCCATCGCGGACTCGGCGCTGGTGGCCGCCGCGACCCTGTCCGACCGCTACATCACCTCCCGCTTCCTCCCCGACAAGGCCATCGACCTGGTCGACGAGTCGGCGTCCCGGCTGCGCATGGAGATCGACTCCTCGCCCGTCGAGATCGACGAACTCCAGCGCGCCGTCGACCGCCTCCACATGGAGGAGCTGGCCCTCAAGAACGAGACCGACCCCGGCTCCAGGCAGCGCCTGGAGAAGCTCCGCCGCGACCTCGCCGACAAGGAGGAGGAGCTGCGCGGCCTGACCGCCCGCTGGGAGAAGGAGAAGCAGGGCCTCAACCGCGTCGGTGAACTGAAGGAACGCCTCGACGAACTGCACGGCCAGGCCGAACGCGCCCAGCGCGACGGTGACTTCGACACCGCTTCCAAGCTGCTGTACGGGGAGATCCCCGGCCTGGAGCGGGAACTGGCGGAGGCGACCGAGGCCGAGCAGGAGGCCGCCAAGGACACGATGGTGAAGGAGGAGGTCGGCCCGGACGACATCGCCGACGTGGTCGGCTCCTGGACCGGCATCCCGGCCGGCCGCCTGCTGGAGGGCGAGACCCAGAAGCTGCTCCGCATGGAGGGCGAGCTCGGCAAGCGCCTCATCGGGCAGACCGAGGCCGTACGGGCGGTGTCGGACGCGGTACGCCGTACCCGCGCCGGAATCGCCGACCCCGACCGGCCCACCGGCTCGTTCCTCTTCCTCGGCCCGACCGGTGTCGGCAAGACGGAGCTCGCGAAGGCGCTCGCCGACTTCCTGTTCGACGACGAGCGGGCCATGGTCCGCGTCGACATGAGCGAGTACAGCGAGAAGCACAGCGTGGCGCGACTCGTCGGCGCCCCGCCCGGCTACGTCGGCTACGAGGAGGGCGGCCAGCTGACGGAGGCGGTCCGCCGCCGCCCGTACAGCGTCGTCCTGCTGGACGAGGTCGAGAAGGCCCACCCCGAGGTCTTCGACATCCTGCTCCAGGTCCTCGACGACGGCCGGCTCACCGACGGACAGGGCCGGACGGTGGACTTCCGCAACACCATCCTGATCCTGACCTCCAACCTCGGCAGCCAGTTCCTGATGGACCCGCTGACCGAGCCCGAGGTGAAGAAGGAACAGGTCCTGGAGGTCGTACGGGCCTCGTTCAAGCCGGAGTTCCTCAACCGGCTCGACGACCTGGTGGTCTTCTCCGCCCTGTCCGGCGACGAGCTCTCGCACATCGCGAAGCTCCAGATCGACCGGCTCGCGGGGCGTCTGGCCGAGCGCAGGCTCACCCTGGACGTCACGCCGGAGGCCCTGGCCTGGCTGGCCGAGGAGGGCAACGATCCGGCCTACGGAGCACGGCCGCTGCGCCGCCTCATCCAGACGGCGATCGGCGACCGGCTCGCGAAGGAGATCCTGGCGGGCGAGGTCAAGGACGGGGACACCGTCCGGGTGGACCGGGTCGGGGACGGCCTGCTCGTCGGCCCCGCGACCTCGGGGAAGACCTTGTAGACCCTGTGGACGGCGTACGACCGGACGGCGTACGACCGGACGGCGTACGACCTGTTCGACGTCATGTCCCCGGCCGGAAGACCACGCGTCCCGGCTGGGGACTCGTCGTCCGCGCCGCAGTGCAATTGAAGAAGAATTGCGGCGATTTCCGGAGAACGGGAAAAACGGGAAATCGATCGCCGTCATCGGTGATCCGTTGTTCAACGTCGATATTGAGCCGAACGTCCCACTCCGCATCGAGGAGCGGATTCACGTCACCTTGCTCTGCCCCAGGTCGCACCACCCTGCCCCTGCAACGGGACAGATGCCCGGATGCCCGCAACGCCTGCCCGGGTCCACGTGAATGATCAGGACACTGCGAGCCGCCTTCCGCGACCTGTTCGCAAGGACGAACAGATACCGAATTCGGCAGCCGGTAGGGTGCCCGCATGGTCGAGCGGATAAGCGATGAGATAAGTCCAGGTCCCAAAAAGCCCAGACGTGACAATCTCATTCACCTCAGCGAATTTCGTACTCTCTGGGCCGCTTATGCTCAGTCGATCCTGGGCGACCAGTTGGCACGTGTGGCCCTGTCGTTGCTGGTGTTCGAACGCACCGACTCGCCCGGATGGACCGCGGCGACGTATGCGCTGACCACCTTGCCCGCTCTGCTGTCCGGGGTGCTCCTGTCCGGCCTGGCGGACCGTTTCCCCCGGCGTACGGTCATGATCGGATGCGACCTGGTGCGGGCGGTGCTGGTCGCGCTGATGGCCCTGCCCGGGACGCCGTTGCCGCTGCTGGCCGGGCTGCTGGTGCTGGCGCAGCTGGCCGAGGCACCCTTCGGCGCTGCGCAGGGCGCCCTGCTGCCGACCGTGCTCGGCGAGCAGAGATACGAGCGGGGCCAGCGAGTCATGCTGATCACTCACCAGGCCGGACAGCTGGTCGGTTTCGCCGGCGGGGGTGTGCTGGTCGTATGGCTGGGCAGTCACCTCTCCCTGGGTGTGAACGCGGTGACTTTCCTTCTCTCGGCGACCCTGGTCAGGTTCGGCGTAAAGGCCCGTCCCGCGGCGGGTGCCGACGAGCGGAAGAAGCGGCTCGGCGCTCAGGTCGGGGGTGCGGCCGCACTGATCTGGTCGGATCGCAGGCTGCGGTCGCTGGTCGCGCTGGGGTGGCTCGCGGGGTTCATCGTCCTGCCGGAGGGGCTGGCCGCCCCCTTCGCGGACGAGGTCGGCGGCGGCGCCGCCTCGGTGGGACTCCTGCTCGCCGCGCATCCGGCGGGAATGGTGCTGGGTGCAGCTCTTCTGGGGCGCGCTCAGGTCGGGGACGAGTGGCGGCGCCGCCTGCTCGGGCCGTTGGCGGTCGGCGCGAATCTGCCGCTGCTCATCTACTGGCTCGGTCCCGGCGTAGGTGTGGCCGTGCTCGTGTTGATGGCGTCAGGGGTGTGCTCCGCCTATCAGATCACCGCCGGAGCCACCTTCGTACTCCTGACCCCGGCCGGCCAGCGTGGCCAGGCGCTGGGGCTCGCCAGGTCGGGGCTGATCGCCATGCAGGGGATCGGTGTCGCCACGGGTGGCCTGGCAGCGGAGCTGTCCGGGTCGTCGGCGGACACCATCGGTGCGTCCGGACTCCTCGGAGTGTTGTGTGCGATCCCTGTCGCCGTTGCCTGGTCGCGGGCGCGGGAGGCTGATGCGGGGACGATTCCCCGGAGGGCGTAGAACTACTGGCCGTCAAACGCGGCTAGGGTCGACGGAAGGAAACCACGTGCGATCCACAGGAGTACCCAGCGATGTCTATCGATCCTTCCTCGATTCCTAATTTCGGGGGCCAGCCCGAACCGCAGGCGGCAGGACCCGAGGGCCCCGTTGTCCCTGACCAGGACCTCGTCAAGCAGCTCCTCGAACAGATGGAGCTGAAGTACGTCGTCGACGACGAGGGCGACCTCGCGGCGCCGTGGGAAGACTTCCGCACGTACTTCATGTTCCGCGGCGAGGACGAGCAGCAGGTCTTCTCGGTCCGTACGTTCTACGACCGCCCGCACGCCGCGGACCAGCGTCCGGTCCTTCTCGACGCGATCGACGACTGGAACCGCCGCACCCTGTGGCCCAAGGTCTACACGCACACCCACGAGCCCGAGGAGGGCTCCGAGGACACCGAGGCCTCGGTCCGTCTGATCGGTGAGGCGCAGATGCTCATCGGTACGGGCGTCAGCCTGGAGCACTTCGTCTCGTCGACGGTCAGCTGGGTGCGCGCCTCGATCGAGTTCGACAAGTGGCTGCAGGAGCGTCTGGGCCTGACGCCGGCCGAGGAGAAGCCGGACGGCGGGGACCCGACCCCTCCGGGCGCCTGAGCCCCGCACGGCAGTGACATCCCGGCCCGGGGCGGCGGTCTTCATGACCACCGCCCCGGGCCGGACCGCGTTCCGCTACAGCCGCTTCAGCCGGGACACCGCCTCGGCCGGCACGTCGTCACGCTTGCAGAAGGCGAACCGTACGAACGGCGCACCCTGCTCCCGGTGGTCGTAGAAGACCGCGTTCGGGATGGCGACGACGCCGCACCGCTCGGGCAGGGACCGGCAGAACGCGAAGCCGTCGCTCTCGCCGAGAGGGCGGATGCCGGTGGTGACGAAGTAGGTGCCGGCCGGGCGGTAGACCTCGAAACCGGCCTCGGTGAGCCCGTCGCTCAGCAGATCCCGCTCGGCCCGCAGCTCGGCGCGCAGCCCGTCGTAGTAGCTGTCGGGCAGGCGCAGCGCCTCGGCGACCGCGTACTGGAACGGGCCCGCGGACACGTACGTCAGGAACTGCTTCGCCGAACGGACGGCGGTCACCAGCTCGGGGTTCGCGGTGACCCAGGCCACCCCTTGTTCGTAACTCATTCGCGTGTCGCGCCACATGCCCACCAGGGGCCTCTCCAGTACCACCGGTGAGCCGGCCGCCATCTACTGCCGGATATCCCAGGCGGACGACGACGACCAGACCGGCGTCGACCGTCAGGAACGCATCTGCTCCGGTTCGGTGAGGGAACGGTCACTCCGGAGCCGGTGATGGGCTGTTGCGGGCCATGGAGGCCTGGTCGCAGGCCTGATCAGGGCGTCGGCCCGCCACTTTCGTCACTGTTCCGCAACAGGCGTGAACCGCCCCGCCAGGTGCCCCGTACAGCCCGGTGTGCGCGGCTCAGCGACCGCGGCGACCCGAGACGAGAGAAGGAACCGGCATGGACGGCGGCAAAATCAAGATCAGCCCGGAAGAGATGCGGGAGGCGTCGACCTGGCTGCAGCACCAGAAGGAACTGATGCAGCAGAGCCTCCACGAGGCCAACACCAAGATGGACGAGATGGTCGAGGCGGCCTACGCGACGCCGGGCTCCGAGAGCAAGTTCCGTCCGTTCTGGGAGGAGTACAAGAACGGCACCGACAAGGCGATCGAGGGCCTGCAGGGCGTCAGCGAGTTCATCAAGCAGGTCGCCGAGGCGTTCGTCGACACCGACGACCAGACGTCCGGCTCCATCGGCTGACGTGCCCTTGTGTCCGGTCCCGCCCTTCTGCGGGGGGACCGGACGGCGGCCGGAGAGGAGGAACCGATGACCCGCATCAGCATCCCCCTTGATGACCTGAACGAGACGGTCAAGTCACTTGAGGACATCGGGCAGCGGATCAACAACACCGCGCGGCTCAGCGACGTCGGATCGAAGGACGATGTGGGCGATTCGACGCTCGCCGACTCCCTCGCCGACTTCGACGGCGCATGGGGCAGGGGCCACGAGAAGGTGCAGGACAACGTGAAGGTCTTCTCCGAGAACACGAAGAAGATCACCGACGCCTTCATGCAGACGGACGACGAGACCGTCAAGGTGCTGGACGACTCCAAGAAGACCTGACGAGAGCCTGCTGGCAGAAAGGACATGCGTCATGACGCATCCGGTCACGGACCGGGCTACGGGGGCGCCCGCGCACTACAAGCTGCGCTACCCCGGCTCCTGGTGGTACCTGGACCTCGACCCGAGCACCCGGGACGCGTCCATCCGCCGCCGTATCGAGCACCAGGCGAAGGGGGTTCCGCAGCTCACCCGCGAGCGGCTCGACGGCCTGATCCGCGACACCCGCCGGACCGCCCGCGAGGCCTACGCCCGGGGGGCGCTCCAGGCGGCGGGGATGGTCGGGTTCCCCGGCGGGGACGCGATGCTCAGCGCCACGTCCGTCGTGCTGCGGATGCCCGTGCCGGAGGACCAGTCGGCGGATCTGGCCGAGGTGCTGTTCGGGGCGAGCATGCAGGCCGGGGACCCGCAGAGCAGCGGGTACCCGCCGCGCGAGGTGGATCTGCTGGAGCTTCCGGACGTCGGACCGGTCGGGCGGATCGCCTCGATCGAGGACATCGACTACAAGGGCACGCCGGTGCGTACGGCGCTGCTGCACACGCTGTTCCCGATCCCGAACCGCCGGGAATACCTGCTGGTCTCCAGCTCCACGCCCAATGTGGAGCTCAAGGACCAGTTCTTCGAGGTGTTCGACGCCATCGCGGGGACGCTGCGCTTCGTGGAAGTCAAGGGCAAGGGCACGGCTGTGCCGGCCGCACAGAGCCCGCAGGGCACGGACGAGAACGGAAAGTGAGGGCGTGGCAATGGTGCGGCCAGCGGTGTCCGACTGGGAGACGGTCTTCGGGTTCTCGGACGACCCGACGCCGGGCGATGCGGAGATGCTCGGGAAGCTCGCGGGCCAGTACCGGTCCGTCGCTGACGACGCGGACCAGGCGCTCCCCATCGTCAGCGGCCTGAAGAACAGCCAGCTCGGCGAGGGCAAGGCCATGGAGAAACTCCGGAACAAGCTCGGGGACCTGGCCAATCAGGTGGAGAAGCTGCACAGTTCGTACGACAAGGCGGCCCGCGCGCTGGACACCTACGCCGACCAGCTGGGGGACCATCAGCGCAAGGCCGACAACGCCCTGGTCGACGGACGGGACGCCAAGGAGCGGCTGCAGCGGGCCACCGATGCCGCCGCCGCGGCGGGGTCCGTGATCAGCGGCCTGGACGCGGCGGACCCGCCCCCGCCGGACGACGAGGCGGCCCGGCGCAGTGCGCGGCAGGCCATGGAGAATGCCCGGAACGACCAGTCCGCGGCGCAGGGGGGCGCCGACAGCGCCCAGCAGGATCTCGACGCCGCCCGCATGCTTGCCGAGGACGCGCGGGAGCTGCGCGAGACGGACGCCTCGACGGCGGCCCGCGCCCTGGACGACGCGACGAGCGAGGCGGTCCCGGGCAAGAGCCTGTGGGAGAAGATCAAGGACATCTTCAAGAAGGTGCTCGGCTTCATCAGCGCCGCCCTGGGCATCATCGCCATGCTCATCCCCGGATTGCAGGGCCTGGGGCTCATCCTGACGATCGCCAGTGTGGTCACCGCTGCCATCCCCTTCATCATGAATATCGTCGACAGTATTCAGTCGGGCGAGTGGGATGTGCTCGACATGGTCCTCAGCGGCCTGGGGCTGGTGCTCGGCGGCGTCGGCCTGATCAAGATCGCCAATCTGGGCGGGATCGCGAACACCCTCAAGTCCGTCACGAACGACCTCAAGACGATCCAGATCAACATCAAGAGCGTGGTCCCTGTCATCAAGTCGTTCACCGGGTTCAAGAACCCGGGCGACCTGGTCGCGAACCTGCTGAAGAACGTGCCGGGTGGAGTGTTGAAGACACCGGACATCCTGAAGCGGCTGCCGGACCTCACCAACATCTGGACGAAGACGGCGGGGTGGATCGACCAGAGCTCGAACCTCATCGGACTGGCCGGCCTCGCCTGGGCGATCAACGGCGCCGTCCCCAACGGGACGAAGGGCACGATCAAGCACGACCCCAGCTACGTGGAGGGATCGACCTGATCCGGGCCGCGTCCCGTCCTGCGTGAGGGCTCCCGCCCCGGCCGTCGCCGGGGCGGGAGCCCTCTGCCGTGGGACCTCAGGGCCGGTGTCGGACCCCCCGCACAGGCGCTCAGCTTCCGGCCGGCGGAAGCACCGTCCCCGGGACCTGGACGGTGCGCAGCACGCCGTCGCCCAGGTGCAGGATTGCCCGCCCCGGGCGGGTCGCACCCAGGCGGCTGCGGGGCACCTTGACGCCGATCAGTTCGCCGTCGCTCATGTTCTGCGGCTTCAGCAGCAGACCGCACCGGTTGCGGCGGGCCTCGGTGTGCCAGCCGGAGAAGCCGGAGGAGAGCCGGTCGGTCTGCCCGGAGATCACCAGGCCCCGGCCGTTCTCGGCACCGGACTTGGCGATCTGGGTGAGGACGGGCTCGGCCTTCGTCTTCAGCAGCAGGTCGGCGTCGTCCAGGATCACCACGGCCCCCTGCGGCGAGGACGCCAGCGCCTCCTCCAGCGCGGTGGGGTCGATGTCGGACTCGTCGAAGACCGCGAGCACCCCGGGCCGTCCGGCGAGTTGGCGCAGCTGCGACCTGGCGGGCGCGCCGACGACGACGGGCGTCCCGGCCGACAGCAGCGACAGTGCCAGCGTCGCCAGGACGGTGCTGCGGCCGGAACGGGCGGGCCCGGCGACGAGGAAGGTCGACGTGATGGCGAAGTCCGGGCCGAACGCGGTGAGTTCGTCGCCGCCGACACCGGACAGGGCCCACCGTGCGGACGGCAGCGGCTGCGGCACGTACCGGATCGCCTCCTCCCAGGTGAGCCGGTCCGGCAGGGTGTCGACGCGGAACGGGCGGGTGGAGTCCGGCAGCTGGGCCGCCCGCTCGCGGCAGTACTCGGCGATCTGCTGGAGCGCCACGGCCTGCGCCTGGCCTTCCGGGTTGTCCGTGAGGAGCGCGATCTGCACCTCCGCCTTGTCGGCGGCACGGAACGCGCGGCCCGGCGGGATCTCGTCGGGCACGTTGCGCTGGGTGATGCCGATCATCCCGTACTCGGACTTCTCGTTCAGCTTCAGCACGAGCTTGTCCTCGGTGGAGCCGTTGACCCGGCTGGAGAACAGCGCCCGGTCACCGGTCATCACCAGGTGGATGCCGGCGCTCGCGCCGTCCCGGAGCAGGGTCAGCACGGAGCTCAGCAGGTTCCCGGAGTCGTACTCGCCGAGCTGCTTGTCGAAGACCTCCCACCGGTCGATGAACAGCAGGATGTGCGGCGGCCGTTCGGCCTCCGGCAGTGCGCGGCGGAGCTCCGGCAGGTCGGCGCTGCCGCGGGCGGCGAGCATCTCCTGACGCCGGGTCAGCTCCCCGGACAGCCGGGCGAGCAGCCGGGCCACCCGGTCGGGCTGGGTGCGCTGGGTGATGGCCCCGCAGTGCGGCAGCCCCTCGATGGGCAGCAGCGCGCCGTTGCCGCAGTCGATGCCGTACATGTGCAGGCGGTCCGGGGAATGGGCGGAGGCCAGGGTGCCGGCGATGGTGCGCAGTGTCTGCGACCTGCCCTGCCGGGGCGAGCCGATGATGTGCAGGTGCCCGAGCGTCGCCGGGTCGATCACCAGGGGCAGCCGGGCCTGTTGTGCGGGCAGGTCCACCACGCCGTACGCGACGGGCGCGAGGTCGTAGCCCGAGGGCGGGGGCGCCGGCAGTTCGCCGGTGACCAGGACCTCGGGCAGCGGCGGGAGCCAGGGGCTGTGCTGCGCGGGGATGCCCATCTCCCGGTCCGCTTCGCGGATCGCCGTGACGAGCCCGGTGAGGTCGGTCTCCACCTCGGCGGGTACGGCCGCGCCGCGGGGCCGCGCCGGGAGCGGCTCGCCGAGCCGTTCCCAGCCGACCATCACCGCCCAGGGTGCCGGCAGCGACGTCGCCGCGGCACCGGGCCGACGGCCGCCGACCCGTCCGGACTGGAACGGCACGAGGGAGTTCTGGCCCAGGCGCACATAGGCGCGGCCGGGGGTGCCCTGCGAGATCCCGGCGGCCTCGGCGGAGTTGAGGACGTCCTGGCTCTCGCCGGCGTCCGTCACCCGGAGCGCGATGCGCAGGTTGGTGTTGGCGCGGATCTCCGAGGAGACGACGCCGCTGGGGCGCTGCGTCGCCAGGATCAGGTGGATGCCGAGGCTGCGGCCCCGCTGGGCGATGTTGACCAGGCCCTTCACGAAGTCCGGCAGGTCGCGCACCATCGAGGCGAACTCGTCGATGACGATGAGCAGCCGGGGCATCGGCGCGCGGCCCGCCGGGTTGCGCTCCAGCAGTTCGACGTAGTCCTCGATGTCCTTGGCGCCGGCCGCGGCGAGGATGTGCTCGCGCCGGGTGAGTTCCGCCGTCAGCGACACCAGGGCCCGCTCGACGAGGTGGGCGTCGAGGTCGGTGACCATGCCGACGGTGTGCGGCAGGTCGACGCAGTCCTTGAACGCGGAGCCGCCCTTGTAGTCGACCAGGACGAACGTCATCGCGTCCGGACGGTTCGCCACCGCGAGCGAGGCGACCAGCGTCTGGAGGAGTTCGGACTTGCCGGAGCCGGTGGTGCCGGCGACCAGCCCGTGCGGGCCGTCGCGCCGCAGGTCCAGGTAGAACGGGCCGTCCAGGGAGACGCCGACGGCCGCCCGGGTCGAGCGGCCCCCGGCCGTCCAGCGCGCCCGGATGCCGGCGGCCTGCGGCGGGTCGAGGGCGAGGACGTCGAGCAGCCGCGCGGAGCCGGGAAGCACCGCGGCCTCCTCGTCGGCCCCGCCCGGGTCCCGCAGCGGGCCCATCGCGCGGGCCAGCGAACGGCACCAGTCCAGGGACACCGCGTCGGGCCGGATGCCCCCGACGGTGCCCCTCCCGGAGCGTCCCACCCGTACGGTTCCGCCGGGCTCCTCGGCGACGACGGCGTGGCACTCCTCGGGCAGCAGCCGCTCCTCGGCGTCCAGGCAGACCGCGCGGACGCCGACGGCCGGTCCGTCGCGCAGGATCTGCGCCACGCCGGGCAGCGAACGCAGCCTGCGGGCTCCGTCGAGGATGACGAGCACGTCGGGCCCGGCGGGCCGGCTCCGCCGGTCCTTCCGTCCGGCGCGCTCGACGATCAGCGCGGTGAGTTCGGCGACCCGCCGGGCGCAGGTCTCCGCGCCGTAGCCGATGCTGGCCGGGGTGTCGCCGGACTTCTTGCGCACATGCGGCAGCCAGCGCAGCCAGGACCAGCCGTCCCGGCCCCGTTCGCCGGTCGTCAGCAGATGGATCTGGAGGTCACGGGGGCTGTGCAGGACGGCGGCCTGGGCGACCGCCCAGCGCGCCACGGCGCGCGCGGCCGGGCCCTCGCCGGCGATGCCCAGGACGTCGTGCTCCCGCAGCGGAACGGTCACCGGGACGTCGTACGCGGTCCGCGGGTCCTCGCGGCGGTGTTCGTCCTTCGTCGGGTCCTGGAGCACCACGTCGGAGGCCAGATCGGCGGTTCCGATGCGCAGTTCGAGGAAGTCGGCGTCGGAGGTACGGCGTTCCCACAGGCGGCGCCGGGGGCCGACGGCGATCAGGATGACCTCGGCCGGGTCCGGGAATCCGTGGCGCCGGGCGGTGCGTTCGGCCGCCAGGGCCTTCGCCGCGTCGCCCTCGATGCGTGCCTTCTTCTCCTCGTAGGCGGCGACACTGCCGGAGTGGGTCTGGCGCCCGGTGCGCCGGCTCATCAGATAGTTGCCGAGGATCGCGACCGGGGAGAGCAGCCCGAACAGCAGCATCGACATACGGTCGAATATCAGCGCCCCGGCCCCCGCCATCACCAGCGGGGCCGCCGCGGTGATCCACGGGAGCGGCCGGGCGGCGGGCGGGGCGGGCGGGGAGGGCAGGGTGAAGCGGGTGGCGTTCTCGGCCGGCCGCAGCCGCGGCGGCCGGTTGTAGTCCCAGCCGGTGCCGTCCTCCGACGGCTGCACGGCCGCGTCCGGCTTCTGCGGGAGGGCGAGTTCGAGCAGGCTTTCTCCGACGAGGAGCTGTGCGCCGGCCGGCCAGGCGGTCGCCTCGGCGAGGTCCTCGCGGTCCAGTTGCAGGGTGCCGCCGCCCGGCGCGGAGGCGTCGGGCGTGATACGGCAGCGTCCTTGGGGGCCCACCGCCAGGACGGCGAACGGACGGTCCGGTACGGCGCGCAGCACCTGGGCGGTCCCGTCGTGGGCCAGCCCGATCCGGTACTCCCCCATGTCGAGCCGGTGTACGGTCCCCGCGCCGGTCCCGCCGACCGTACGGACCTCCACCAGCCCGGCCGGTTCGGCCGACACGGTGCCCGCCGGGCGGCCCAGGCCCACGATGGCCGCGTGGTGCAGCGGCGCGTCCCGCAGCCGCATATCGGCGGGCAGCAGCCGGTCGCCGGCGTACAGGCCGAGGCCCTCCGGGGGCCGGTGGATGCCTCCTGCCCCGGCCAGCGCCTCCGCGACAGCGCGCACAGGCGTGTCGGGATCGGCGTCGAGGTGGACGTCGAACGCGTCACCGCCCTCCTCGACCACGGTCAACATCAACGACACGAGAACGTCCTCCAGCCGGCGTGAATGGGGGCCTCGGCAGCCGCACTCGGCGGCTGCCGTGCCACTGACGGGACCTACGGCGCCCGTCGGCGGATGGTTCACCCGGCGCACCGGTGAACACGAGCCACTGACCCGGCCGTGCCAACACGGCCCGGTCGGCAGTGGAAGGGTCCGGC
>NZ_JBHVSY010000003.1:0-137171 GCF_042884935.1 Streptomyces sp. NPDC058092
ACTCTCTGGGGCTTTCCTCCGGGCTTTTCCCTTCGGTCTTGCGTTTCCGACTCTATCAGACTCTTTCGTGTCCGATTCCCGGTCGAAGCGGGGGTTGCTTTCCAGTTCTTCGCTTTCGCGTTTCCCTTTCCTGCGGCTCCAACCTTACCAGACTCTTTTTCGTTCCGTTTCCGGTTCGAATTTGAATTCTGATGGCCTTTGGAATGGCCTTGCCTTTCGGCTGACTCGACTTTACCAGAACCATTCAGCCGAATCGATCGGCTGCATGACCCGGAATAAGAGAATCAACGGCTCTGCGGAGATTCCATCTCCGTTGAGAGCGAGGAAGACGTTAACTGCTGGGATCGAACCTGTCCAGTTCGACTCAACCGTTAGAATCTACCTCCCCAGTTCGTCCGTGTCAACGGTCTCTTGGGGCGAAGAGGAGACTAGCAGGTCAGGGCGGGTGTACGCACATCAGGCCGCGGCGGGGAGTTCGGCGCTGCGTTCCGTGGGATCGATGTCGCCCCCGTCGCCTGCGCGGGCTGCGCGGCCGCCCAGGACGTAGACGTACGCGAGGAAGGCCAGCTCGGCCGTGATGCCGATGGTGATGCGCCCCCAGGTCGGGAGACCGGAAGGGGTGACGAAGCCTTCGATGACGCCCGAGACGAACAGGACCAGAGCGAGGCCGATGGCCATGCCCATCGCCGCTCGGCCCTGCTGCGCGAGGGCCGAGCGGCGGGTCTGCGGGCCCGGGTCGATGACCGTCCAGCCGAGGCGCAGGCCCGTACCCGCTGCGACAAAGACGGCGGTGAGTTCCAACAGACCGTGCGGGAGGACCAGTCCCAGAAAGGTGTCGAGGCGGCCGGCTGAGGACATCAGGCCGATGCCGACCCCGAGGTTGAGCACGTTGACGAAGAGGATCCAGATCACCGGGATGCCCAGGAACGCTCCCAGGACCAGGCACATGGCTGCGGCCTGGGCGTTGTTCGTCCATACCTGGGCGGCGAATGACGCGGCCGGGTGGCTGGAGTAATAGGTCTCGTACTCCCCGCCGGGGCTGGTCAGTCGGCGGAGGTCGTCCGGGGCCGCGATGGCCGACTGGACTTCCGGATGCGTACCTATCCACCAGCCGATGACTGCGGCCAGCAAAGTGGAGAGGACGGCCGTGGGTATCCACCAGTGCCTGGATCGGTAGACCGCGGCGGGGAAGCCGGTGGTCAGGAAGCGCGTGGCGTCACGCCAGGAGGCTCGGCGGGTGCCTGTCACCGTGGATCGGGCGCGGGCGACGAGCTGGGTGAGGCGCGCGGTGAGTATCGGGTCCGGGGTGCTGGACTGGAGAAGGGAGAGATGGGTGGCCGTGCGCTGGTAGAGCTCGACGAGCTCGTCGGCTTCCTCGCCTGTGAGACGGCGCCCGCGGTGCAGAAGCTGATCCAGGCGGTCCCACTCGGTGCGGTGGGTGATCACGAAGACGTCGAGGTCCATGGGCGGCTGCTGCTCCAGGCATGGGTGCGTACGGGTTCGTACTACGGCGGCGCGTTGCGGGTCAGCTTGGCAGACTGAGGTCCCGAGGGGCAGGGAAGACCGGCGAAGGATGGGGCGGCGATGAATGAGCTCGTGACCGGGGACGCGGTCGTGTTGGGGCTGCGGCCTGCGAAGTTGCCGAGCCGGGCGCTGGCGCTGGCTATCGACCTTGCCGTGGTGGGGGCGGCGTTCGTCCTGGTGTCGATCGGCTTGGCCATGGCGACGGCGACGCTGGACGAAGCGGCACTCGCGGCGGTGTCCGTGGCGGCCTTTCTGCTGGTGCTCGTGGGCGGGCCGATCGCGGTGGAGACCCTCAGCCATGGGCGTTCGCTGGGGAAGCTGGCCTGCGGGCTGCGCGTGGTACGGGACGACGGGGGGCCGATCCGTTTCCGGCATGCGCTGGTGCGCGGGGCCATGGGGGTCGTCGAGATTCTGATGACGCTCGGGACTGTCGCCTGTATCGCTTCGCTGGTGTCGGCACGGGGTCGGCGGCTCGGGGACGTGTTCGCGGGAACGCTTGTCGTACGGGAGCGGGTGCCTGCTGGGCGGGCGGCTGCTGTGCCGCCTCCGCCGCCGTGGTTGGTCGGGCGGTTCGCGGGTCTGGATCTGTCGGCGGTGCCGGACGGTCTGTGGCTGGCGATACGGCAGTACCTGACGCGGATGCATCAGCTCGACGCGCAGGTGGGCCGGTCGATGGCGGAGCGGCTGGCCGTGGAGCTGGCGACGCGGACAGGGGTTCCGGTGCCCGAGGGGGTGCCGGCCGGGGCGTATCTGGCGGCGGTGGTGAACGAACGGCAGGCGCGGGATGCGCGGCGGGTGTTCGTCGCTGCTCGGGACGGTGACCCGCAGTTCGGTGCCGCGCAGGCGGGAAGCGGGGTGCTGGAGGGGCGGGCCGTCGGGTCCTCGCAGGTGGGGTCCGTGCCGCCTGCGGGAGGTACGGGGGCAGGTGCTCCCGTCGTCCCGGTGGCAAAGGAGGGCGGGGCGGCGCCTGCTGCGACGGGGTTCGCGCCGCCCGCCTAGCGCGGTGAGGGTGGGTTTTCCAGGTCTTCGAGCTCGATCCCGGGTGCCGAGAGGACCACGTCGCCGGCGATGTGGACGGTGTGCTGTTCACCGGTGTCCAGGGCGCTGACCTGGTATTCGTCCACAGTCAGAGGGCCGTTGTCAGTGGCGTGCGCTTCACTGTTCACCAGGGCCCAGGACTGGTCGACGGTGCGGGGGGCGAGGACCGGGTCCGTGAAGGCGACCAGGCGGACGCGGGTCGCGGGGGAATCGGGGGTGAGGCGCAGAAGTCGTGAGGTCGCGATGAGGAATGCGGGGGAAGTGCCGGTGAAGGCGTGGGCGCGCACATTGCCTTCGGTGGCATGAGTACCGGTCGGATCGGTACGGACCCACGTGACGCCTTCGAGGGCGGCGCCGCGGACCTGCCAGCTCGCGGCGTGGAGTTCGAGGCGGATGGGGCGGCCCAGTTCGTCGAGGGTCAGGTCGACGGAACCGAGGTGGTCGCCGGAAGGAGCGGTGATCTGGGAGACATAGCGCCAGCCGGAAGGGCCGGGGGCGCACTGGAAGTGTTCTTCGCCGAGGAGGGTCTGATCGTGAAGATCGTGGAGCGAATATCGACCGCGGGGCATGGGGTCCTTCGAGGTTCCTCGGGCTGAGCGGGTGCGGTACGGGCGCAGGCCCCCGACACGGGGGTGCGGGGGCCTGCGCTCGTAGCTGCTGCTGAGGGTTGTTCCGTCTGTCAGCGGCCGGTGGTCACTGACCACAGTCATCACTGACCGGTGGTCCGGTGGTGACGTGTGCGGCCGCTGACGGGCGGGATCAGGAGCGGATCAGTAGCGGTAGTGGTCGGGCTTGTACGGGCCTTCGACCTCGACGCCGATGTAGGCGGCCTGCTCGGGGCGGAGCGTCGTGAGCTTCACGCCGAGCGCGTCGAGGTGGAGACGGGCGACCTTCTCGTCCAGGTGCTTGGGCAGCACGTAGACGTCGGTCGGGTACTCCTCGGGCTTGGTGTACAGCTCGATCTGGGCCAGGGTCTGGTCCGCGAACGAGTTGGACATCACGAACGACGGGTGGCCGGTCGCGTTGCCCAGGTTCAGCAGGCGGCCCTCGGACAGCAGGATGAGGACCTTGCCGTCGGGGAACGTCCAGGTGTGGACCTGCGGCTTGACCTCGTCCTTGACGATGCCGTCGATCTTCGCCAGGCCGGCCATGTCGATCTCGTTGTCGAAGTGGCCGATGTTCCCGACGATGGCCTGGTGCTTCATCTTGGCCATGTCGGCGGCCATGATGATGTCCTTGTTGCCCGTCGTGGTGACGAAGATGTCGGCCTTGTCGACGACCTCGTCGAGGGTGGTCACCTGGTAGCCGTCCATCGCTGCCTGCAGCGCGCAGATCGGGTCGATCTCGGTGATGATCACGCGGGCGCCCTGGCCGCGCAGCGACTCCGCGCAGCCCTTACCGACGTCGCCGTAGCCGCAGACGACCACGGTCTTGCCGCCGATGAGGGTGTCGGTGGCGCGGTTGATGCCGTCGATCAGGGAGTGGCGGCAGCCGTACTTGTTGTCGAACTTGGACTTGGTGACGGCGTCGTTGACGTTGATCGCCGGGAAGAGGAGGGTGCCGTCGCGGTGCATCTCGTACAGGCGGTGGACACCGGTGGTGGTCTCCTCGGTCACGCCGCGGATCTCGGAGGCGAGCTGGGTCCACTTCTGCGGGCTCTCACCGAGGGTGCGGTTGAGGAGCGTGAGGATGTGGGCGTACTCCTCACTGTCCGCCGTCGACGGGTCCGGGGCCGCGCCGGCCTTCTCGAACTCGACACCCTTGTGGACGAGGAGGGTGGCGTCACCGCCGTCGTCGAGGATCATGTTCGGGCCGCCGGTGGGGGTGTTCGGCCAGGTCAGGGCCTGCTCGGTGCACCACCAGTACTCTTCGAGCGTCTCGCCCTTCCAGGCGAAGACCGGGACGCCGGCGGGGGCGTCCGGGGTGCCGTTCGGGCCCACGGCGATGGCCGCGGCGGCGTGGTCCTGGGTGGAGAAGATGTTGCAGGAGGCCCAGCGGACCTCGGCGCCGAGGGCGACCAGGGTCTCGATCAGCACGGCGGTCTGCACGGTCATGTGCAGCGAACCGGTGATGCGGGCACCGGCCAGCGGCTGCGTGGCGGCGTACTCCTTGCGGATCGACATCAGGCCGGGCATCTCGTGCTCGGCGAGGGTGATCTCCTTGCGGCCGAAGGTCGCGAGGGAGAGGTCGGCGACCTTGAAGTCCTGTCGATTGGCGACCGTTGTCATAACGGGCTGCTCCTCGTGATGGGTGTCGAGGTGGGCACGGCTGGCTCTGCGGCGGCGGGCACACGAATGCCCGGGCGCTCGCAGCACAGTCCGTCGGAGGCCCTCTCTCCCTCGGCCGGTCCGCGCATACGGACCGATCGACCGCCATCAGCAGCGACGTCTGACACTGCCATCGAATCTACACCGACCGGCCCGGCCGCTCCCAGCCCGCCCGGGAAGGAAGGTGGCCGGGAGGGCCGCACCGGGAGAGGGCGGGAGAGGGCGGGAGAGGTTGCTGGAGGGGACACAGACGGGAGGCGGTTGGGACGGGAGGTGTGCTTGGGGCCGTAGGAGTACGTGGGTGGGTCAGTGGTCGGAGGACGTCGGGGAGTTCGGGGCTCCGCCCGGGGTCTTGCCGGGGTTGGTGCCGGCTGCAGCGGCCGCCTCGCTGTAGATGTCCGGTTCCAGATAGATGACCCGGGCGATCGGGACGGCTGCGCGGATTCGGGTCTCGGCGGCGTTGATGGCGTTGGCCACTTCGGTGGCCGTGTCGTCGTGCTGTACCGCGATCTTGGCGGCGACCAGCAGCTCTTCCGGGCCGAGGTGGAGCGTGCGCATGTGGATGACGCCGGTGACCGTGTCGCCGTCGACGAGCGCGGACTTGATCTTCTCGACCTCGTCTGTACCTGCGGCCTCGCCGAGCAGGAGGGACTTCGTCTCGGCTGCGAGGACGATCGCGATGACGATCAGCAGGACGCCGATACAGAGGGTGCCGATACCGTCCCAGACACCGTTGCCGGTCGCGAGAGCCAGACCGACGCCCGCGAGGGCGAGCACAAGACCGATCAGCGCGCCGAAGTCCTCCAGGAGGACGACGGGGAGTTCGGGTGCCTTGGCACGGCGGATGAACTCCTTCCAGGAGAGCGACCCGCGGGTCTGGTTGGACTCCTTGATGGCCATACGGAAGGAGAAGCCCTCGGCGATGATCGCGAAGACGAGCACGCCGACCGGCCAGTACCAGGCCTCGATCTCGTGCGGGTGCTTGATCTTCTCGTAGCCCTCGTACACCGCGAACATGCCGCCGACCGAGAACAGCACGATGGAGACGAGGAAGGCGTAGATGTAGCGCTCGCGGCCGTAGCCGAAGGGGTGCTGGGGGGTGGCTTCGCGCTGCGCCTTCTTGCCGCCGAGCAGCAGCAGGCCCTGGTTGCCCGAGTCGGCGACCGAGTGGACGCTCTCCGCGAGCATCGACGACGAGCCACTGAACAGGAACGCCACGAATTTGGCCACTGCGATCGCGAGGTTGGCGCTGAGTGCCGCCACGATCGCCTTGGTTCCGCCTGACGCACTCATGGGTGCCTGGTGTCCCTTCTTAGGTGCTGCGGCCCTGGCGCCGCGGTACGGCCGGACATTGTTGCAGCCAGCTGGTGCGGACGGTGCCTCAGGCCACCACTGTGGCGCGGAACAGAGTTCCCGTACCGGATACTTCGATTCTCTCGCCGGAGGGTACGAAGACCGAGGCGCCGGGTGTGAGGCCGAGCGTGCCCGCCTTCGGGGCGCCCGCGGTGCAGAGCAGGATCTGCGGGGTGTCCCTGGTCAGGTCGACGGGGTCGGCGCCGGGCGACAGGTCGAAGCGCGAGAGCCGGAATTCGTCCACGGGCGTCTCGTACAGTTCCTCGCCGGAAGGGGACGCCTCGGGGCGCAGGACGCCGGGGTCGGTCGCCTCGAAGCGGACGATGCGCAGGAGTTCCGGTACGTCGATGTGTTTGGGCGTGAGTCCGCAGCGCAGCACATTGTCGGAGTTGGCCATGATCTCGACGCCGAGGCCGTCGAGGTAGGCGTGCGGAACGCCGGCGCCGAGGAAGAGGGCCTCGCCGGGCTGGAGTTCTACGTAGTTCAGCAGCATGGCCGCGATGACACCGGGGTCGCCGGGGAAGTGGTGGGCGATGCGGGCGTACGGGGCGTGGGCGCCGCCGAGGCGTTCGGCGGCCACGGCTGCCTGGTTCACCGTTTCGGCCATCTCCGCCGGGTCGGCGCCGAGGATCGCGGTGAGGACCTCTCGCAGGGCCGCCTCTTCGGGGTGGGCGCCGAGGAGGTCGACGTACGGCTTGAGGGAATCGACGCCGAGCGCCGCCATCGTCTCGGCCGCCTCGGTGGGCCTGCGGAAGCCGCACAGGCCGGCGAAGGGGGTGAGCGCGCAGATCAGCTCGGGCTTGTGGTTGGCGTCCTTGTACGTGCGGTGGGGTGCGTCGATCGGGACGGACCGGCGCTCCTCGTCCTCGTACCCCTGCTTCGCCTGTGCGAGGTCGGGGTGGACCTGGAGGGAGAGCGGGGCGCCGGCGGCGAGCAGTTTGAGGAGGAAGGGCAGGCGGGGGCCGAACTTTTCGGCCGTAGCCCGGCCCAGTTCGCGCTCGGGGTCGGCGGCGATGACCTCGGTGAGGGGCTGCTCGGGGCCGGCCTCTCCGGCGGCGGTTGTACGGGTGAGACGGGAGGGGGCTCCGGGGTGGGCGCCCATCCACATCTCTGCCTGGGGTTCGCCGGTGGGTGCGATGCCGAGCAGCTCGGGGATGGCCGTGGTGGAACCCCAGGCGTAAGGGCGCACGGTGTTGGAGAGCCGGTCCATGGGTTGTCCTTGTCAGGTGCGTGGATCGGGGGTGGCGTACCGGTGGGCGCTCACGTCAGGCGCGGGCTGCCGACGCCAGTGCCAAGTAGACGGCGGCGAAGTCGGTGACCGCGAGGAGTTCGGCGAGGGCTTCGAGTTCGGTGCCCTCCTCCGGTTCGAGTTCGCTGATCGCCGTGTCGTGACCGAGGGCCAGTTCACGCGCGGCAAGGCCGGCGCTCAGGCCGCCGGAGGGGCGGTCGCGGAGCAGTACGACGCGGGCGTGCAGGGGTTCCGCCTCGTCGACCCGGTCGCGGAAGAAGTCGTCGGGGTCGGCCCCGGCGGCGAATGTGCCCGCCAGAAGCGCGCCGTGGGCGGGCAGCGCCTCGGGGAGCTCTGCGGCGAGGGCCGGGCGGCCGGACAGCTCGGCCAGGACTGCCGCGAATCTCCGGCCGACCGGGGCCGCCGCGTCGCCCTCCGTCCAGATGAGGGGCAGGCTGTCGGCGAGTTCAGCAGCGAGGGTCTTGGCCGGGTTGCTGTACGTGGCGATGGCCGGACCGCAGCGTTCCGCGGTGCGGTCCAGGCGGTCGGCGACGCCCTGCAGCGCCTCGGCGGGTGCGGTGACCAGGCCGACCCGGTCGAGCAGTGCGAGCAGCGGGGTGAACAGGGCCCAGAGCGTGCCGGGGCCCGCCGCCGACGTCTCGGCGTCGTACTCCCCGTGCGGGGCGGTGGCCATCGGTACGACGAGTCCGTGTACCCCGTCGGTCGCCTCGCGCAGCGGTGACCGGTGGGGGGCGACGGCGACGACGCTGCAGCCGCGGCGGTATGCCTGTTCGGCGAGGAGGGAGAGGCCCGGCTCGGAACCGTCGGCCGTGACGATCAGCAGCAGGTCGACGGAGCCGGCCCAGCCGGGCAGCGTCCAGCGCATCGCGCCCGCGGCCGGGGCGACCCCGGTGGGGCGGATGCGGGTGACGGGCGCGGAGGCGCCTGCCAGGGCGGTGATCAGGTCGGCGACGCCGGACGCGGCGGTGCCGGAACCCGCGACGAGTACGGCGCGGGGGCGGCCTTCCGGGTTCAGTGCGGCGATCCCGGCCTCCGCCGCGTGCCGGGCGGCGGAGCGGACCCGGGCCCCGGCCTCGGCGGCGCCGCGGAGCAGTCCGCGGCGGTCGGCTCGGGCCAGGGATTCCGGGGCGTCGAGCAGCGACTCGTCGAGCATGGGGACGGTCCTCCGATCACGTGCTGATCACCGTGCGGGATGCGGATGCCGTTACGCGGGACGACGGGCCTCGTCGACGAGGAGGACGGGGATGCCGTCCCGTACCGGGTAGGCCAGGCCGCAGTCCTTGCCGGTGCAGACGAGTTCGGGGCTGTCGGCCGCCGACCGGTCGTCGAGCGGAGAGTGACAGGCCGGGCAGGCGAGGATCTCCAGAAGGCCGGCTTCGAGCGGCATGGGGTGAGTCCCTTCAAGCATTCGAACAAGCGATTGGGTTCACGCGGATCAGGCGACGTCAGCCTACCGCCGGGGTACGGGGGGCGCGGCCGGGGCGGGGGTGGGGCCGGGGCGCCTGCGGCGGGCCTGTCCCCTACCCGCCCCTTCCCGAAACCGGGGCGGTGCCCCGGACCCCGGGCCTCAAACGCCGGCGAGGCTGAAAAATGTCCTACGCGGCCCGGACCAGTGCCAGTACCTCGTCCCGTACCGCCGTCATCGTCTGTTCGTCACGGGCCTCGACGTTCAGGCGGAGCAGGGGTTCCGTGTTGGAGGCGCGCAGGTTGAACCACCAGTCCGGGGCCGTGACAGTCAGACCGTCGACGTCGTCGGTCGTGACTCCGTCGCGGCTCGCGAAGGCGTCACGTACCGCTGCCGTGCGGCCCACCTGGTCGGTGACCGTGGAGTTGATCTCGCCGGATCCGGAGTAGCGGTCGTACTGCGCGACCAGTTCCGACAGCGTGCCCGGCTGGCCGCCCAGCGCGGCCAGGACGTGGAGCGCGGCGAGCATGCCCGTATCGGCGTTCCAGAAGTCGCGGAAGTAGTAGTGCGCGGAGTGTTCACCGCCGAAGATCGCGCCGTGCTCGGCCATCTCCGCCTTGATGAAGGAGTGGCCCACGCGGGTACGGACCGGGGTGCCGCCGTTCTCGCGGACGACCTCGGGGACCGTGAGGGAGGTGATCAGGTTGTGGATGACGGTGCCCTTCCCACCGTTGCGGGCGAGTTCCCGGGCCGCGACCAGGGCGGTGATCGCGGACGGGGAGACGCCCGCACCGCGTTCGTCCACGACGAAGCAGCGGTCGGCGTCGCCGTCGAAGGCGAGGCCCAGGTCGGCGCCCTCGGCCACGACGCGGGCCTGGAGGTCGACGAGGTTCTTCGGGTCGAGCGGGTTGGCCTCGTGGTTGGGGAACGTGCCGTCCAGCTCGAAGTACATCGGTACGAGGTGGACGGGAAGGTTCGCGAAGACGGTCGGGACGGTGTGGCCGCCCATGCCGTTGCCCGCGTCGATGACGACCTTCAGCGGGCGGATCGACGCGAGGTCCACCAGCGACAGCAGGTGCGCGGCGTAGTCGGTGAGCGTTTCGCGCCGGGTGACGGTGCCGGGGGCGGCCGCCGGTCGCGGCGCGCCGGTCTCGGACCACTTCTCGACCAGGGCGCGGATCTCGGAGAGACCGGTGTCCTGGCCCACGGGTGCGGCGCCCGCCCGGCAGAGCTTGATGCCGTTGTACTGCGCCGGGTTGTGCGAGGCGGTGAACATCGCGCCGGGGAGACCGAGGCTGCCGGAGGCGAAGTACAGCTGGTCGGTCGAGCAGAGGCCGATCAGTGTGACGTGCGCGCCGCGCGCCACAGCGCCGCGTGCGAAGGCTCCCGAGAGGCCGGGCGACGAGGGCCGCATGTCGTGGCCGATCACGATCGCGTCCGCGCCCGTGACCTCGACGAATGCCGCCCCGAACTGTTCGGCCAGCGATTCGTCCCACTGGTCGGGGACCACCCCGCGTACGTCGTACGCCTTGACGATCTGCGACAGATCAGCAGCCACGGGCCGGTCCTCCTGAGAATTCTGCGGTCCGCCCAAACTACCCGGCGGCGGTTCAGGCGGACCGCGGGGTCTGCGATACCGCGGTGAGGCGGGGTTGAGCGCCGTGCCGCTCGGGGCAGCATCCGGGCCGCCGCCGTGCTCTGTGCCGGCACGATCAGGCACATCACCAACAGCAGCCCCGGACTCCACGGCAGTACCTTGCACAACAGGTCGCCCTCCCATGCGGCCAGGCCGACCGCCGCGCACGCGATCGTCAGGTTCTGCGGGGAGATCATCTTGCCGAGTACCCCGCCGGAGCTGTTGGCCACGGCGAGCAGTTCCGGTGACAGGCCCGATTCGCGGGCCGCCGAGACCTGGAGCGCACCGAAGAGGGCGTTCGCGGAGGTGCCGGAGCCGGGGACGGCGACGCCGAACCAGCCGAGCACCGGGGAGACGAAGGCGGGTCCGGCGCCCGCCGCGGCCACGAACTGGCTGATCGTGGCGGCCTGCCCGGAGAGGTTCATGACGTACGCGAGTGCCAGTACGGAGGTCACGGTGAGGATCGCGTACCGCATTTCACGCACCGTGCCCGTCCACTCGCGCGCCGCGTCCCGGGGTCGTACGCCGAGCACGCCGGCGGTGACCAGGCCGGCCAGCAGCGCGAGGGTGCCGCCGGGGGCGATGGCCGGGAGGGTGAAGAGGCTGGCGCCGACGGGCTCGCCCGCGGGGTTCGCGACGTCGAGGAACGGCCGGTCGAAGACCCGGGTCGCCTCCGCCGGCAGTTCCTTGACCGGCGGGATCCGGGCGACGGAGAAGACGGCGACGATGAGGGCGTACGGGGCGTAGGTGCGCAGCACCTCGCGGTGCGGGTCCTCGTCGTCGAGCTCCGCGCTCCGTACGCCCTCAGGACCGCCGTACGTACCGGTTCCTCGGCCGGCCTGCGTGCCCCGGGGACGGCCATGAGCGCCGCCGCTCCCACCAGTGCGGCGCCGATGTCGGCGAGTCGGGCGGAGACGTAGTTGGACGCGGCGAACCGAGCCGCGGCGAAGGCGGCTCCGCAGACGAGCGCGGGCAGCCAGGTCTCGCGCAGCCCGCGCCGTCCGTCCACCAGGAAGACCAGGAAGACCAGGAAGACCAGGAGCAGCGGTACGAGGAGGGCAGATCCTCACGGGTGAGGAAATGGTTGTGTGCACGACAAGTTCAGGTCAATGACCCGTACCTGAGAACGTGAACGGGAGATCAGCGGGAACCGCAGGCGAGGCGTGCCGTCCGGCACGCCGCACTCAGGAGTCCGGTGAGCGCAGCACCCGCAGATGGCCGCGGCGCGCGACCTCCATCGGATCCGCGGTCTGCGGGCCGCCACCGCTCCTGCCGTCGCCACCGCGGTCGTGCGGCCGCGCGGCTTCCCGTACGGCATTGGCGAGCGCTTCGAGATCGTCGCCGCTGGGGCGGGTGGGGGCGGAGGGGTCGGAGAGCCTGACGACTTCCCAGCCACGTGGCGCGGTCAGCCGCTCACTGTGCTCGGCGCAGAGGTCGTAGCAGTGGGGCTCGGCGTAGGTGGCGAGCGGGCCGAGGACCGCAGTCGAGTCGGCATAGACGTACGTCAGTGTCGCGACGGCAGGGCGGCCGCACGCGGTGCGCGAACAGCGACGTACAGGGCTCACGATGTTGGACGGTACCGCACTCTTGAGCGGGCTGCGACGACTCTCCCTCAGGTCACCCCACCGTGTCGCCCTGTGGCCGCCGGCCCGGCCGCCTTCGGGGCAGCGCTCCTGACCTGCGGAGGAAGACAGAAGCACAGGTCGTACCGGCAACGATTCCGGTCACCACTCGGCACAAAAGCTGTCATTCACCAAGAGACCAACGGTCAGGAGCAGGGCCTGAAACGGGCTCCGGCTTGGCCGGATTGTTCAGGATTGGACATGCCGACGCCCTGTCAGGGAGCGGCGATCCGCCTGCCCGGCGGAGAGTTACCCTGCGTCAGTGATGGACAGTCCCGTACCGCCCCACCCGTCCGAGCCGCGCCCGCGCCGTCGTGACCGCCATGGCCGCGGCATGCGCGGGCCCGTCGCCCCGCCCCAGGTGCCGCTCTCGGCCAGCAGGGCGGAGAACTTCCGTGATCTCGTGCAGGACTCGGTGGAGCGGCTGGAGCGGCGCTGGCCGCAGCTGGCCGAGGTCGACTTCATGGTGCTCGACGTGCCGGGGACGCAGGAGGAGACCGTTCCGCTGGGGCGCGCGGTCTCCGCGAAGAAGGACCGGCCCGCGCAGATCGTCATCTACCGGCGGCCCGTCGAGATCCGTACCAAGAGCCGCGACGAGCGCGCCCTGCTGGTGCACGAGGTCGTGGTGGAGCAGGTCGCGGAGCTGCTCGGGCTGTCGCCGGAGTCGGTGGATCCGCGGTACGGGCAGGAGTAGGCCCGGCAGGGCGGCCGGCCCCCGCCCACCCGTACCGCCGGTTCAGTCGTCCAGGACCGACAGGTCCTGTTCGACCGCGGGTACCTCGACCGTTCCGCCGTCGTCCGACAGGGTCTGCACGGTGAACATCTGGACGCCGTCCCGCGGGAGGCTGAGCGTGCGTGCGGCGTGGACCGGGCCGCCCGACTCCGTCCGGACCGTCAGCGCGTAGCCGCCCTTGAGCCCGGCCGGTACGGGCGGGGTCACCGCGAGCGTCGTGCCGCCCTTGACCGTGTATGTCTTGGCGGTCTGTTCGCCGCCCTCGCTGCCCCCGGAGGCGATGACCTTCACGGTGGCGGTGGCGCCCGGCGCGGTGAGCGAGAGGGTCGATCCCTTGGCCCGGTTGTCGGCCGCGGTCGCCTGCGCGCCCACCGGACCGGTCGCCGGGATGTAGCCGACCTCCTGCCCGTCGCCCTTGCCGCGGACCACGCGCAGCGCGGCCACCACCGGGGTGCCCTTTCCGCCGTCGGCCGGGGTCAGCAGCAGGGAGCCGCCTTCGCCCCTGGTGATGTCCTTCAGGTCGACGCCCGCGGTCATCCTCGACTTGACGTGGAGCTCCTCGTGCCCGGCCGGGGAGATCGCGCCGTTCTTGCCGAGAAGTTTCACCTTCAGATCGGCGTCGCCTTCGCCGGGTGCGAAGGCCACCAGACGGACCGAGGTGGCGTCCGCCGGAATGCCGGGGAGCACCAGGGTGCCCGCCGGGTCGGCCGAGGCGGCCAGCCAGTCGCTGCCCGTCTCCTCGTCCGCGGTCCTGACGACCGCGCCGACGCGTCCGGTACGGGTGGTGACGTGGACGGTCACGTCCTCGGCCGCCTTGCTGGTCAGCGTGGAGATCAGGACCGGGACACTGGATCGGGCGGGCACCGTGATGCCCTCGCCCACATCGGACTTGAGGGTGCCGTCCGGACCGTACAGCTCGATGTCGGCGACGGCCGCGGTGTCGTCCGGGTTGGTGAGGTGGACGTAGTCCTCGCGGGACTTCGCGGTGCTCGCGGCCGGGAACCAGAAGTCCGTGTCGGGTCCGGTGCAGCTGACGCCGAGCAGGCCGCGGGCGCCGCCCGCCTCGACCGTGGTGGTCTGCTGGGTGGTCCAGCCTGGGGCCAGACGTCCGGTGGCGGTGCCGACGAGCGCGGGGGCATCGGCGCCGGACGCCTCGGCGGTGGCCGGTTTGCCGGGCTCCTTGAGGGAGACGACCGGCTTTCCGGGATCCGCCTTCTTCTTGCCCTTCTCGTCCTTCTTCCCGGCCTCGGCGGTGGTGCCGTCAGCGGTGGCGGACATGGACTGCATCAGTTCGGCGGCGCCGGCCTCGCCGCCGCTGCCGCCCGCCGGGGTGAAGGACGTGTACGTCGTCTCCGCGAGGTCCGAGAGACCGGGCGCCGGGCAGAGCAGGCTGGACCGTTCCACCGGCAGCCGGGTGGCGGCCTTCGCCGCCGTCGTACCCCCGTCGCCGGGCGCGGTGAGCGCGGCGAATCCGGTGACGGCGGCGAGGGCTGCGGCGCCCGCGATGAGGGACAGGCTGGTGGACTTCACTCGGACTCGCCTCGCGATGCGTTACCGGTCGGCCACGGGTGCTGGCCCGGGGCGGGGTTCTCGTCGGGGTTCTGCGGGTCGTACGGGCCCTGCCCGCCGTAGCCGGCCTGGGGGTCGTAGGAAGCCTGCGGGTCGTACTGCGGGACCTGCGGGTCGTACTGGGCCTGTGGGTCGTACTGGGCCTGTGGGTCGTACTGCTGCTGTTGCTGCTGGGCGTAGCCGTACGGGTCGTAGGCGTTCTGCTGGTACGGGTCTGCGGCGGCCTGGTGCTCGTGCTGCGTGCCGTACTGACCGTCCTGGTACTGCTGCTCGCCCTGGTACTGCTGGTAGTCGGCACCCTGGTACTGCTGCGCGTCCCATTGGCCGTACTGCTGCTGCGGCACCGCCGCGTACTGACCGCTGTCGGCCTGCGGAGCGAAGACGTCCTGGTCGTCGCCCTGCTGCGGATCCGGCTGCGCCTGCTGAGGGGGCTGCGGCTCGGCGGTCTGCTGGGCGGGGATGTACTGGCCCGCCGCGTCCGGGGCCTCTTCGGCGCTCACGCTCCCGGCCTGCTCCGGCTCCGCTTCCGCCTGGGCGGCCGCGCGGAGCCTGCGTGCCCGGCGCCCCTCGCCCGCGACCGGCTCCGCGGGGACCGTCACGACCTCCTCGGGCAGGTCGTCGTCGATCTCCCGGCGGCGGCCCGGCAGGGCGAGGACCAGCAGGACCACGGCCAGCGCGCTCTGGGCCCAGATCCAGGCCGTGTGGGTGAGCGGGGCGTCGTACGTGAGGTCCAGGGTGCCGCCCTCGGCGGGGAGCTCGAAGCCCTGGGCCCAGCCGTCGACCGTTTTACGGGTCAGCGTCCGGCCGTTCAGCGTGGCCTGCCAGCCGGGGTCGGCGGCATCCGCGATCCGCAGCACCCGGCCGGAACCGCCCGCGGGGATCTTGGTGTGCGCCTCGACGGGGAGGGCGCCCACGGGCAGCGGTTCGGCGTCGGCGCCGGACGGGACGATCATGACGCGGGCGACCTGCCGGTCGACCCGCCACAGCGCGCTGCCGTCCAGCTGGCTCAGCCTGCTGAGGCCCGGGGTCGCGTCGAGGACCCGGCTCATCTCCTTCGGAGCGCCGTCCCGTACCAGTACGTAGCGGATCGCGAAGCCGCTGAGCTGGCTGCCCTGGTCGGCGCCGGAGCCCGCGACCAGGTTGGCGACGACCTTGTCGAGGTGGCTGTTGCCGCTGCCCGCCTCGGCCAGTTCGGCGTCGCCGAGCCGCGCGCCGGAGCCGCGTACCAGGGTGTACGAGACGGCGGCGGGCGAGGTGCCGCCCAGGACCAGGGTGCGCGGCTGGTCGCGGGTGGCGCTCTCCTCCGCGACGAACGCCGGCACCTGCACGGGGTCGCGGCGCCCCAGCGGGCCCGCGGCGCCGCCGATCATCCAGCCGGCGGCGGCCAGCACCGGGGCGAGGCCCGCGGCGAGGGCGATCAGCGCGGCGACGGGCTGGCGCCAGCCGAAGCTGAGCTCGGCGACGCGTACCCGGGCCCCGTCCGCGCCCACCAGCGCGGCGGCGATCAGCGCGATGCCGTAGACGAGGGTGGCGGGGCCCGCCCAGCCCGAGCCATTGGCGAGCGCGGCGAAGACCAGCGCCACGAGTGCGACGGCCCACGCGGTGCGTACCGCGAACTGCCGCTCCCCGCGCAGCAGCGCGGCCAGCGCGGCGAACACGATGCCGAGCAGCAGCACGCCGCCCGCGGCCTTGGGGCCGCCGGGGCTGATGCCGAGCAGATCGAGTGCCGAGGCCGTGCCCGTACCGATGTCCGGGCCCGCCTCCTTCAGGAAGCCGGAGGGGCTGCTGAGGAGCGAGAGAGACCAGGGCGCGAGGACGAGCAGCGGCGTGCCGATCGCGGCGAGGAAGCGGAGCCCGTACGCGACGATGTCGTCGCGGCGCAGTGCGAGCACACCGATGCCGAGGATCACCGCGAGCGGCCAGACGATGGGCGTGAACGCCATCGCGAAGGTGAGGAGCAGGGCGTACGCCCAGGTGGCGCGCCAGCTGCCGCGTGCGTCGCCGCCGGCCCGCATGCCGTGCGCGGAGACGGCGGCGCGGGCGATCAGCGGGAGCAGGACGGCCAGGACCGCGGTGCCGAGGCGGCCGGTCGCCAGTGCGCCGGTCGCCGCCGGCAGGAAGGCGTACGCGATGCTCGCCCAGGCCCGCAGCAGCCTTGATTCGAGCAGCGGCCTGGACACGAAGTACGCGGTCAGTCCGGCGAGCGGGACCGAGCAGACCAGCAGCAGCGTGAGCGCGAAGCCGGTCGAGCCGAGGAACAGCGCGGACAGCGCCGAGAGGACGGCGAGATAGGGCGGCGCGGTCTGCGTGCCGCCGGTGCCGACCGGGTGCCAGCCGTCCGCGTACGTGCCCCACAGCGTGGAGACGTCGGCGGGCGCGGGCAGCAGCGCGCCGCCCGCGAGCGCTCCGCCGCCGAGCAGGCCGCGGCAGGCGACGAGCGAGACGAACAGCAGGATGGCGAAGAGCACCGGGCCCGGCTTGCGCCCGATCCGCTTCAGCCGCGCGAACTGCTCGATCTCCAGGAAGTCGGCGTCGTCACCGCCGGGACCGGACTCCACGGCGCCGTGCCGCGAGCCGCCCGCGTCGGCGTCGGAGCCGCTGCCGAAGTTTCCGGCGACCTGCTCGACGGTGGCACGGACGGTGGCACCGGGCGGCGGGAAGAGGCTGCGCAGTTCGGCCTGGTCGACGGCGCCCCTGCCGCGGCTGCGCCGGGCCGAGAGGATCCGTCCGGGGCGCAGCAGGGTGCCGAAGAGCCCGGCGACCTCGTCGACGGCCTGGCCGGGCACCTTGCCGACGAGATAGGCGAGGGTACGCAGCAGCGTCCCGACGACGAGCCGGAGCATCACCCACGGCAGTGCCTTGGCGCGTGCGTTGACCAGCATCGTGTAGACGGCGCCGGCCTTGTCGACGCGGTGCGGGGAGGCGACCGAGCGTCCCGCGCAGTCGATGGGGCGGCGCTCGCGGGCGGAGGCCTCGGCATGCCTGAGGACGGCGTCGGGGGCGACGAGCACCCGGTGTCCCGCGGTGTGGGCGCGCCAGCACAGATCGACGTCGTCACGCATCAGCGGGAGCCTGCGGTCGAACCCGCCGAGCTCCTCCCAGATGTCACGGCGGATCAGCATGCCCGCGGTGGATACGGAGAGCACGGTACGGATCTGGTCGTGCTGGCCCTGGTCCTGCTCGCGCCGGTCGAGTCCGGTCCAGCGGCGGCCGCTGTTGGCGATGGAGACGCCGACTTCGAGCAGCTGCCTGCGGTCGTACCAGCCGCGGAGTTTGGGGCCGACGATCGCGGCGTGCGGGTCGGCGTCGACGACGCGCAGCAGCTCGGCGAGCGCGTCGGGCTCGGGTGCGCAGTCGTCGTGGAGCAGCCAGAGCCACTGCACCGGTTCGCCGTGCGGCAGTTCGGGCAGGTCGTACGCGTCGTCGCGCCAGGTCCTGCTGACGGGGTCCCAGCTGCTGGGGCGCTTCAGGTACGGCAGGTCCTCGGAGGTGAGGACACCGGCCGTGCGGGTCGCCTCGTCGACGGCGGTGCCGAAGCTCGTACGACGCGCGAGGTGCAGTACACGTTCGGCGCCGAGCGCCTCGGTGACCAGCCGCGCGGAGTCGTCGGCGCTGCCGGTGTCGGCGGCGACGACGTTCTGTACGGGGCGTTCCTGCCCGAGCAGCCCGGCGAGCGCGTCGGGCAGCCAGCGTGCGCCGTCATGGGAGACGAGCACGGCGGTGACGACATGCCGGGGGAACTCTGGGGCGGCGGCGGCCGCGTACGGCGCCGTCGGTTGGCTGTGCACGGACATCGAGGTACGGGCCCTCCGGCCGGGTCCGGGGGACGTCCCCCGGGGGCTGCATCGGTGTACACGCGCGCTCCGTCGGGGCGTTGGCGCGTCTCGGACGGAGCCCCACACTAACGGTACGGATAACCACGTCGGCGCCGAGCGGTTGAACGAGGGCTGCGACGGGGCGGGGGCGGAGCGGCGGTGGACATGGCGATGGCCCGTCGCCTGCGGGCAGGATGCGGGCGACGGGCCATGGTCGGTCTCGGTCCGGTGCGCAGTAGGTGCTCGGGTCGTGCTCGGGTCGTGGTGATCCGGTGCGCGGTGTTCTGTGTGTCGCAGCGCTCGGCGGCGCCGGTTGCCGCGGCGGTCCCTCGCCGCGGCGGTCCGCTGTCAGACAGCGGCCTTCTTCAAGCGGCGTCGTTCACGTTCCGAGAGGCCGCCCCAGATTCCGAACCGTTCATCATTGGAAAGGGCGTACTCAAGGCATTCGGACCGGACTTCACAGGCGAGACAGACCTTCTTTGCCTCGCGGGTGGATCCGCCCTTCTCGGGGAAGAAGGACTCGGGATCGGTCTGCGCGCACAGTGCGCGCTCCTGCCAGCCGAGTTCCTCGTCCGCGTCCTCGACCAGCAGTTGCTGGAACAGCTCGGTCATGTGCGCCCCTCGTCTGTCTCTTGCGTCCCCGTGATGCAGCCGTTACTGATTGCGGCCGAACGACACGAGTGAAATTACAAGTGTGTAGCTCCAGGCCAGTCAAGCGAAGATCTGCTATTGGCCCCGGTATTCACTCTGCGGAACCAAGGGTATGCGGAAAGTGTGCATATCACCAAAAACCTGACATATGCCATCGGCCTCACCGCATCCCCTTCTCTCACTCAGTGAGACGACCGGGGCCACCGTCATGTTTCGATTCGATCACCGAAGCGATCAAGATCACAGTCGGGTCACAAGACCCCAACGACGTTTGCGGACACGGTTGATGCGCCACATCTCCGCCGCGATGACCGCACAAACCTTTCTCCGTCTTCAGTAACCGGATGAGGTGAAACATTACCCCCAAATCGGGCATTGGGTTGACAGTGGCGAGTCGAGCCGGTCTCCTTGACTGCATGCCAGCGACCGCAGCGATGTACGCCACCCACGTCCGTGGGTTCCGTACTGCTGTCCAGACCCGCTGTTGCTGTTCCAGCTGTCGTAGCTGTTGACGCCGTAGGGCACCGGCTCCGGTCCGGTCCGGTCCGGCTTCCAGCTCCTCTTGCGCAGAGCTTCTTCGCTGAGCGACTCCGCAGAGTTTTCTCTCCGCGTTTCCGTGGCTCTCAGGTCTCCGCGACACCCCGCACATGCACCCCCCATGCCGAGGAACCACCGCTTCCATGAACAGCGACAGCGACCTTCAGATCGCCGGCGACATCCTTGAGGTCCAGCACCTCCTCCAGCCGGCCCGCGAGCACCCTTCCACCGTGGCCGAGTTCGTCGGGCTCGCCCGCACCATCGCCGCCGACCGCGCGCAGTGGGCGCCGCTCGTCCGGTACGACACCACCAGCCGCTGGTACCACCGGCTGCGCGCAGTTCCCCACGCTCTCGGCTCCGCTCGAGCAGGGCAGACCCCACTCGGTTACGAGGTGTGGCTGCTCAGCTGGGTGCCCGGCCAGGGCAGCGGGCGCCACGGCCACGGCCCGTCCTCCGGCGTACTGACCGTCCTGGACGGCCGGTTGACCGAGCACACCGAACGCGGCACGCGGGCACTGGCCCCCGGCGCGCAGCGCGTCTTCGCACCCGGCTATGTGCACGAAGTGGTCAACGACTCCATCGAACCGGCCGTCAGTCTGCACATCTACTACCCGGGTCTGACCGAGATGCCGATGCACGCGGCGCAATGCGCCCCGGCGACCGTGGATGTCGTACCCGCCTGACAAACTGCTGTGCATGCGCATTGTGGTTCTGGCCGGCGGTATCGGTGGTGCTCGTTTTCTGCGTGGCCTCAAGCAGGCCGCGCCCGACGCGGACATCACGGTGATCGGCAATACCGGTGACGACATCCATCTGTTCGGGCTGAAGGTCTGCCCCGACCTCGACACCGTGATGTACACCCTCGGCGGTGGCATCGACGAGGAGCAGGGCTGGGGGCGTACGGACGAGAGCTTCCACGTCAAGGAGGAGCTCGCGGCGTACGGCGTGGGGCCCGAGTGGTTCGGACTCGGCGACCGCGACTTCGCGACGCACATCGTCCGTACGCAGATGCTGGGCGCGGGCTATCCGCTGAGCGCCGTCACGGAGGCGCTGTGCGCGCGTTGGAAGCCGGGGGTCCGGCTGCTGCCGATGTCCGACGACCGGATCGAGACCCATGTCGCGGTCGACATGGACGGCGAGCGCAGAGCGATCCACTTCCAGGAGTACTGGGTGAAGCTGCGTGCCTCGGTCGAGGCACAGGCGGTCGTGCCGGTCGGCGCCGAGCAGGCCAAGCCGGCGCCGGGCGTGCTGGAGGCCATCGCCGAGGCCGATGTCATCCTCTTCCCGCCGTCCAACCCCGTCGTGTCGGTGGGGACGATCCTTGCCGTGCCCGGGATCCGGGAGGCGATCGCCGAGGCCGGGGTGCCGGTCGTCGGCCTCTCCCCCATCGTCGGGGACGCGCCCGTGCGCGGGATGGCGGACAAGGTGCTCGCCGCCGTGGGCGTCGAGTCGACGGCATCGGCCGTGGCCCGGCACTACGGCTCCGGGCTGCTCGACGGGTGGCTCGTCGACACGGTGGACGCCGGGGCGGTCGGCGAGGTGGAGGCCGCGGGCATCCGGTGCCGATCCGTGCCGCTGATGATGACCGATGCCGACGCGACGGCGGAGATGGCCCGGCAGGCGTTGGCACTGGCCGAGGAGGTACAGGCGTGAGCGCCGAGGCCTCCGGTGAGGTGCCCTCGTACCGGGTCCGGGCGCTGCCCGGCATGCCCGAAGTGCGGGCCGGGGACGATCTGGCGAAGCTGATCGCCGCCACCGAACCGGGACTCGTCGACGGTGACGTCCTGCTGGTCACGTCGAAGATCGTCTCCAAGGCGGAGGGCCGGATCGTCGAGGCCACCGACCGGGAGGCGGCCATCGACGCCGAGACGGTACGGGTGGTGGCGCGGCGGGGCACGCTGCGGATCGTCGAGAACCGGCAGGGTCTCGTCATGGCCGCGGCCGGGGTCGACGCCTCGAACACCCCTGCCGGAACGGTGCTGTTGCTGCCCGAGGATCCGGACGCCTCGGCGCGCGCCATCCGGGACGGGCTGCGGGACACCCTCGGCGTCGAGGTCGGAGTCGTCGTCACGGACACCTTCGGGCGGCCGTGGCGCAACGGGCTGACCGATGTCGCGATCGGGGCGGCCGGGGTCCTGGTGCTGGACGATCTGCGGGGCGGTACGGATGCGTACGGCAATCCGCTGAGCGCGACCGTGGTCGCCACCGCCGATGAGCTGGCCTCGGCCGGTGATCTGGTCAAGGGCAAGGCTTCGGGGCTGCCGGTCGCGGTGGTGCGGGGGCTCGGCCATGTCGTGGACCCGACGGATGCCGCGGGCGGGGCCCGGGCGATGGTGCGGGTCGCTGCCGATGACATGTTCCGGCTCGGTACGTCCGAGGCGGTACGGGAGGCGGTGACCCTGCGGCGTACCGTGCGCGAGTTCACCCACGACCCGGTGGACCCGGAAGCGGTGCGGCGGGCCGTGGCCGCGGCGGTGACGGCACCGGCGCCGCATCACACGACGCCGTGGCGCTTCGTGCTCCTGGAGTCCGAGGGGGCGCGGACCCGGCTGCTCGACGCGATGCGGGATGCGTGGATCACGGATCTGCGCCGGGACGGCCGCGGCGAGGAGTCGATCGCGAAGCGGGTACGGCGGGGCGATGTACTGCGCCGGGCGCCGTATCTGGTGGTGCCGTGCCTGGTGATGGACGGCTCCCACACGTACGGGGACGAGCGGCGGGACACGGCGGAGCGCGAGATGTTCGTGGTCGCCGCGGGGGCCGGCATCCAGAACTTCCTGGTGGCGCTGGCGGGCGAGCGGCTCGGCTCGGCGTGGGTGTCGTCGACGATGTTCTGCCGCGATGTGGTGCGGGAGGTGCTGGAACTGCCGGAGTCGTGGGACCCGTTGGGGGCGGTTGCGGTGGGGCATCCGGCGGTGGCGCCCGCGGCGCGGGCCGTGCGGGGTGCGGAGGAGTTCGTCGCGGTGCGGTGAGGTGGGGGCGGGGGTGCCTCCCCGCTACAGGCGGGCGATGTCGCCTCTGGTCATGCGTGGGGCTCGGCGGGGTGGGGTGTGGCCCGAGAGCAGGATGAGGCGGGTCGCCCGGTGGCGTTGGCCCTCGTAGGGGGTGAGGAGGGCCAGCATTTCCTCGTCGTCGGCGTTTCTGTTGCCTGCCAGGGCGTGGCCGACGATGCCGGGGAGATGGAGATCGCCGACCGTGACCGCGTCCGCCGCGCCGTTCGAGCGCTGGAGGGTCTCGGCCGAGGTCCAGGGGCCGATGCCGGGGATCAGTTCCAGCCGGGCCATCGCCTCCGGGAGCTCCATGGCGGCCGCCTCCTCCAGTCGGCGGGCCACCCGTACCGCGCGCAGGATCGTGGCCGAGCGCTTGGCGTCGACGCCTGCGCGGTGCCACTCCCAGGACGGGATCAGCGACCAGGTGCGGGCGTCCGGCATGACGTGCAGGCCGAGGGCGGTGAACGCGGCATCGTCCGCGGGGCCGGGTGCCGGGGTGCCGTGGGTGCGGACCAGGTGACGCCAGGCGCGGTAGGCCTCGTCCGTGGTGACCTTCTGTTCGAGGATCGACGGGATCAGGGACTCCATGACCAGGCCGGTGCGCAGCAGGCGCAGGCCGGGGCGGCTGTGCCGGGTCAGGGCGAGCAGCCGGTGGCGCGGGCGGAAGGCGTCCGGGTCGTCCGTCGCGCCGAGCAGCGTCGGCAGTTGGTCCAGCAGCCAGGGTGCGCCCGGTCCCCAGGCCGCCGCCTCGATCCGGCCGCCCCGGGCCGTGAGGCGGAGGGTTCCGGGGCCCGCGGGTGTGCGGCCGGCCCGCCAGACCGTGCCGTCCCGGGTCATCCGGAAGGTGGGGTCGGCGGGGCCGCGGCGCAGCGGGCCGAGGACCAGGCGCAGGTCGAGCGGGCCGGGCGGGGTCCAGTCGCGGGTCAGCGCGTCCGTCGCCGGAGCCGCCGCCTGGTGCGGGACGGCCGCGCGAGGGGCGCTGCGGGGTGCGAATCGTCCTGCCACGGTGAGGTCCTCGGTCGTCGGGGGTGCCTGTCGAGGGTAAGCGCAGTGGCGGGTGCCCCGGGTGTTCGTCGGGCTGTCCGCGAGGCTGTTCGTTCCACTCGTCGGACGGGAAGAGCTGTGGCGGGTGCCCGGGTTGTTCGTCCTACTCGTCGGACGAGAAGCGCACCGACGCGTCCGGCAGGATCGCCCCGCACCAGACACGGACGCCGGCGCGCAGTTCGTTGTCGGCGCCGACCTGTGCCCCGTCCCCGACGACCGCGCCCTCGATCACCGTACGCCTGCCGATCCTGGCACCGGCTCCGACCAGCGAGTCCGTGATCACGGCTCCCGGTTCGACGACCGCGCCGTCCAGTACCGCGGAGCCGTCGATCCGGGCGCCCTCGCCGATCAGGGCGCCCTTGCCGATGACCGTACCGCCGCTGAGTTTGGCGTCGGCGGCGACCGAGGCCGTCGGCAGGACGAGCCGGTCGCCGCACCGGCCGGGGACGGCCGGGGAGGGGGCGCGGCCCAGGACCAGATCGGCGGAGCCGCGTACGAAGGCCTGCGGGGTACCGAGGTCCAGCCAGTACGTGGAGTCGACCATGCCCTGGAGGTGTGCGCCGGAGGCGAGCAGTCCGGGGAAGGTCTCGCGCTCGACGGAGACCGGGCGGCCGGCCGGGATGGTGTCGATGACCGACCGGCGGAAGATGTACGCCCCCGCGTTGATCTGGTCGGTGACGATCTCCTCGGGCGTCTCGGGCTTCTCCAGGAACGCGGTGACCCTGCCGGTGCCGTCCGTCGGTACGAGACCGAAGGCACGCGGGTCCTCCACCCGGGTGAGGTGGAGGGAGACATCCGCTCCGGAAGTGGCGTGCGAGGCGGCCAGCGCCCGGATGTCGAGGCCGGTGAGGATGTCACCGTTGAAGACGAGCACCGGTTCGTCGGGGCCCGCGGTGAGCCGGGACGCGACGTTGCGGATCGCGCCGCCGGTGCCGAGCGGTTCGCGTTCGGTGACGTACTCGATGTGGAGACCGAGCGACGAACCGTCCCCGAAGTACGGTTCGAAGACCTCTGCCAGATACGACGTCGCGAGCACGATGTGCTCGACCCCGGCGGCCCGGGCGCGCGCCAGTTGGTGGGTGAGGAACGGGACGCCCGCTGCCGGAACCATGGGCTTCGGGGTGTGCACCGTGAGCGGGCGCAGTCTGGTTCCCTTGCCGCCGACCAGGAGGATCGCTTCTCTTGCCTCTGTCACAGCGCTGACTCTGCTTCCTGGTGGGGCCTGGCCTGGTTTCGGCTGGCCAGTGTATGCAGACCGGTGCGGCCGTCCCCGGTCAGCGGCCCTGCAGCTGGGCCGAGGTGGTCCGGGCCGAGCCGAGCTTCTTGTAGAGACGCGCTCCGGGGCATTCGGTTGCGAAGCCGTCCCGGTGGCCGGAGATGACGTTGAGTTCGGCCTTCGTCCCCTTCTTGAACTTGTTCCCGCCGCCGGAGACGAGCGTGACCTTGCCCCGCGGGTCGGCACCGAACAGGCCGAGCTTCCAGGCGGTGAGCTTCGCGACGGCGTTCACCGCGGCGGCGGGCGGGTTCGAGCTGGTGAAGGTGCCGAGGACGGCGATGCCCATGCTGTTGGTGTTGAAGCCGAGCGTGTGTGCTCCGAGGACGGCCTTCGTCACGCCTCCCGCCCGCCCTTCGTAGATGTTTCCGCACGTGTCGACGGCGAAGTTGTAGCCGATGTCGCGCCAGCCGCTGCTCTGGACGTGGTAGCGGTAGATGCCGCGCAGGACCGAGGGCGCCTGGGAGCACGTGTAGTTGTTGCCCGTGGCGCTGTGGTGGATGAACGCGGCCTTGACGCTCTTGGTGTACACGAAGGCGCCCTGCCGGATCTTTTCGTCGGCACCCCAGCCCGTGCGGGTGATGATGCGCGGGCGGGGTCCGATGTACGGCTGGGCGCCGGGCGCGAGTCCGGCCTCCGCCTCGCCGAGCGCCTCGGTCTCCTGCTTGCTCAGGGCGGGGAGCACGCTCGGTTCGAGTGGGGCGGTGTGCCCGTCGGCCTCGGAGATGTCGGCGGTGCCCCGCGCGTCTCCGGTGTATCCGCTGTCCCCGGTGTCGCCGGTGTTCCCGGTCTTCCCGGTTTTCCCGGCGTCTGCCTCGGCGCCCGCTGCGGGAGGTTGCTGCGGGTCCTTTCCGGGGTCGACGAGTTCGAGGCGCAGGCCGGCGGGCAGCGGTACGGCGGGGGAGGTCCGGTCCTGCGGGTCGGAGGTCTCCGGGCGTACGCGGACCGCGACACCGTCCGATTCACCGACCCAGAGCGGGGCGGTGGAGCCGCGGACGGTGCCGGATTCGCGCTCGGCGGTCCCGGGGTCGGCGCCGTGCTCGGCGTTGTGCGTCTCCAGGTCCTGCCAGTCCGACCAGCGGGTGGTGCCGATGGCGCGGGTACGGACCTGGACGGTGCCGCGGAGTTCGGTGTCGGCGTCGTTCCAGACGACGCCGACCAGGGAGAACGGTCGGACCTCGCGCTCGAGCAGCCCCTGTTCGGCAGCCTCGGCGGTCCGGGAGGGTTCGTCGGTGGCCCGGCCGGACGCTTCCGGCAGGGGCGACATCGGCAGGGACTGCGTCGAGCCCGGCACGTCGGAGGGCTCGGTGGACCCGGTGGGATCAGCAGCACCGGAGGAGGGCTCGGCGGACTCGGCAGGGGCGGTGGAGGTGTCGGCGGCGGCGCCCGCGGGCACGGCCGACGGCAGTACGAGAACCGCCGCGCAGGTGACACCGATCGAGGATGCAATGAAGGCACGCATACGAATGATCCTGTTCATATATCGACAACTCCGGCCACCCGGATATCTCCGTGCCATTGACGGCCCGTCTGTCCAACCGGTGTACCCAGGCGCCCGTCCACCCCACCCGGCCCGGGCCCGCCGCGTACCCTTGCGCGGATGAACGCCACCGACCGCACCCCCGCCGACCTGCTGCGTTCCGCGCTCGCCACGGACCCGGCCCGCCCCTTGGTCACTTTCTACGACGACGCCACCGGAGAGCGCGTCGAACTGTCGGTGGCCACCTTCGCCAATTGGGTGGCCAAGACCGCCAACCTCCTCCAGGGCGACCTCGCCGCGGAACCCGGTGACCGGCTCGCCCTTCTGCTGCCCGCGCACTGGCAGTCCGCGGTGTGGCTGCTCGCCTGTTCCTCGGTCGGCGTGATCGCCGATGTGCAGGGCGACCCGGCCGGCGCCGACCTCGTTGTCAGCGGCCCGGACACACTGGAGGCCGCGCGCGCCTGCCGCGGCGAGCGGGTCGCCCTGGCGCTGCGCCCGCTGGGCGGCAGGTTCCCGCAGACGCCCGAGGGTTTCGCGGACTACGCGGTCGAGGTGCCGAGCCAGGGCGACCGGTTCGCCCCGTTCGCCCCGGTGGACCCGGACGCTCCCGCACTGGCGGTGGGCGGCGGCGAGCTGACCGCGGCGCAACTGGTGGCGCGGGCCCGCGAGGATGCGGCCGCCCTCGGCCTGACCGCCGGGTCGCGGCTGCTGACAGGGCGTACGTACGACACCTGGGACGGCCTGAGCGCGGGGCTGTTCGCGCCGCTGGCCGCCGGGGCTTCCGTGGTCCTGTGCCGGCACCTGGGACAGCTGGACGAGGGCGGTCTCGCCAAGCGCGTCGAGAGTGAACGGGTCACCAACAGCACGGTATGACAAGCGCCCTGAGGATCACTCGTCCGGCCCACAGCGGGCCGAGTCCTCGGGGCTGCGCATCAACTCCGGTACATCATCGGCGGTACAGACCACTCGGGACACAACCAAGCGTGAGGTTCAGCCGTCTACTCCTGCGACCGGCGGCCCAACGCGCCGCCGAACGTGAAGGATGGACGCAGACGTGAGCGAAAGCGCCGGACCGCCGGACGACTCCGACGACTCGGCTGCGGGCCAGGGCACGTCGCAGGCCGGGGACGCCTCCGGCGCCGGCCCGGAGCCCCTCACCGGACACAGGCACCACTGGCTTCGCTGGACCGCGCTCGGCGTCTCGCTCGTCGTCCTGGTCGCGGCGGGCGGCGGCTGGTGGCTGTACCGGAAGCTCGACGGCAACATCAGGACCGACACGTCCGCGGCGGCCGAACTCAAGGCGTACGAGCGGGAGCGGCCCGCCACCGTGGTGCACAACGCGGAGAACATCCTGCTCATCGGCTCCGACAGCCGGGCGGGTGACAACCGCGAGTACGGGCGTGATGACGGCGGCAGCCAGCGCTCCGACACCACGATCCTGCTGCACCTCGCCGCGGACCGCAAGAGCGTCACCGCGATGTCCCTGCCGCGCGATCTGATGGTGCAGATCCCGGTCTGCCACACAGCGGACGGCAAGGCCACGAAGAAGCAATTCGCCCAGTTCAACTGGGCCTTCGAGTTCGGTGGCACCGCCTGCACGGTCCGTACGGTCGAGAAGCTGACCGGCGTCCGGATCGACCACCAGATGGTCGTCGACTTCAACGGCTTCAAGGACATGGTCGACGCCGTGCACGGTGTCGAGGTCTGTCTCAAGAAGCCGGTCGACGACCCCGACGCCCATCTGAAGCTCCCCGCCGGACGCCAGAAGCTCGACGGCGAGCAGGCGCTGGGGTACGTACGGGCCCGCAAGTCCATCGGCAACGGCAGCGACACCGAACGGATGGACCGCCAGCAGCAGTTCCTGGGCGCGCTGGTCAACAAGGTGCAGAGCAACGGCGTGCTGCTCAACCCGACCCGTCTCTACCCGGTGCTGGACGCGGCCACCAAGGCGCTGACCACGGACCCGGGTCTGGACACCCTCAAGGACCTGTACGAGCTGGTGCGCGGTCTGCGCGACGTACCGACCGACAAGGTGCAGTTCCTGACCGTGCCCCGGCAGCCGTACACCGCCGACCCGAACCGGGACGAACTCGTACAGCCCGACGCGGACCGGCTCTTCAAGCGGCTGCGTGAGGACGCCCCGGTCGCCGTCGTCCCTGCGGACCGGCTCAAGGACGGCAAGGGCGGCGCAGATGACAACGGGAAGAACAACGGGAAGAACAATGCCCCGGCCGGCACACCGGGCGCCGCGGACCCGAGTCCCACACCGACCTATTCGGGCAACAACGCGGCGGCGGACCTGTGTAAGCAGTAAAGCAATTCCCAAGCAGAAGCCGGTGATCGGCGTGTAATGAGCAGAATGACCAGTTGTAAGGACCGTGGAATTTGTCACGCTCGTCGCTCGACGCCGAACTGGGCCGATAGTGTGACGCGATCCGGTGCTTCCGGCCGCCAGGCCGCGCACTTCCGGAGCGAAAGATCGAGCGCCTGATCGGGGGAGGCGCCTCGCGTGGCACCGACGGAGGACTCAAGCAACCGTGGATGCGCAAAGCCGTGGGCGGTCGGACGATATCGACCCCGCAGACCAGTGGGTTCTCAATCCGCATACCGGTGATTACGAACTGCGACTGAATAATTCCGGAGGGGATTCGGCCGGTGCTTCCCAGGCGCCGGGACCACGCATCCCGCGTCGCAGAGAGCCGGGCCGCGACGGCGACGGCGGGCGCAGAAACACGTCCCGTGACGGCAGTGGCGAGCGCCGGGGGCAGTCCCGACGCGACGGGCAGGGGTCCGGTCCGCGCCGCGAGGTGCCGGGGCAGCGCGGGCGCCGTTCGGCCAATGCCCCGCGCGGTCAGGAGGGTTCCGGCCGCGGCGATACGGCGGGCCGCCGCAGCCGCAAGGCCCCCAAGGCGCGCCGCAAGAAGGCGCTGCTGTGGACGGGCGGCACGATGGCCTTCGTACTGGTCGGCCTGTCGGTGGGCGGATACGCGCTCTACCAGCACTTCAACGGCAACCTGAGCACCGTCGACGTCGGCAGCGCCGGCAACAAGAACGTCGTCGACGCCAACGCCCCGGTCAACATATTGATCATCGGGACCGACAAGCGCACCGGTAAGGGCAACGAGGGATACGGCGACAAGGGGAGTGTGGGCCACGCCGACACCAACATCCTCTTCCACGTCTCCCAGGACCGCACCAACGCGACGGCGCTCAGCATCCCCCGCGACATGATCACCAACATCCCGGACTGCACCACCAAGCAGCCGGACGGCTCGGAAAAGGTCATTCCGGGGACACAGAACGTCCGCTTCAACGTCAGCCTCGGCCAGGACGGCCGCGACCCGGGCTGCACCATGCGTACGGTCGAGGAGATCACCGGCCTGAAGCCCGACCACTTCATGATGGTCGACTTCAACGCGGTGAAGGAGCTGTCCACCGCGGTCGGCGGAGTCAAGATCTGTCTGGCCAAGCCGGTCAAGGACAAGGACTCGCACCTGGACCTGCCGGAGGGTGAGCACAAGATCCAGGGCGAGGACGCCCTGGCGTTCGTACGGACCCGGCACAGCTTCGGCAACGAGAGCGACCTGGACCGGATCAAGGTCCAGCAGCAGTTCCTCGCCTCGATGATGCGGCAGATGCAGTCGGACGCCACCCTGACCAGCCCGACCAAGCTGTACAAGCTGGCGGACGCGGCGACCAGCGCGCTGACCGTGGACACCGGCATCGGTTCGCCGAAGAAGCTGGCCTCGCTGGCCCAGGAACTCGGCAAGGTCAACACCAAGAACATCACCTTTACGACGGTGCCGGTGCTGGACAACCCGGCCGAGAAGGTCCGTGCCACCGTCGTGCTGAACACGGCCAAGGCCGACCCGCTGTTCGCGATGATGCGCGAGGACACCTCGCTCACCGAGGTGAAGGCGCAGAAGAAGGCCGCGAAGAGCAAGCAGGACGCGCTCCTCAAGGGCTCCAAGGCCGCCGCGGCCGACGTACGTGTCGATGTGTACAACGGCGGCAAGGTCGACGGTGGCGCCCAGAAGACCGTCACCTGGCTGCAGACCGAGCAGGGCGTGCTCAAGTCCACGAACAAGGCCAACGCCCCGGCGAAGACCGACAAGACGACGCTGGAGTACGCACCGAACCAGGCGGACCAGGCCCGTGCGCTGGCCGCGATGATGGGCCTGCCCGGCTCGGCCCTGAAGCAGGGCACCACGGACGCCGAAGGGCTCCAGGCGATGGTGCTGACCCTGGGCGCCGACTTCAAGGGAGCGGGCATCCCCATAGCGGGACCGGCAAAGGTGCCGGACGGCATTCAGCAGGCAAACGCCGACAAGGCAGAGTGCGCCAAGTGACACCGGGTCACTGCGCCAAACCACGAGTCTGAGCAACAGGGGGGTCCTGGTGGGACGGAGCAGTACGCCCGGGGAGGGGACGCGACCACGCGTCCGGCACGCCGGCCAACTCGGCTGGGACGACGCGCTCTACGAGGACGCCCCGGAGAAGGGGCCGGACTCCGGCGCGTCCGGCGGACGGTCCGCCCCGGCGGACAGCGGCCATCGGCGCGGCGGCCCCAAGCGGCACGGCAAGAAGGGCAAGCGCCGCGTGCTGCGCTGGGTCGCCTCGGTCCTCTCGCTCGTCATAATCGGCGGCGCCGTCGCCGGATACCTCTATATCGAGCACCTCAACGGGAACCTCAAGAAAGAGGACCTGAACATCGGCGACAAGCAGATGGCCGAACACAAAGCCAATGCCGCCGGTCAGACCCCGCTGAACATCCTGCTCATCGGCTCGGACGCGCGGGACTCCAAGGAGAACCAGAAGCTCGGCGGGGCCAAGAACACCTTCGGGGCGCCGCCGCTGGCCGATGTGCAGATGCTGCTCCATCTCTCCGCCGACCGCAGCAACATGTCGGTGATCAGCATGCCGCGCGACACACTGCTGAAGATCCCGAAGTGCACCGACCCGAAGACGAAGCACGTCTACCCCGCGACCACCGGCCTGGCGATGACCAACGAGACGCTCGGCCGCGGCGGTCCCGGATGCACCGTGGCCGCCTGGTACGAGCTCACCGGCATCACCATCGACCACTTCATGATGATCGACTTCGCCGGTGTGGTCTCGATGGCCGACGCGATCGGCGGCGTCCCGGTCTGCGTCAAGGGCAATGTCTACTCCCACACGCGCGAGGGCAAGGGCTCGGGGCTGAAGCTGGAGGAGGGCACCACCAAGATCAAGGGCAAGCAGGCCCTCCAGTGGCTGCGGACCCGCTACGGCTTCGAGGACGGCACCGACCTCGGCCGCACCCACGCCCAGCACATGTACATGAACTCGATGGTCCGTGAGCTGCGCAAGGGCACCAAGCTCACCGACCCGGGCAAGCTGATGGGGCTCGCCGATGCGGCGACGAACGCGCTGACGGTCGACAAGGGCGACAAGGGCCTCGGCAGTGTCAAGAAGCTGTACGACCTCGCGGAAGAGCTCAAGAAGGCCCCCACCGAGCGCATCACGATGACGACGATGCCGAACGTCTACGGGACGGGCGTGAACCGGGAACGAGTCCTCCCGAAGCCCGTCGACGCCGATCAGCTGTTCCAGATGGTCCGCGACGACGTCCCGCTCGACGGCAAGGCGTCCAAGCGCAAGGCCCCGGTCGCCAAGAAGCCCACGGCACCCGCCGCCGAGATCCCGGTCAGCGTCCGCAACGGAACCCGCACCGACACCGAGTACCCGGTCAAGGGCCGCGCCTCGACGGTCAAGGGACTGCTCGCCGGGAAGGGCTTCACCCAGACCGCGGTCGACACGCAGAACACCGACGCGGCGGCACGGACCGGGGTGCTCTTCCCCAGCGTGGACATGGAGGGCAATGCCCAGGCCGTGGCCAAGGCGCTCGGAATTCCGCTGACGGCGGTGAAGAAGTCGACCGCGGTCTCCGGCATCACGCTGACCGTGGGTGCCGACTGGCGCGAGGACGGGGACTACTCCGCGCCGAGCGCCGCGGAGAAGACTCCGGAGAGCGCCCGCGCCCTGAACGGCGACGACGAGGGGGCCTGCATGGACATCCAGCCGGGCTTCGGCTGGTAGCGCAGGACCGGGCACAACGCACGGTGGGGGCCTTCCGACGCATCGGAAGGCCCCCACACCGTGTCGGCGGCTATACGGTGACGGCCGGGCGCCGGCTGGCGATGACCTTCTTCGCCAGCGAGCGCGGGCTGGTCAGGAAGCCGTACCCCCATGACATGTGCATCGTCGCGAGGGCCACCGGGATCTGCGCCCGCGCCCTCAGCGACAGGCCCTTGCCCGCCGGGAGGGACCCGGCGACGATCGCCGCGACGTACCCGGCGGGGACGACGAACGCCCACGGGGTGACGGCCGCACCGGCCACGATGCCCGCCGCGATCGCGCAGACGGCGGTCGGCGGCGCCAGGTAGCGCAGGTTGATCGAGCCGGAGTGGTAGCGGGCGACGACGTGCCGCCAGCGGCCGTAGTCCTTGTACTGCATGGCGAGCGCCCTGACCGAGGGCCGCGGCCGGTACTGCACCTTCAGCTCGGGCGAGAACCAGATCAGACCGCCCGCCTCGCGGATGCGGAAGTTCAGCTCCCAGTCCTGGGCGCGGATGAACTCCACGTTGTAGCCGTCCGCCTTCTCCAGTGCCTCACGGCGGAAGACACCGAGATACACGGTCTCCGCCGGACCCGCCTGGCCGCCGGTGTGGAAGGCCGCGTTACCGACGCCGATCTTCGACGTCATGGCCGCGGCCACGGCGTCCTCCCAGGCGTTCTCGCCCTCGGCGTGCATGATGCCGCCGACGTTTTGCGCGCCCGTCTCCTCCAGGAGGCGGACGGCCGTCGCGATGTAGTCGGGCGAGAGCATGCCGTGGCCGTCGACCCGCACGACTATGGGGTGGCGGGAGGCCTTGATCGCGGCGTTGAGCGCTGCGGGGGTGCGGCCGGTCGGGTTCGGGACGGTGTGCACCCGGGGGTCCTCGCGCACCAGCTCCGCGGCGATCTCGTCCGTACGGTCCGTGGAGGGGCCCAGCGCGATCACCACCTCCATCTCACCTGCGTACTCCTGCTCCAGGATGTGCTGGACGGAGTTCCTGAGATGGCGTTCCTCATTGAGCACCGGCATGATCACGGAGACGGCGGAGTGCTGCGCGGCAGACATGGTGGTCCTCGGGTGGTCCTCGGGGGCGCCAGGGGTTCGCACCCCACCAGGCGTCGATATTCGGCCGCCACGTTACCGCGAATGGGGGACCCCGGCGCGCGCCACCGGGTCGCGTCCCGGAGTGCAGATCGTATGGGCCTACTGTGCGAACGGTCCCCTTTGCACCGCGGAGGTTCCCCCCGTGCCCAGGCCGCACCCCTCCCCCCGTTCGCCGCGCTCCCGCGCAGTTCCGCCGCAGCGCAGGTCCAGAAGGCAGGACGAACGGCCCCGCTGGGGCATGCGTGTGGTGACCGGTATCTCCGTGCTGGTGCTCGGGGCCGGCGGGATCGGCCACGCGGTGGTGACCAGCCTGGAGACCGGGATCAACCGGGTCGACCCGTTCAAGGACATGAAGAACCGCCCCCGGGGCGGTTCTGGCATGAATCTGCTGCTGGTGGGCACCGACGGCCGCGACCGGATCACCCCGCAGGAGAAGGCGAAGTACCGGCTGGGCGGTACGCCGTGCAACTGCACCGACACGGTCGTGCTGGTGCATCTGTCGGCGGACAAGGAGCGCGCGAGCATCGTCTCGCTGCCCCGCGACAGCTACGCCGAGGTCCCCGAGTACAAGGACCGCAACACCGGCGAGACGCACGCCGTCCACGCGCTGAAGCTGAACGCCGCGTATGCCGAGGGCGGGCCCGGTCTGACCGTGCGGACCGTCGAGCACCTGACGGGCATCAAGATCGACCACTACCTGGAGGTCGACTTCACCAGCTTCATGAAGACGGTGGACACCCTGGGCGGGGTGCAGATCTGCGCGACCGGGCCGCTGAAGGACTCGTACACCGGTCTCGACCTCGCCGCGGGTACCCATGAGCTGAACGGCGGGCAGGCGCTCCAGTACGTACGCTCCCGGCACGTCGACGGGGCCGCCGACCTGGGCCGGATGCAGCGCCAGCAGAAGTTCCTCGCCGCACTGATCCAGCAGGCGACCGGCAGCGGTGTGCTGCTGAACCCGGTGAAGTTCCGGGACGTCGCCTCGACGATGCTGAGCTCGGTCCGGGCCGACAAGGGATTCGGTACGGAGCAGATGCTGGAGCTCGGCCAGGCGATGCGCGGCTTCTCCCCCGCCTCGTCCGAGTTCACCTCCGTGCCGCTGGGGAACGTCGCGTACCCGGTCAAGGGCATCGGTTCCACGGTCAAGTGGGACGAGGCGAAGTCGAAGAAGCTCTTCCAGGCGCTGCGCGACGACAGGCGGCTCTCCCCGGAGCGGCCCAGCGGGCCGAAGGCCGTGCAGGTCGATGTCGCCCCGCAGCAGATCCGGGTCCAGGTCTACAACGGGACCCCGAAGGACGGCCTCGGCAAGACGGTCGACGACGGACTGCACGCCACCGGTTTCGACACCACGCGCGCCCCGCTGAACGGGGAGCCGCGCAATCTCGCGCACACGCTGATCACGTACGACCCCCGCTGGGACCGGTCCGCGAAGTCCCTGGCGGGCGCGTTGCCCGGGGCCGGGCTGCGCGCGGTGCGGGGGCAGGGCCCCATGATGAAGGTGACGGCGGGCGCGGACTTCGAGAAGGTGCGGCGGGTGCGGGGCAAGGAGACGAGCCGGGGCGAATTCGACGCGGTCACGGGCGACCAGGTGGCCTGCCCGTGACCGCGGGCGAATTCGGCTCGATCCGGCCCGGCAGTGTGTCCGGGTTTCCCAAGGCCTCTCGTTCGGCTCATGCCGGACTCGCGTGTCCCGGCATGATCCGGCCTGATCCAAACGGAAGACCCTAGGCGTCGATGCCGTCCGCCACGCGCTTCTCGCGCAGTTCCTTGATCGCGCGGCGTCGGGCGAGGCGGTGGGTGCGCCGGATCTGCGCCTCCTGGTAGCGCCGCTTGTCGCGCTCCGTCTCCGGGATCACCGGCGGTACGCGGCGCGGCTTGCCGTCCGCGTCGACCGCGGCGAACACCAGGTACGCGCTGCCGACCTGCTGGGCGGGGGTGGATTCGTTCCACCGCTCGGCCATGACGCGGACGCCGACCTCCATCGATGAGCGGCCGGTCCAGTTCACCTGGGCGCGGACGTGAACGAGGTCACCCACGCGGACCGGCTCCAGGAAGACCATCTCGTCCATCGAGGCCGTCACCGCGGGTCCGCCGGAGTGCCGGCCGGCCACGGCGCCCGCCGCGTCGTCGACCAGCTTCATGATCACGCCGCCGTGCACCGTGCCCAGCAGATTGGTGTCGCTGCCGGTCATGATGTGGCTGAGGGTGGTCCGGGAAGCAGCGGTCGACTTGCCCGGAATGTCGCCCTCCGGGCGCGGGGCCTGATCTGTCATACCGTCCACCTTATGCGGGGGCTTCCGGACGGCCGCAATGCATCAGCTTCGCAACAGCCGTGATGCGATTTCCCGCACCCCCTGTAAGAGCGGTGCGCCCGGCCTGCACACTGGATCGCATGAACGATTGGCCCGAGGGCTGGACCGACGACGACCGCAGCGGCAACCGCTACGGGCAGGGCAGCGACAGCGACCGGCCCGAGAGCCCCCGCGTGATGCGGCATGTCCAACGGCGCCCCGCGCCGCCGCAGCAGCGCCCCGCACCGCCCCGCCAACGGCAGCCGGAGCCGCCGCAGTATTCCGGCGGCTACAACGACAGCGCCGAGTACAACAGCGGTTACAACACGGGCCAGGTCTACGGCGGCGGTGGCAACGGTGGCGACCGGGGCAACGGTCACGGCGGCGGCCGGGGCGACGGCGGTTACATCCAGGGGCGCCCGGCACCCAACTGGGGCCGCCGCATAAAGATAGGCACGCTGTCCCTGGTCGTCGTGGTGCTCGCGGTCTCCATCGGCACGTACTTCTGGGCCGACTCCAAGCTCAAGCGCGAGGTGGACCTCTCCAAGGTCATCGAGCGGCCGAAGGCAGGCGACGGCACCAACTACCTGATCGTCGGTTCCGACAGCCGCGCGGGTATGACGGCCGAGGACAAGAAGAAGCTCCACACCGGCTCCGCCGCGGGCAAGCGGACCGACTCGATGATGATCCTGCACGACGGGTCGAACGGGCCGACGCTCGTCTCCCTGCCCCGTGACTCGAACGTCGAGATCCCCTCGTTCAAGGGCTCCGACTCCGGCAAGCTCTACCCGGGCCGCGGCCGCTTCACCAAGCTGAACGCCGCGTACGCCATGGACGGTCCCGAACTCCTCGTCCGTACCGTCGAGTTCAACACCGGGCTGCACATCGACCACTACGTCGAGATCGGCTTCGGCGGCTTCGCCAAGATCGTGGACGCGATCGGCGGGGTGGAACTGGACATCCCCAAGGGCTTCAAGGACAAGAAGTCCGGCGCCGACTTCAAGGCGGGCAAGCAGACGCTGAACGGCGAGCAGTCGCTGGCCTTCGTCCGCACCCGGTACGCGTTCACCGAGTCGGACCTGGCCCGTACGAAGAACCAGCAGAAGTTCCTCGCGGCGCTGGCGAGTCAGACGGCGACGCCGTCCACGATCCTCAACCCGTTCAAGCTGTACCCGACGATGGGCGCCGGCCTGGACACCCTGATCGTGGACAAGGACATGTCGCTCTGGTCCCTGGGACAGATGTTCTTCGCCATGAAGGGCGTCACCGGCGGTGACGGCACGTCGATGAACATGCCGATCTCGGGCTCCACCGGCGGCAATCTGGTCTGGGACAAGGCCAAGGTCAAGCAGTTGGTGGACCAGCTCAACAACGACGAGAAGGTCACCGTCACCGGCAACTGACGGCAGGCGGCGGCAGACACGAGCAGGGCTCGGACGGTCCGCCGTCCGAGCCCTGCTCCATGTCGGGCGCGGGTCCGGGAGACCCGGCCCGTCCGACCGCGCCACGCCCTCGGCCCGCCCTTCCCGGATCCGCCACTCGCCGAGCGCTCGGTGAGCTTGTCGACGTCGGTCATGGACGTGGAAGGTACGCCACAGGGCTGCTTACGCGACCGGTAGCCGGAGTCCGTCGGTCGGGGCCGAGCGTGGCGCGCGGGCCGGCCCCGAGGGGTCGGCCCGCGCTGTTTCACGGAAACAGGGTCACGAGGTCTTCTTCAGCGTGAAGTTGCCGGTCGTCGTCTCCCCCTTCTTGAGCTTCACAGTGGTGACCACCGGCTGGTAGCCGTCCTTGGCCACGACCACGGTGACCGGGTTGTTGCGGCTGTCGAACCACAGACCGAAGGTGCCGTCCTTGGCGGTCCGCAGGGTGTAGCTCGTCGTCGAGGCGTTGATCTGGATGGTCGCCCCGGCCAGTGGCGCGGTGCCGCCCTTGCCGTCGGCGCCGAGCACGGTGCCGGCGTACTTGCCCCAGTCCTTCGGCGGGTTGACGTGCATCTTCACGTCGACCGGGACACCGGCGTACGGGGTGTCGGTCTGGACGGTCAGCGCCGCGGTGTAGTCGCCGGGCTGGGTGACCTCGGGGACCGTGGCGTCCAGGCCGACGGTGATCGTGGTGCTCTCCCCGGGCTGGAGTGTCACCTTGTCCTTGCTCGTGGACAGCCAGCTGACATCCGAGGACTCGCCGCCCTGGTCGTAGCCGGGCAGCACCTCGACGGTGGACACCGGCGGCGTCGAGCTGCCGCCGGGGTTGCCGCCGACCTTGTAGAAGCCGGAGGAAGCACCCACACGGTAGACGCTGGTGTTGGCGTTGGGCAGGGCGGTCCAGCTGCCGGTGCCCGGGTCGAAGGCGTAGCCCTGGTTGGTGATGTCGGCGCTGTTGTTGGCGACACCGCTGGAGACCAGCAGCTTGCCGTTGCCCACGCTGTACGCCGAACCCCACAGGTCGGCGGGCATGTCGGCGACGGGCGACCAGCTGTCGGCGCCCGGGTCGTAGACGTAGGCGTGCTTGGTCGAACTGGTGCCGCTGTTGCCACCGGCGCAGTAGAGCTTGCCGTCGATGCCGCCGCAGGACTGCCAGGAGATCGGCTCCGGGTAGGAGGCGATCTGGGACCAGCTGTCCGACGACGGGTCGTAGACCGTGGCGTCCGTGGTGCCACAGCTGCTGGTGCAGCCGCCGACGACGTACAGCTTGCCGCCGAGCACCGCGCTGCCCGAACCGGCGTACGGCTTGGGCGAGGACGCCTTGGTGGACCAGCTGTTCGACGCCGGGTCGTAGACCTCCAGCTTGGCGTCGGGGTCGCCGCTGGCACCCCAGCCGCCGACCACGTACAGCTTGCCGCCGATGAAGCCGTGGGCCGGGTTGCCCTCGCGGGTGTCGGCCGCGGAGGCCAGCTCGGTCCAGGAGCCACTGTCGGGGTCGTAGGCGTACAGCGCGTTGGTGTCCTCGCTGCCCGTGTAGCCGAAGGCGGAGTAGACCTTGCCGTCGTAGACGGCGACCGCGTTGTCCTGCACAGCGGTCGGCAGGTTGGCCACCGGCTGCCAGGCGTCACCGGCCGCGTTGGCCGCCGGAGCCGCATCCGAGGTCTTGCCCTTGCTGAGGGCCAGCGGGGAGTAGTTGCCCTTCACCAGGTTGAGCGGCGCGCCGCCCTTGACCTGCTGGGTGAAGCCGCCCGGCTGCTCGCCCAGGGTGAGGCTGGCAGGCGCACCGCCGGTGTTCTTCACCGTCAGGTCCTGGGTGGCCTTCTTGCCCCACTCGACCGTCTTGTCGATCGAGCCGGGGGTGAACGCCAGCTTGCCGGCCTTCAGGCTGAAGTTCGCCTTGTTGGTGCTGTCCGCCGCCACGTCCACCGACTTGTCCAGGTCGGCGTAGTGCGACTTGGAGGCAGTGAAGGTGTGGCTGCCGGTCTTGGAGGTGAACATCCAGTAGAAGCCGCCGCCGAGCGCCGGGTCGTCCGGGGTGGCCGCGGTGATGGCCTTGTCCTGCGGGGCGTCGGTGTTGACGACAGTGGCGCCGACGACGGCGTCGTCGGTGTTGGCGTCCTTCACGGCACCGGCCACCAGGCCACCGTTGACAGGCTCGTAGGACCGCTTGCCCACGAACACGTTGTCGAGCTCCCACCAGTAGCCGTAGCTGCCCGTGAAGTGGAACCGCAGCTGCACGCCGGGCTTCCCGGCGTAGTCGGTCAGCGGAAGCTCGACATGGGCAGGGCCGGTCAGGGTGGTGGTGCGGTCCCAGATGTTGGTCCAGGTCACACCGCCGTCAGTGCTGACGTCGATGTTGCCGGTCTGGTTGGTGTAGCTCTTGTAGTCGGTGTCGAACTCCAGTTGGGGGCTGTCGTTGCCGGTCAGGTCGATGACCGGCGTGATCAGCGAGCTGTCCTGCTTCTTGCCGCTGCCGATCTTGTCACTGTCGACCATGGCGAAGGCGCCGGAACCACCGGTCTTGTTACCCCGCTTACCGAAGTCGTCGAAGGACCAGCCGCCGGTGGTGCCGTCGGCGTTGACCACGCTCCAGCCCTCGGGGGCGCCGACGGTGGAGTCGAAGGGCTCGGTCGGGCCGGACCGCTTGACCTGGTAACCGGGCGCCGTGGCCGCCTGGGCATCCACCGGGACCGCCGCGTTCACGGTCTGCGCCGCGTCATCCACGGTCACCTGCTTGGTGACCGCCTTGTAGCCGGGGTACACGGAGGTGAAGCGCAGGGTGTAGTCGGCGCCCTGCGGCAGGTCGACGCTGTACGCGCCGGTGTACGGGTCGGTGAAGACCGGGGCGCCGGGCACGTCATCGATGGTGATCTTCGTATAGAGCGGCCAGCCGTGGCCGGAGCCGTCGGTCACCTTACCGGTCACGGTCTGGTGGGCCACCGCGTCCAGCGCGAAGTCGGTCGTGACGGTTCCATCGTCGACGACGACGCTGTAGGCCTTCTTGGGCGCGTACCCGTAGGCGTACGCGGCCATTTTGTAGGTGCCGGGCGGCACCGTCAGGCTGTAGTGCCCCTGGGCGTCGGTGGTCGACCGGTAGATACCGGCTACGACGGAGGCGCCGGAAAGCGCCTTGCCGGAGCTGTCGGTGACGGCGCCGGAGATCTCGCCGTGCGAGCCGACTTGGAAGGCGGCGAGACTGCCCCCGGGATGCGTCGCGGTGGCGGCGGTGCCCGAAGCGGCCGCGGTGCCGGTGTCAGCCTGGGCTGCGGGCAATCCCGCCGCCATGACGACGACGGCCGCCGCGGTGAAAGCGGCCAGTCGCGCGGAGATCGTCCGCGCGGTCGGTCTGGAATACCTCGAAGTGCGCAATGTGTGACTCCCATGTTGCTGAGCTGGGGTCGACCCGTGCGCTGGTTCTCGGTCGACAGCAGATGGATTCATCCGCCGCGACAACTAAACATCGTTGCCATGTTCTCGACAAGACGGCCTCCGGGGTGGGCGGATACACGACATAATGTGACTCTTCCCCAACGCGTGGCTCCCCTGCTACCGCCTGCTCCTGAGCGTCGCCGCCGTCATCCCGGGCATCGCGCCTCCGACCCCCGCGGAACACTGCCGGCGCGGCAGCGGTGGAAAAGAAGGTGCTCCTGCCGCGCGCGACATCCTGCCGTCTCACGTAGCCAAGAGGGGTATGCGCGGGGATAACGGAACAAGAGAACAGGCGGGGCCGAGTGAAATCAGCACAGGAGGATCAGTACCTGGAGTTCGTGGCCGCGAGGGCGAAGGCGCTGTACCGCTCGGCATACGTCCTCACGGCCGGCGACACACATCTTGCCGAGGACCTGGTCCAGGAAACCCTCAGCCGGGTGTACGTGCACTGGAAGCGGGTGGCCAGAGCGGACAGCCCGGCGGCCTACGCCCAGACGGTTCTGTTCCACTGACAGCCCGTCCGGGACTGGTGCAGGATCACGAGAACGGCGGGCTCGTCACGGGAGGGACGCCCGCCGGCGAGGCTGTCCAGGATCTGGCTGGAAACGGACCGCACCCCGTTCATGGCTTCCTGCCAATCTCGCAGCTCGGCCTCGGCCCTGGGGCCGGTTGGCCGAGAGACTCGGACACCGGCTTCTTGTCCCAGAAACAGGGAGAAGTGACGCCGACGCTCAGCTGACCGCCCAGCCCCATTGCCACCTGCATGCGGAAGTCATCCGGCTTGCTTCTCAAATTGGCCGCAACCACTCGACGTTCATACTCTGGCGCAGCATCAACGGCATGTCCGGCCTCCTTCCAATTCTCGAAGACCTTCCGGACCACGTTCTTTGCATCGTCTCGCGGAATCCCCTTGAGCCAGTAGTTCCGCGTTAGGGTGACACGGTCCTCGGACCCGCCGTCACTGGGTTCCTGGCAGGATTTCACACCTCCACCGAATGACTCCAGACGTGGCTCGGGACTCACTCCACGGATCGCTTCTTGAATCAAGTCTTCAGCCGCTTGCTCGGCCTTACTCATGTCCATTCTTGCGCCTCCACGTTCAGCAGTGGGGCTTCTCGACGCATCAGGCCCTACCGACTCACCCTCACTGCCTGCCGACATGGACATCCTGACCCGCTGGCTCCTCCATGCCCCCACTGCCTCATGCGTCGATGAGCTCTTCGACGAGCAACACCCGGCGCTGTGACTCCGCTCCGGGTTCGTGCCCGTCCGGAAGCCCCCGGACCCATGTAAAGAGACCCGGCGGCCACTGATCGCTCAGCTCGCCAAAGTGCCCTGGTGGAAGTACATGCGCCAGCCCACTTCCGTCAGACGCCACACGGAGCTCCGCCATGCTCGGCGCCCGCTGTGGTCGGCGAAGTACGTCAGGTGAACGATGCCGGGAGCGAGTACGACCCCTGACATATCGCTGACCTTGACCGGAGCTTCGGGGGCCACCGAACCGTCACTTGTCACCGCGAGAATCGACGTCGCGTCCCAGCGCCGTCCCGACGCTCCGATCTCGAGGAAGTCCGGGTCCAGGAGCTCCGTGACCAGGGCCCGCGAAGCACGCAGGTCAGGGTCGAGAAGCCGCATCTCCGCCTCAATGGCCGCTTGAACGGCCCGCTCACTCTCGTCTGCCATGCACAGACCCTACGGACGTTCCTCGTCACGTCACAGCGAATAATTCACGCAACGCAAGCAGCGACACCGGCGATGACGTCGTCTCCCGTCAACATTTATGGCTGGGTTGATCACCAACTCCCTCCGGTGTCCTGACCGTTCTCACCGAAGCCAGTCGCCATCTCATCCAATCCAGTCCGGGTGGAGGCCCGAGGGGCATCCCCGCCCGGCCGTCACGCGGGCCGCTATCCGGCCGGCCATTGGCGCCCGACCGCTGCCGAGGTCGCCCCCGTTCCGGCACCGGTGACGATCCACTTCGGGATGGGGTGTGGCTCCCTGCTCGAGCGACTACCCGCTTCAAACGCTTTTGTCGTGTGAGAACGAACCTTGGCCGATTGCCGTCGAAGTCTCACCGACTCGCCGCTCAAGACGGGATCGCATGAGCGCACAGAGCATCGGCAGCGCCGCCGTTTTCAGCCCGGAGGTCCTGCCAAGGCCTTGAACGCCGGGCGCAGTAGGGCGGCGATGCGGTCGGCTGGGGCGCCACGAAGAGCGGCCAGGCGGAGGAACTGGTGGCCGATGGTGACGCCCAGCAAGGCGGTGACGAACAGTGCGGCGCGCAGCTCGGGGTCCTCGGCTGCGGGCAGGGCAGCGCTGACGCTGTCGATCTGCCGATCGAGGGTGACGCGGACGTGATCGGCTGCTGCCGGGTCGGTGAGCATGGAGCGCATCATCGCCAACGTGCCCTCGGGAAGGCCGCCGAGCTTGAGGTCGAGCGTGGCCAGCAGCTGATCGACGAGTGCGTCGGTGTCAGTGGTTGCCGACAGTACGGGAATCGCCTGCACGGCTTGGGTGAAAAGCTCGCGCTTCGAGCCGAAGTACTGCATGACCAGAGCCGGGTCGACGCTCGCCGCAGTCGCCACGGCACGGATGGTGGTGCGATCGAATCCCTTCTCGGCGAACAGCTCCCGGGCGCTGTCGAGGATGCGCGCCTCGGTCGCTCGGCGGCGGTCGGCGCGGGACTGGCGAGGAGTGGACACCTATTCACTCTACAGCCGTTGACCGAACTTCCAGCCGACCCTACGGTAAGTGGGTCAACAAGTGTTGAGCGGATGGAGGCCTCAGTGCCGCATGTGGATACACCTGCTGTTCGCACCCCTGGCGAGGTGCTGAACCGCTACTACCAGGCCATGCTCGACAAGTCCCCGGACGATCTCGCCGATCTCTATGCCTTGGACGCGGTGCACGAGTTCCCGTTCACCTCTCCCGGTTTCCCTCCGCGCTACGAGGGACGCGAGGCCGTGCGCGCGGGATACCGGGCGGCCTGGGGCACAAGCCCCGTCCAGGTGCAGGAGGTCAGGAAGATCGCGGCCTACGAGACCGCCGATCCGGAAGTGATCATCGCCGAGCACGTCGTGGTAGGAACGCTGCCGACCAGACGCACCAACTTCACCGTCCCCGGTCTCTTGATACTCCACATCCACAGCGGACTGATCACGCGGGCCCGCGACTACATGGACAGCTCGGGAGTCGCCGGCGCCAGAGGATGAAAGCCAGACTGACAGGGGCGGACCAGCTCACCTGAGACCCAAGGTGAATCGGACCAGATCCCTTGAGACGGGACCAGTTCCTTGGAGACGGGACAGATGAGACGGCGACTGGCTTCGGTGGGAACTGTCATGTCCGTTGCCAATGAATCCGGCCCGCTTGTCGCTGAACCCAGTCGTCGGCGGATCTCAGCAAGCACGGACGGACTTGCTGCGCACATCGTCTCGAAGTCTGACGGTCGGTCCGCCTTGTGGCGCGTCACGCAGGCCAGGCGTCGGCCCAGCGGACCACCTGGAGCAGGCGCGGAGGCTGATGGAACGCGAGGGGTGGGGCGGCAGGATGAGTCGCATGAGCACTCTGGATGCCGCCACGGCCGCAGACTCCGTTGCAGCGCCGCCTCGTTGGGCGGTCTGGGCCGCGCACCTGACCGCGTTGGTTGTCCTGCCGAGCGGGCTGTGGCGGATCATCCTGGTGCTCGGCTATCCGGCCGGCTACCTGGACGAGAGCTTCGCGGACTTCGAGACGCTCGGCGCGAAGGTCTGGATGCTGACGCTGAGCGTGGTCTGCGAGCTTCTCGCCTTCCTGACGATCGGTCTGGTGCGGCCCTGGGGCGAGGTCGTGCCGCGCTGGATGCCGCTGATCGGAGGGCGCGCCGTGCGCCCGATGGCCGCCGTCGTCCCAGCCGCCCTCGGCGCAGTGGCACTGACCGTGATGTGGGCCAATGTTCCCTGGTGGTGGACGTACGCGCACGATGACATGACGGACACCGGCGACCTCGTGGTCGGCATCCTCTACCAACCGCTGGTCCTGTGGGGCCCTCTACTCGCCGCCGTCACCGTCTCCTACTACCGCCGCCACCGCTCCCCGCGCAGCCGGGGCACAGCGTCTTGAAACAGCGCCCTGTTCGAGAACCTTGCCCCCGTGTCGGTCGACTGGGTTTGATGACAAGCGGGCTGGATTCATTGGCACCGGAAATCCGGAAACCCGTGCACAAGTGCTGTCGCTGGACGTGACCGAATCCAGCCTCGGCCGCCCGCAGCAGCCTGCACGCCAAGGTGATAGCCACCGAGTGCGTGTGGGATCAGTGTTCGGCGGCGTACGAGACGAAGCCCGCCCAAGCACCCAGCGTGAAGACCAGCCGGGGTCCGGGGGCTTTCTTGGAGTCGCGCACGTGGACCGTGCCGGGTGCGGACGCCACCTCAACGCAGTCGTTACCGTCGCCACTGCTGCTGTAACTGCTCTTGAACCACTCCAGCTCCGAGGCGTCCCTGGCAAAGGGCGTGTGGATCATGTCTCTCCCAGAACTTGCTCGATGAAGGCCAGCGACTCCCGTGGCGTAAGAGCCTGGGCCCGGATCATCCCATAGCGCAACCCAAGGATCCTGAGCTGCTTCGGGTCGGAGACCGGGCGTCCGCTGAACGCCCCCTCGGAACGCCCCACCGCACTGCCGTCGGGGAACTTCAGAACCTCGATCAGCCCACCCGTCCCGGGATGCTCCTCGCGATGGGTCGGCATCACCTGGATCGCCACATTCCGCAACCGCCCTACTTCCAAGAGGCGTTCGAGTTGTCGGCGCAACACCATTGTGCCTCCGACCGGACGGCGAAGCGTCACCTCTTCCTGGACAAAACTCAGCGTTGGAAGGGGATCTCGATCGAAGATGGATCGTCGGGCCATACGAGCGGCCACTACGCGGTCCATCTCGTCCAGCGTGTAGGCGGGCAGCCACGACGCAAACAGGGCACGCATGTGCTCCTCGGTCTGCAACAGGCCGTTGATGTTGTGGTGGTGATATGCCTCCAGCTCAACGACCTTGGCCTCCAGCTTCGCCAGATCCCGAACTTTCTTCGGGTAACGGACCTCCGCCACATCCCGCTTCATCGCGGCCAGCTTCCCGCCCGCGCCCAGCACCTCGTCCGCCTTGTCCAGGAACTCCGGCCGAGGGATGCGCCGTCCGCCCTCCACCTTGTAGACGAGGTCCTCCCCGTACCCGATCGCGGCCCCGAACTCGCCGGCCCGCAGCCCCGCCGACTCCCGCCAGGCCTTGATCTGGCGGCCCACCGCAGCGACCACCGCCACCCCGGACTCGTCATCGGGGTCGACGTCCCAGCCCGGCTCGTCCTCCCTGCCGTCGCCGCGCTCCGTACCGGTCTCATCCACGCTCATCCGTGCCCCACTTCCAACGTGCATGCGGTCTTTGCTCAACCCCTGGTGTCCCCGGCACGTCACCCCGGACAGCCGGGACAGCACTGGACAAGCACGGGACAATCACCGTACGTAAGCGGCTCGTCGCTATTCACGATACGCAGGCGCGGCCACGCTGAGTGACGTGACCCAAGAAATCACTCGAACCGAACATTCCACTCCCACCCGGCAGTTCACGGTGCTGCTCTCCTCCACCCGCCGGGGCGCGCGGCTTGCCCGTCTGTTCGCCACAGCTCATCTCGGGGATTGGGGGCTTCCCTCGGAGTCGGCCGCGCACATCGTCGCCGAACTGGCCACGAACGCCACCGTCCATGGCCGCGTGCCGGGCCGGGACTTCCAACTGAGCCTCACCGTCCACCGCGACGCACTCCTGCGGATCGAGGTGACCGACACCCGGGGCGAGCAACTACCGCCCACGCCCGGCACCACGTCCGCACCCGCCGACGACGCGGAATCAGGACGCGGCCTGCTCATCGTCGAAGCACTCGCCGACCGCTGGGGCATCGACCTCGGGCCCGTCCCGCGCAAGACCATCTGGGCCGAACTCGACCTCGTACCGTGACCGCTCCACCGGGTCGCGGAGACCCACGACCCGGTGAGCCACGACGCCGCGCCCCACGACACAAAAAGCTTTAAAGAACTTAGGGAAATCACCCTCCCCACCCAAACCCGACCCCATCCCGGCCCCGTCACTCGCCCGGGTGACATATGGCAACTGGGCTGGATTTCATACGGGTTGACTGGCATATGCTCACCGCGACAACTACAGACATGCGACGGCCCCCGGCGAGACGCCAATCTCAACCGAGGGCCTGACCACCGAGGAAGTTAGGCCCTTCCCGATGGATACCCAGCAGATTACCGCGCCCCCGTGCGCCCCGTCCCTCGTACCCGGGAACGCCACACCGTCATCCGGTGTCATCCACATCAACATCCGGCACGCCGCAGGCTTCACCGTCATCGGCAACCACCTCGCCCAGCACCGCGGGCTCTCCCTCACCGCGATCGGGCTCGCCGCCCACATCCAGTCGCTGCCGGCCGGAGCCAAGATCGGCATCAAGCGGCTCGCCGAACGTTTCCCGGAAAGCGAAACCCGGATCGCCGCCGCCCTACGCGAACTCGAAGCCCACGGTTACCTCCACCGCAGCCGCGTACGTCTCCCCGACGGCCGCATCGTGACGCGCACGGTCTCGTACAACCAGCCGAGCACCGACGCGTCCACCACCGCAGCGCCACAGCCGCGGACCAGGCGCACCAAACCGGCAGCCCCGCGGCCCACACCGCAGCCCCCGCCAGGCGAGCCCGCCGCCGAACCGCTCCCCGCCTCCTCCGAGGCGCCGCCACCGCCAGCACCGCAGCGGACGCCCGAACCGCACCCCGCCCCCGTCTTCGTACCGGCTCCCACCACCCCCAGGGCACTGCCCCCGCTGCTCCCCCAACCCCGGGAACTCACCCCGGAACTGCACCGCGCAGCCTCCGCGCTCCTCGCCGACCTGCGCCGCCACGCACCCCAACTCGTCCTCTCCGAGAACGACATCCACACCCTCACACCGGGCATCGCCACCTGGCTCGAACGCGATGCCCACCCCGACACCATCCGCCACACCCTCACCAACGATCTCCCCGTCCCGCTGAAGCACCCGGCGAAACTCCTCCGGCACCGGATCACGACGCTCCTGCCACCGCCGCTGCCAGGAGCCAAGGGACTCGTACCCGCACGCCCCGGCATCATCGTCATCCCGCTCCAGAACTGCGACGGCTGCGACCGCGCCTTCCGCTCCCGCCACCCCGGCCACTGCGGCGACTGCCGCACCGAACTGCACACGGCCGCCTGACGGAAATGTCACGCAACGCCCGGACAACCGCCCCGCCGCACAACAGCAGAGGAATCCGGTAGCCATGAACCCCTCTTTCTACAAGTCCTTCATGTCGGAGGAAATCCGAAACGAAGGCCGAGCCGAGGGCCTTGCCGAAGTGCTCCTGGTCGTCCTCGAAGCACGCGGGATCATCATCACCGACGGGATCCGCGAGCAAATCGACACCTGCTACGACCTCCCGCTCCTACGCCAATTGCTCACCCGCGCCGCCACCGCCGCCACCGTCGAGGACGTCTTCGCCGAAAAGTAGCCCCCGCGCCGGTGACTACACCCCTCTTGGCCGCATACACACGTCCGGCCCCCGATGTGCCCATCGGGGGCCGGACGCCAAGGCGATAACCGTCCTACGGCAGGTTCCGCGCCATCACAATGCGCTGGACCTGGTTCGTACCCTCGTAGATCTGCGTGATCTTCGCGTCGCGCATCATCCGCTCCACCGGGTAGTCCCGCGTGTAGCCGTAGCCGCCGAGCAGCTGGACCGCATCCGTGGTGATCTCCATCGCGGCGTCGGAGGCGAAGCACTTGGCCGCGGCGCCGAAGAACGTGAGGTCGCCGTCCAGGCGCTCGGACTTGGCGGCGGCCGCGTAGGTGAGCTGGCGGGCCGCCTCCAGCTTCATGGCCATGTCGGCGAGCATGAACTGGACGCCCTGGAAGTCGCCGATCGGCTTGCCGAACTGCTTGCGCTCCTGGACATAGCCCTTGGCGTAGTCGAGGGCGCCCTGGGCGATGCCGAGGGCCTGGGCCGCGATGGTGATGCGGGTGTGGTCCAGGGTCTTCATCGCGGTGGCGAAGCCGGTGCCCTCCTCGCCGATGATCCGGTCGGCGGGGATGCGGACGTTGTCGAAGTAGACCTCGCGGGTCGGGGAGCCCTTGATGCCGAGCTTCTTCTCCGGGGCGCCGAAGGAGACGCCCTCGTCCGACTTCTCGACGACGAAGGCCGAGATGCCCTTGGAGCGCTTGGCCGGGTCGGTGACGGCCATGACCGTGTAGTACTCGGAGACGCCCGCGTTGGTGATCCAGCGCTTCACGCCGTTGAGCACCCAGAAGTCGCCGTCGCGCACGGCCCGGGTCTTCATGCCGGCCGCGTCGGAACCCGCGTCGGGCTCGGAGAGGCAGTACGAGAACATGCCGTCGCCCTTGGCGAGCGGGCCCAGGTACTTCTTCTTCAGGTCCTCGGAGCCGGACAGGATCACCGGGAGCGAGCCGAGCTTGTTCACGGCCGGGATGAGGGAGGAGGAGGCGCAGACGCGGGCCACCTCCTCGATCACGATGACCGTGGCGAGGGCGTCGGCGCCCGCGCCGCCGTACTCCTCCGGTACGTGCACCGCGTGCAGGTCCGCGGCGGTCAGGGCGTCCAGCGCCTCCTGCGGGAAGCGCGCCTCCTCGTCGACCGCTGCCGCGTGCGGGGCGATCTTCGCCTCGGCCAGCGCGCGCACCGTCTCCCGGAGCATCTCGTGCTCCTCGGCCGGACGGTACAGGTCGAAATCGGTCGAACCCGCCAAGACGCTCACTCCCCAAGATGCTAACTACCGTTAAGTAACCCAATTTTAGGGCCCGGTCCCCGAAATGGCCTATGCCATGCGCGCGTGAGCTTGGCGACAGGGGTGGGAGAAGCTGCTCAGGCAGCCGGAAACCGGGCCTTCGGGGGCACGACTATGCTCGTTGACCGCACGTCTGTCCGCATCTCTCAGGAGCATTACATGGCCCTCAGGATCACTGTGATCGGTACCGGCTACCTCGGCGCCACCCACGCCGCGGCCATGGCGGAACTGGGCTTCGAAGTGCTCGGCCTCGATGTCGTGCCCGAGAAGATCGAGATGCTGAGCAGTGGCAGGGTCCCGATGTACGAGCCGGGCCTGGAGGAGCTGCTGCGCAAGCATGTCGAGGGCATCGAGGGGTCCACGGGACGGCTGCGGTTCACCACCTCCCCGGAAGAGGTGGCGGCCTTCGGCGACGTCCACTTCGTCTGCGTGAACACTCCGCAGAAGCACGGTGAGTACGCCTGCGACATGAGTTACGTCGACGCCGCCTTCGAGTCGCTGGCACCGCATCTGACCCGGCCCACCCTGGTCGTCGGGAAGTCGACCGTGCCGGTCGGTTCGGCGGCCCGGCTCGCGGCGCGGCTGGCGGAGCTGGCACCGGCGGGCGCGGACGCGGAGCTGGCCTGGAACCCGGAGTTCCTGCGCGAGGGCTTCGCCGTCAAGGACACCCTGCGCCCGGACCGGATCGTCGTCGGGGTGGCGAGCGAGCGGGCCGAGAAGCTGCTGCGCGAGGTGTACGCGGTGCCGGTCGCCGAGGGGTCGCCGTTCGTGGTGACGGACTTCCCGACCGCCGAGCTGGTGAAGACCGCGGCCAATTCCTTCCTGGCCACGAAGATCTCGTTCATCAACGCCATGGCGGAGGTGTGCGAGGCCGCCGACGGCGATGTGAAGAAGCTGGCCGAGGCGATCGGGCACGACGAGCGGATCGGGTCCAAGTTCCTGCGGGCCGGGATCGGTTTCGGCGGCGGCTGTCTGCCGAAGGACATCCGGGCCTTCATGGCGCGCGCCGGTGAACTGGGCGCGGACCAGGCGCTGACCTTCCTCCGCGAGGTCGACTCGATCAACATGCGGCGCCGCGGCCACATGGTGGAGCTGGCCCGGGAGGCCGTGGGCGGCGATTCGTTCCTCGGCAAGCGCGTGGCGGTCCTGGGTGCGACGTTCAAGCCGGACTCGGACGACGTACGGGACTCGCCCGCGCTGAACGTGGCCGGGCAGATCCATCTGCAGGGCGGCCAGGTCACGGTCTTCGACCCGAAGGGCATGAACAACGCCCGGCGGCTCTTCCCGACCCTCGGTTACGCGGACTCGGCGCTGGACGCGGTGCGCGGGGCGGATGTGGTGCTGCATCTGACGGAGTGGCGCGAGTTCCGCGAGCTGGACCCGGCGGCGCTCGGCGAGGTCGCGTCCCGCCGGATAATCCTGGATGGCCGCAACGCGCTCGACAGCGAGCAGTGGCGTGAGGCCGGCTGGACGTACCGGGCGATGGGGCGCCCGAAGGCCTGACGCATCTGGGTCTTCGGACCGGCCTCAGCCGCGCTTCGCGCGGTAGGTGCGCATCTTCGCGCGGGCGCCGCACACCGACATGGAGCACCAGCGGCGGCGCCCCGCCGGGCTGCGGTCGTAGTACGCCCATCGGCAGTCCTCGGCCTCGCACGCCTTGAGCCGGGCCCAGGTGCCCTCGGCCGCCGCGGTGGCGATGGCCGCCGCGACGCGGGCGGTCAGCCCGGCCGGTTCGGTGGCGGGCCGCAGTGAGGCGGCGCCCGCCGCGTCCACGGTGACGCGCAGGGGCGCCTCGGCGAGGAGCCGGTCGAGTGGGGGCGCCGCGGCGCCGTCCGGCGGGCGGTGGCCGGCATGGGCGAGGCAGGCGGTGCGGAGCGCCTCGCGCAGCACGCGGGCGTCCGGGACGTCCGGCTCGGCGAGAGAGAAGGCGGCGCGCCCGTCCGCCGTATCGAGAGTGTCCGCACCGGTCTCGATGTCCAGTGTGTTGACCAGGGCCTCGATCAGCGCGAGTCCACCGGGCGCGGAATCCTTCTCATTCATGGTTGCGACGTTACCTCCAGTGCGGCAGCATGCAGTAACGGTTACCCGTTGGGACGCCCTAGGGGTAACCACCCTGCCTGAAGGAGGAAGTGTCATGGCTGTCGCCACTCTGGGTGCCGTCGTTCTGGACTGCCCCGACCCCGTCGCGCTCGCCGGGTTCTACGCCGGGCTGCTCGGCGGAAAGATCGAGGACCACGAGGGCTGGGTGGAGCTGACCGGTGGCGCGGCCGTGCCGCTCGCGTTCCAGGCCGCGCCCGGCTTCGTACCGCCGCGGTGGCCGCGCCCGGACGGCTCGCAGCAGTTCCACCTGGATCTGACCGTGCCGGACCTGGACGCAGCGGAGCGGGAGGTGCTCGCACTGGGCGCGACCGTGCTGGACGCGGAGGACCGGGAGCGGAGTTTCCGGGTCTACGCGGATCCTGCGGGGCACCCGTTCTGTCTGTGTGCGTGCTGAAGAAGTCTGCGCGTGAAAGAGTGCGGGGCGCCCCGAGGGGCGCCCCGCACTCTTTCAGTTCCGGCCGCTCGGACGGTTTGGCCGCTCAGACGGTTTGGCCGCTCAGACGGTTTGGCCGTCCAGCTGCTCGATCGTGGCGTGGGACGGGGCCCTGCGCGCGCTCAGTTCGCGCGCGACGGCCTCGGCGTCGCGCAGGACCCGTACCGCGTTCTGCCAGGTGAGCTTGGCGAGGTCGGCGCCGGACCAGCCGCGGCCGAACAGCTCCGCGATCAGGTTCGGATAGCCGGCGACGTCCTGGAGACCCTCCGGGAGGAAGGCCGTGCCGTCGTAGTCGCCGCCGATGCCGATGTGGTCGATCCCGGCGACCTCGCGCATGTGGTCGAGGTGGTCGGCGATCGTGGCCACGGTGGCCATCGGGCGCGGGTTGGCCGCCTCGAAGGCTGCGTGGATCTTCATGGCCTGCGCGGTCGTGTCGAGGTGGTGCAGGCCGTGGGCGCGCATGTTCTCGTCCGCGGCATGGGTCCAGGCGACGGCCGCCGGGAGGACGAACTTCGGGACGAAGGTCGCCATGGCGATGCCGCCGTTGGCCGGGAGCCGGCCGAGGACGTCGTCGGGGATGTTGCGCGGGTGGTCGCAGATCGCGCGCGACGAGGAGTGCGAGAAGATCACCGGCGCGGTGGAGGTGTCGAGCGCGTCGCGCATCGTGGTGGCCGCCACGTGGGAGAGGTCGACCAGCATGCCGGTGCGGTTCATCTCCCGTACGACCTCGTGGCCGAAGGGCGACAGACCACCGACGCCCGGCTCGTCCGTCGCCGAGTCGGCCCACGCGATGTTGTCGTTGTGGGTGAGCGTCATGTAGCGGACGCCGAGGGTGTGCAGGGCGCGCAGGGTGCCCAGCGAGTTGTTGATGGAGTGGCCGCCCTCGGCGCCCATCAGGGAGGCGATACGGCCCTCGGTGCGGGCCGCCTCCATGTCGTCGGCACTCAGGGCGCGCCGCAGGTCGGCGGGGTGGCGCTCCAGCAGCTCGGCGACCACGTCGATCTGTTCGAGGGTGGCACTGACGGCTTCGTCGCCCGCCATGTCGGACCGTACGTAGACGGACCAGAACTGGGCGCCGACACCGCCGGCGCGCAGCCTCGGGATGTCGGTGTGCAGGTGGGCGGACTGATCGGTGGCGATGTCGCGGGCGTCCAGGTCGTAGCCGACCTGTTCGCGCAGCGCCCACGGCAGATCGTTGTGGCCGTCGACGACGGGGTACTCGGCGAGGAGCTCCGCGGCCCGCTCCAGCTGCTGCGCCTTGTCCATCGGGGCCTACTTCCCGAAGCCGAAGGAGTCGGCGCCCTCGACCTTGGCGCGCAGTCGCTTGCCCTTCTCCGTCGCCTGGTCGTTCAGCTCCTGCAGGAACTCCTGCATCCGGGCCAGCAGCTCACTGTCGTGCGCGGCGAGGATGCGGGCGGCGAGCAGGCCCGCGTTGCGTGCGCCGCCGACCGAGACGGTCGCGACGGGGACACCGGCGGGCATCTGCACGATGGAGAGCAGGCTGTCCATGCCGTCCAGGTACTTCAGCGGGACCGGCACGCCGATGACCGGCAGCGGGGTGACGGAGGCGAGCATGCCGGGCAGATGGGCGGCGCCGCCCGCGCCCGCGATGATCGCCTTGAGACCACGGTCCGCCGCCTGCTCGCCGTACGCGATCATCTCGCGCGGCATGCGGTGGGCGGAGACGACGTCGACCTCGTAGGGGATCTCGAACTCGTCGAGGGCCTTGGCGGCCGCTTCCATGACGGGCCAGTCGGAGTCCGAGCCCATGACGATGCCGACGACCGGCGCGGCGGTGGCGGGGGAAGTCATTCGGTGATCGTTCCTCGCAGGTAGTCGGCCGCATGCCGGGCGCGCTCGCGCACATCCGCCAGGTCGTCGCCGTAGGTGTTGACGTGTCCGACCTTGCGGCCGGGCTTCACGTCCTTGCCGTACATGTGGATCTTGAGCTGCGGGTCGCGGGCCATGCAGTGCAGGTACGCCTGGTACATGTCCGGGTAGTCGCCGCCGAGGACGTTGGACATGACCGTCCAGGTGGCGCGCGGGCGCGGGTCGCCGAGCGGCAGGTCGAGGACGGCCCGGACGTGGTTGGCGAACTGCGAGGTGATCGCGCCGTCCTGGGTCCAGTGCCCGGAGTTGTGCGGGCGCATGGCCAGCTCGTTGACCAGGATGCGTCCGTCAGGGGTCTCGAAGAGTTCGACGGCGAGGTGGCCGACGACGCCGAGTTCGGCGGCGATACGCAGGGCGAGCTGCTGGGCCTCGCCCGCGAGCCGCTCGTCCAGCTCCGGGGCCGGGGCGATCACCGTGTCGCAGACGCCGTCGACCTGGATCGACTCGACGACCGGGTAGGCGACGGCCTGGCCGTGCGGCGAGCGGACGATGTTGGCCGCCAGCTCCCGTACGAAGTCGACCTTCTCCTCGGCGAGGACCGCGACACCGGCCAGGAAGGGGTCGGCCGCGTCCGCCTCGGAGCGGACCACCCACACGCCCTTGCCGTCGTAGCCACCGCGGACCGTCTTGAGGACGACGGGGAAGCCCCCGACCTCCGCCGCGAAGGCCGCGACGTCGGCCGGGTCCTTCACGAGGCGGTGGCGGGGGCAGGGCGCGCCGATCTCGGTGAGCTTCGCGCGCATCACCCCCTTGTCCTGGGCGTGCACCAGTGCGTCGGGTCCCGGGCGCACGGGTATGCCGTCCGCCTCCAGGGCCCGCAGGTGTTCGGTCGGAACGTGTTCGTGATCGAAGGTGATCACGTCACAGCCGCGCGCGAAGGCGCGCAGGGTGTCCAGGTCGCGATAGTCGCCGACGACGACTTCGTTCACCACCTGGGCCGCCGAGTCCTGGGGAGTGTCACTGAGGAGCTTGAACTTGATGCCGAGGGGGATGCCCGCCTCGTGGGTCATACGGGCGAGCTGACCGCCGCCGACCATGCCGACTACCGGGAACGTCACTCCTCCAGGGTATCGGGCGCCCCGGGGGTCACCCGACGACGCCCTCCCCGCCGCCCCCGCGCGGCGGCCACGTCACAGCATCGCCACACCTGTCCGCCGACCCACAGGCATCCCCCGGGCGGGCTGGTTAGCATGACGGGTCCGACGTAACCGACAGACAGGCTGAGCGATCACCATGAGCGAACGGGGCGCACTGCGGACCCGGCTGGATCTGCTGGCCCGGGAGGTCGCCAAGTTCGGTGCGGTCGGCGCACTCGGCCTGGTCGTCAATATCGCCGTGTCCAACCTCCTCTGGCGCACCACGGATCTCCAGGTGGTGCGGGCGGGTCTGCTGGCCACGTTCGTCGCCATCCTCTTCAACTACGTCGGCTTCCGCTACTGGACGTACCGGGACCGTGACAAGACCGGGCGGACCCGGGAGCTGACGCTGTTCCTGCTGTTCAGCGCGGTGGGTGCGGTCATCGAGACCGGTGTGCTGTACGCGGCGACGTACGGGTTCGGGTGGAACAGCCCGGTCCAGAGCAATGTCTTCAAGATCCTCGGGATCGGCATCGCGACGCTGTTCCGCTTCTGGTCCTACCGGACCTGGGTGTTCAAGGCGCTGCCCGCGAAGGAGACCGTGCTGAGCGCGGAGAGGTTCCTGAAGCAGGGGCGTACGGAGCAGGTGCCGCGGGCCGAGGCGGATTCGGTGCGCCGGTAGCGGATCCGGTACGGCGCCGGCCGCTCACCGCACCGGGCGTTCCGGTTCCTGTCGCGTCAGGGCCACCCGGCTGAGGAACAGGGCGAAGACCGGCGGCTGCTGCTGGAGCAGTTCGAGGCGGCCGCCGTCCGCCTCCGCGAGGTCCCTGGCCACCGCGAGGCCGATGCCGGTGGAGTTGCGGCCGCTGATCGTCCGCTCGAAGATCCTGGCGCCGAGATCGGGGGGCACGCCCGGGCCCTCGTCCGTGACCTCGATGACCGCCTGATTTCCGGTGACGCGGGTGCGCAGCGCGACGGTGCCGCCGCCGTGCATCAGTGAGTTCTCGATCAGTGCGGCCAGCACCTGGGCGACCGCGCCGGGCGTGCCGACGGCCCGCAGTCCCTGCTTTCCGGAGCGGACGATGGCGCGGCCCTCGCCCCGGTAGGCCGGGCGCCACTCCTCGATCTGCTGCTTGACGACCTCGTCGAGGTCGAAGACGACGGCGGAGCCGGTACGCGGGTCGCGGGCGTTGGTGAGCAGCCGCTCCACCACGTCGGTGAGCCGCTCGACCTGGGTGAGGGCGATGTTCGCCTCCTCCTTCACCGTGTCCGGGTCGTCGGTGACCGAGATCTCCTCGATCCGCATGGAGAGCGCGGTCAGCGGCGTCCGGAGCTGGTGCGAGGCGTCGGCGGCCAGCCGGCGTTCCGCGGTCAGCATCCGGGCGATCCGTTCGGCGGAGGAGTCCAGGACGTCGGCGACCCGGTCCAGCTCCGGTACTCCGTACCGCTTGTGGCGCGGGCGCGGGTCGCCGGAGCCCAGGCGTTCGGCGGTCTCGGCCAGGTCCGTCAGCGGCGAGGCGAGTTTGTTGGCCTGGCGTACGGCGAGGAGCACGGCGGAGATGATGGCCAGCAGCGCCACCGCGCCGATGATCATCAGGGTGCGGCCGACCTCACGGGTGACGGAGGAGCTGGACTCCTCAACGGTGACCCGCTCGCCCTGTTCCCCCTCGGCGGTACTTCTGATCACGCTGCCGCTGGGGCGGTCGCCGATTTCGAGGGGGGCCCGTCCGGGGATCTCGACGCGTGCGTAGCGCTTGCCGGAGATCTGCTCGGACAGCAGAGCGGGGTTGATCCGCTCGTCCCCCAGGAGCCGGCTGTCGACGACGCTGATCAGCCGCAGCGCCTCGGAGTCGACGCTCTCCTGGGCGCTGTTGCTGATGGTGCGGCTCTCGACGATGACGAGGGAGACGCCGAAGACGGCGATCACCACGAGCACCACGGCGAGCGTGGAGTTGATCAGTCTGCGGCGCATGAGTGCTTCTGTACGTCAGCTCTTCTCGAAGCGGAAGCCGACGCCCCGTACGGTCGCGATGTACCGGGGGTTGGCCGCGTCGTCACCGAGCTTCTTGCGGAGCCAGGAGATGTGCATGTCGAGGGTCTTGGTGGAGGACCACCAGGTGGTGTCCCAGACCTCGCGCATCAGCTGGTCGCGGGTGACGACCCGGCCCGCGTCGCGGACCAGGACCCGTAGCAGGTCGAACTCCTTGGCGGTGAGCTGGAGTTCCTCGTCGCCCATCCAGGCCCGGTGCGACTCGACGTCGATCCTGACGCCATGGGTGGCGGGCTGCGGAGCGGGCTCGGCGGCGCCGCGGCGCAGCAGGGCCCGAACGCGGGCGAGCAGTTCGGCCAGACGGAAGGGTTTGGTGACGTAGTCGTCGGCGCCCGCGTCGAGGCCGACGACGGTGTCCACCTCGTCGGCGCGGGCGGTCAGCACCAGGATCGGCACGGTGTGGCCGTCGGCACGGAGCCTGCGGGCGACTTCGAGGCCGTCCATCCCGGGCAGGCCCAGGTCGAGTACGACCAGGTCGACTCCGCCCTGGAGGCCGGCGTCGAGAGCGGTCGGACCGTCTTCGCGGACCTCGACCTCGTAACCCTCCCGACGCAGGGCGCGGGCCAGCGGCTCCGAGATGGATGCGTCGTCCTCTGCGAGCAGTACACGGGTCATGGAGTGATGGTAGTCCGCGCGGGGCGGGTGAAGTGGGGTGATCCAAAAGCCCTGCGGCTCCGCAAGGAAAATGGAGGGACGCCTTCGAATATGGGAGTTCGGTTCCATTCTTACCTGTGATCCATATCTCAAGTCCTTCCATATCCGGCACTGTCATGTCGTATGGTTGCTCGACGCCTGTTGCACTACTCAAGGACCCTTGGGCAGCTTTTAGCGCCGAGGGTCTCTTTTGTTCTGCCGGCTGGTTCCCGCCAGTCGTGAATCAAGTGAATGACCTGTGGCCGGGCCCGGAGCGCGAGATGCGCACCGGGCGTGGATCCCGATGCGGTCGCTTCCCGTCTCCTCGGCCGGCTCCTCCATGAGCCCGGCGGTCGGGACGAATCCCCTGTCAGGCGTGGGGGTGGGACGTGGCCGTGCCGGTGCCGGCCTCCCCCCACCGGGCGCGTCACGCTCACGAGGCGTCGCGTCCCGAGCAAGCAAGGATCGACCATGGCGTCCAGCCTGACGAAGGACCCGGCCAGTACTTCTGGATCCGAGAAGACCTTCTTCGGCCACCCCCGCGGCCTGGCCACTCTCTTCATGACCGAGATGTGGGAGCGCTTCAGCTACTACGGCATGAGGGCCCTGCTTCCCCTCTACTTGATCGCGCCCAACGGGCTTCACATGAACCCGGCCACGGCCACGGCGATCTACTCGGTCTACGTGTCGCTGGTCTACCTGCTCGCCATGCCCGGCGGCTGGTTCGGCGACCGTGTCTGGGGTCCGCGCAAGACCGTCGCCATCGCCGGTGCCGTCATCATGATCGGCCACCTGACGCTGGCGCTGCCCGCGCAGGGCACCTTCTTCGCCGGTCTCGGACTGGTCGCCATCGGCTCCGGTCTGCTGAAGTCCAACATCTCGACGATGGTCGGCCACCTCTACAACGGCCCGGACGACCCGCGCCGCGACGGTGGCTTCACGATCTTCTACATGGGCATCAACGCGGGTGCCTTCGCAGCGCCGCTGATCATCGGCACCGTCGGTGAGAACGTCAACTGGCACCTGGGCTTCGCGCTCGCCGCGGTCGGCATGGGACTCGGCCTCGCCCAGTTCCTGATGGGCACCCGCAACCTGAACGAGCGCAGCCTCGTCGTCCCGAAGCCGCTGTCCGCCGCCGAGCGGACGAGCACGCTGCGCAAGGGCATGATCTGGCTGGCCGTCGCGGCCGTCTTCTACATCGTCACGGTCGTCACCGGCGTCTACACGCTCAACTGGCTTCTGGTCCCCATCACCATCGCGGGCCTGGTCATTCCGGTCGTCGTCCTGACGCGCATCAAGCGCGACAAGGAGCTCAGCGCCGCCGAGCAGTCGAAGATGTCCGGCTACATCTGGTTCTTCGTCGCCGCCGCCATCTTCTGGATGATCTACGACCAGGGCGGTTCCACGGTCGCGATCTTCGCCGACTCCTCGGCCGACAACAGCGTCTTCGGCTGGGACTTCCCGGTCTCCTGGTACCAGTCGGTCAACCCGGTCCTGATCATGGCGCTGGCCCCGCTCTTCGCCGCTTTCTGGCTGGCGCTGAACCGCCGCGGCAAGGAACCCAGCACGATCGTGAAGTTCAGCTCCGGCCTGGTGCTGGTCGGTGCGTCGTTCTTCCTCTTCCTGATGCCGCTGACGATCGCGACCGACGGCCACAAGGCCGCCGCGATGTGGCTGGTCGCGATCTACTTCGTCCAGACGGTCGCCGAGCTGACGCTCTCCCCGGTGGGGCTCTCCGTCACCACCAAGATGGCTCCGGCCAAGTACGCCAGCCAGATGATGGGTGTCTGGTTCCTGGCCGTCACTGCCGGTGACTGCACCACGGGTCTGCTCTCCACCGCGGGCGTGGAGCTCAACGGCACCGGCGTGGTCACTCTGCAGGCCTTCCTCGCCGTTGCCGCGGGTGTCGCGGTCTTCATGTACCGCGGCAAGGTCAAGAAGCTCATGGGCAGCGTGCGCTGACGCACCCGGCCCGGCTGCGCGAAGGGCCGCCGCACACCGATGCTTCGGTGTGCGGCGGCCCTTCGCGTACGTCGGGCCGTTCGCGTACGTCGGGCCGTTCGCGTACGTCCGGCCCTTCCCGTGCGTCCGTACGGCGCTCAGCTCACCTGGTGCCGCGCAGCCTGCGCCACGGGGTGAAGGTGAACACGGCGCCGCCCAGCAGGATCGCCGTCCCCGCGACCAGGCCGAGTGCGCGCAGGGTGCCGGTTCCCCCGGCCCCGGTGGCGGCCAGTCCACCGCCGGAGTCCGTGCCGCCGGCGGAGGAGCCGGTGGTGCCCGTGGAGCCCGAGGTCGTGGAGCCGGAGGCACCGCCCTGCTGGGCGGTGGTGTCGAGTTCCAGCGACGGGGTCACCGAGCCCTTGACCTTGCACGGGATGTTGATCTTCGAGGCGCCCAGGGTGACATCGATCGTCAGGGTGCCGGGGCTGAGCGTGGACTTCCCGGACGCGCCCGGCTTGTAGGTGCCGGTCATGTCGGAGAGGTCGACGGGCTTGCCCTGCTCCAGCGGTTCGGCGTTGGCGGGTCCGGTGACCTTCACCGAGCCCTTGTCGGCGCCTTTGATGACGATGTCCATGGACGGCTTGAGCGCACCGGCGGGCAGCGCGGCCGGGCTGTCCATCACGCCCTTGGCCGTCTTGACCGTGAGCGCGTAACTCCCGCCGCTCTTCTTGGCGTTGATCGTCACCTTGGAGGATATGTCGGCCGGTCCGGGGGACGTACAGGTGAAGTGGACGGCGACCTCCTTCCCGGGAAAGTCGGTCTGGCCGCCGCCGGAGCCGGAGGTCGTGCCGCCCGCGGTGGTGGATCCGGAGGTGGTGGAACCGGAGGTCGTACCGCCCGCGGTGGTGGAACCACCCGTGGAGCCGCTTGTCGTACCACCCGCCGTGGCCCCGGAGGTCGTACCGCCGGTCGTGGATCCGCCGCCGGCCGTGACCTTGATGGTCGCGCCGGTCTTCACCGTCTCCTTCGGGCTGCACTTGGTGTCCGTGGAGATCGGCTTGGAGACGTTGATGTTGTACGCGTCCGGCGTCAGCGTGATCTCACCGGCCTTCTCCAGCTTGAGCGTGCCCTTCATGTCGGGCAGCACCATGGCGCTGTTCTTCGGGATCGGCGGGTTCTGCCGCGGCCCTTCCATCTGGAGGGTGCCCGTGGCCGCGCCGCCCACCTTGATGGTGCCGGTCGGCTTGACCGTGTCCTTGTCCAGATCGAGTACGTCGGGGTTCTTGGAAGCGGCCTCGACCGTCTTCCAGACCACCTCGACGGTGTCCCCGACCTTGGCCTCGGCGGGCGCGGTCAACTGCACCACGGTGGTGCCCTCCACGGGCGGCAGTCCGGAGATGGCCGGGGGTATGCACTCCGTCCTGTACGAGGTGTCGGCGGCCTGGGCCGGACTCGCGGCCAGCAGCATGCCCGCGCCGCCGAGCATCATCGCGACTCCCGCCGCGACCGTCCTCCGTTGCGTACTCACGAATGTCCCTTCGTCGTCGGTCTGTTCTCTGACGGTGCGGAATCCGGTGTGAACCACGGCAGGGCGGCCGTGGTGGTGGGCGGGGGCGCGGCCGCAGGGCTCCCGGCGGGCCCCGGTGCGCGGCGCAGCTTCGGGAGCCGGGCCGTCGCCCCGGCCGGTGGCGGGTGGCGGTGGCGCCTGGTGCGGGCCGGGGTGCGCGAGGTGCGGGGCCGAACCCTGTCGACGATCGCCATGCCGATCCGGAACACGGCGGCCGGCACGACGACGCACAGCAGGATCCAGAAGAGGGTGACGCCCCAGGGGCGGCCGACCCCCCACGGCTGCTCGGCCAGCACCTTGCTGCCGTACTTCAGCGAGACCTGGTAGTCGCCGTGAGCGCCCGCGGCCAGTTCGACCGGCAGCTTGATCTGCGCCTTGCGGCCGGACTCGATGGTGCCGCGCCACTGCCGTTCCTCCCATTGCGGGGCGAGGACGCCGTGCGCGGTGCCGATCCGGAAGACCGGGTCCTTGACGGGAGCTGACCCCACGTTGCCTACGGTGAAGACCAGTTGGCGGGAGGGCGGGGCGCCGAACCAGGTGAGGATTCCGCTGTCGCCCTCCAGCCGGGTGGTGGCCAGCACCGCGAGCCTGCCGCCCTCGGTCTCCTTCGGCAGCGCGGCGACCGGGTGGCCCGCGACGACGAACACGGCGTCGGCGGTGGCCTGTTCCCCGGTGACGGTGGCGACATGCACCACGCAGGGGCAGGGTGCGGGCGGCTCGGCGACGGGCATCTTCTTGCCGAAGTCGCCCTTGGTGCCGGTCGTGACGGCACGGCCCTCGGCGTTGGCGCAGGAGTTGGTGCCGCCGATCACTCCGCGGTCCGGGGTGGCCTGTCCGCAGATCAGCATCATCAGGAGCGTGTTGGGGCGCCAGCCGCTGCCCTTGACGGTGATCTCGCCGCCCTTGCCCGCCTGCTGCTCGGAGAGGGTGACCACGGGCTTGGCGTCCGCGGCTGTCGGCCCCGCCGCGTCGGCGCCGGTCGCGGAGAGCATCAGCAGGGCGGGCAGCAGTGCACCGAGCAACGCGGCGAGCAGCGGCACGCCGCGCGGCGCGGCGGCCCGCCGGTGGCTGCCGCTGCGTAGTGTTGCCGGTCCGGCCTGTCCAGTCACGATTCCGCTCCCGCCCTCACCACGTGCCTGCTCTCGGAATGCTGTTGATCTGCCGGGGACTGTCCGGGCGAGCTGCTGCCGCCGTCGCCGTCGTCCGGTGGTCGGATGCGTGCGCGCCGGCGCCGGTAGGCGTACGCGGCGACGGCTGCCAGGAGCAGCAGCGCGCCGCCGGTCATCGGAACCCACGGGACGAAGACCGCGCGGGCCGTCGCCTCGCCGTGCGCGCCGCCCGCCGCCGTGACGCGCAGCCGTACGGTCACCGAGTCGAGCGCCGGGGCGCCCCGCCATGGTTCGCCGAGCCTGACGCGCTGTCCGGGCAGCAGCTCCACCGGCAGTGCGCGGGCCTCGCGCCACAGCAGCCGCCGCCCGAACACCCCGTCGGCGCCGACGGCGATCCGCGGGGCCAGGACCGTGTTGCCGCGGTTGACCAGCGTGTAGTGGATGGTCCGCCCGGACACGGTGACGTCCTCCACGGTGAGCGCGCCCAGCGTCGGCCCGCCGACCCGTAGCTGGATGCGCACACCGACCGAGCGGTCGCCGCTCCGCACGACGAGGGCACCGGGGTGGTCGCCGGGCGTCGCACCCGTCGGCACCGTGACGGAGAACGGCACCTCGGCACGGGTCCGGGCCGGCACGGTCACCTCGGCGGCGGCGGTCCGCAGCCAGGCTCCGGTCCCGGTGGAGCCCTTGCCCTCGCGTACCGCGAAGCCGCCGTCCTCCGCGTTGTACGCGTCCGCCCCGCGCAGCCGTACGGTGACCGGGGCCGTACCGGGGTTGGTGACGGACAGCCGGTCCTGGAGAACGGTGCCGGGCGGGCCCTCCAGATAGAAGTACGGTCTGCCGCCGCCCGTACCGGAACCGCTCACCGCGGGCTGCGCCGTCCACGACGCGGTACTCGCGGGCGTCGGCGTCCGGGCCTCGGCACCGGCCACGAGGGTCGGGGCGAAGGTGAACAGCAGTACGGCGAGGGCGAGTCGGCCGACGAGGACGAGTCGGGCGGCGTGACCGGGCGGCGACGGCATGGGCGGCTCCCTGGTGCGTGACGGCGGCCGGCTCGTGGACCGGGGCATCTTCCGGATCCGGCCGGTCCGGAAGAAGCACCCTGACGCCCTATCGGCCCACGGCCCCCTGCCCGCGCCTGGTCAGCCAGAGCACCCCGGCCGCACCGGCCAGCAGCACCGTGCCGCCGAGCGTGCCGAGCGCCACCGCCGAGTCGAGCGGGCCGGTCTTCGGCAGCTGCCCGCCGTTGTCCGGGGCGCTCTGCCCGTTGCCCGCGGCCGTCACGTCGAGCTGGAGCGACGGCCCCGGGTTGTTGGAGGGGGTGCAGGTCGTGGTCGTACCGAGCGCCTTGATGGTGAGCACACCGGCGGTGAACTCGGTCTTGCCGCTCTTCTTCGGGGTGTACGTACCCGACAGGTCACTGATCTTGATGGGGGTGTTGGCGGGTATGGCCGCGGAGTTCGGCGCACCGGAGACCTGGACCTGGCCCTGGTCGGCGCCTCCCACCTTGATGACCGCGCTGGGGCTCATCGCGCCCTTGCCGAGTTCGACGGGGCTGGACGAGACACCCTTCTGGAAGGACATCGTGAGCTTGTAGCCGCTGCCGCTCTTGACGCTCTTGATGTCGATGGGAGAAACGGCCCCCTTGTCACCGATCGGGGTCTTGCACTGGTAGTTGACATCCACGACCGTGGCGTGGGCGGCGGGCGCGGCCATCAGCACCACCGCGCCCGCCAGCGCGGACGCCAGCGCGAGAGCTGTTCGCTTCTGGTAGGACACCTTGAGTTCCCCTCACCACTTAACTGACGACACATCAGATCGGGCGCTCAAGGTACGCCCGAGGCCTTGTGGAGGGAAGACAAAGAGCGCGCCGATCCGGCGCGCTCTTCCGTGGTGCACATACGGGGCCGTACGCCCCGGGACCGGACGTGGAACGACGCGGGGCGCGGACGAAGGGGGCGCGCGGGGCGGGACCAGGAACCCCGCGGGGCCCGGACGCGGAACTACGCCGGGGCCGCCAGCTCCGCCCAGACGGTCTTGCCGGCCCGGCCCGTCACCCGCAGGACGCCCCAGTCCAGGCAGAGCCGCTGCACGATGAACATGCCGTGCCCGCCGGGCCGGCCGGCCCGGTGCGGGGTGCGCGGCGCGGGCTGCCCCGCACCCGAGTCGACGACCTCCACCCGCAGCACCTTCGCCGTGCAGGCGATACGCAACTCCTCGGGGCCGTCCGCGTGCAGACAGGCGTTGGTGACCAGCTCGGAGACGACCAGCAGGACGTCCTCGGCCGCGGCCCGTCCGTCGGCGCCCGTCGCGGGAAGCCAGCCCCAGTCGTGAAGCGCCTGACGGGCGAAGTCACGGGCCGTCGGCACGATGCCGGCGGCCCCCCGCAGCGACAACGTGCGCCACTGCCGCTCGACCGGCTCGGGGGAGGCCGCACCGGCACCCGCGTCCGCGCCCGTGCCGGCGCCCTCCGGCTCGCGGCCGAGGTCGCCCGGCGGATGCTGCCGGGTGGTGCTCATCAGCGCTTCACCTCACCGATTCACCATGTCGCCATTGAACAGTTACAAGTACAGATACACGTACAGATACGGAGTGAGCGGCTCTTTCACGGTTCCGCCCGGTGTCTTCTGCCCGGCCGAATCGCGACAACACCCACTTCGCCTACGCGGCTCGCGTGACACGGGCAACACATGAGGCCCCCGGGGTCGCGAAACGCGCCTCGATCAGATGTCCAGGGCCGCTTCGAGGGAGTCGTGGACGGTGAAGACCGCCTCGGCCCCGGTGATCTCGAAGACCCGCGCCACCACCGGCAGCATTCCGGCCAAATGGACCCCTCCCCCGGCCGCCTCCGCCTTGAGGCGGGCACCGAGCAGCACGTTCAGCCCGGTGGAATCACAGAATTCGAGTCGCGAGCAGTCGACCACCAGGCGTACTCGCCCTTGCTCGACCGCGCTCTCCAGGGGTTCCCGCAGCAGATCCGCCGTGTGGTGATCCAGCTCACCCACCGGCGTCACGACCTCGCTGCGCCCCTCGGTTCGGGCCTCGACATGAAGCCGACCCCGGTTCGCACTGCCGACCGTCCCGCGGTCCATGCCCGTCCCTCTTCGTCGTCACTGCCTGCGTCACTGCCTGCATCTCCGCGTGCGCAGATTCGTTGTAGCCGTCGCTGACGTTCTTGAAACAGTACGCGTTCCGTACGCCACGTGGGTAGCCGAAGACCTCAACAAACCGGACATACAGCAACATTTGGCGCTTGTAACTGCCTGTCCGGACCGGGTAAGGGTAGGGGGACACCCAAAACACGGCCGGCTTCGGAGGCGCCGCTTCACCGCAGGAACACGTATGGGCATCGGCAGCCATATGCCGAGAACGATGGAGGAGACCATGTCACCCCGGCTCGACGAACCGCGTACCCACGACGCGACGTCAGCATGTCCTCAGGGACCGACCCACTCAGACTCCCCTGCCGCGAACGCCGGAAACGGCACGCGCACCAGCGCTGGCACCACGACCAGCACCACCCCCACCAGCACGATCAGCAGCACCGCTGTCGGCACGGTCGACGGCCACGGCGTCACCGACGGTCTCGAAGGACTGCCCGAGATCCCGCCCTACGACGAAGTGGGGGCCCTGGACGCCAGGGCTCTGTCGAAGACGCTCTTCGAGCGGCTCGAGTCCCTCGAAGAGGGCACCCACGAGTACTCGTACGTACGCAATACGCTCGTCGAACTGAACCTGGCCCTGGTCAAGTTCGCCGCTTCCCGGTTCCGCTCCCGCAGCGAGCCGATGGAGGACATCATCCAGGTCGGCACCATCGGCCTGATCAAGGCGATCGACCGCTTCGAGCTCAGCCGGGGCGTGGAGTTCCCGACGTTCGCGATGCCGACCATCGTCGGCGAGATCAAGCGCTTCTTCCGCGACACCAGTTGGTCCGTGCGCGTCCCGCGCCGACTGCAGGAGTTGCGGCTCGACCTGGCCAAGGCGGGCGACGAGCTCGCCCAGCAGCTGGATCGTTCACCCACCGTGGGCGAGCTCGCCGACCGCCTCGGCATCACCAACGACGAGGTCGTCGAGGGCATGGCCGCGAGCAACGCGTACACCGCGAGTTCGCTGGACGCCAAGCCCGAGGCGGACGACCACGAAGGCGCGCTGGCGGACCGGATCGGCTACGAGGACCACGGGCTCGAAGGCATCGAGTACGTCGAGTCCCTGAAGCCGCTGATCGCCTCGCTGCCGGGCCGGGACCGCACGATCCTCTCGCTCCGGTTCGTCGCCAACATGACGCAGTCGGAGATCGGTGAGGAACTGGGCATCTCCCAGATGCATGTGTCGCGGCTGCTCTCCCGCACGCTGGTCAAGCTCCGGAAGGGCCTGACGCTGGAGGAGTGAACGGGCACCTCGCACGCCCGCGGAACACCCGCGCGCCGCGTCGCGAGCCCCTTGGGCGCATCGCGAGCCCTTTGCGGAAGGACCTGCCCGGAACAACGGGCGGGTCCTTCCGCATGTGTGACGGCGTGTCACGGGCCTTCGGAAGCCGTACCGGTTCAGGCGACGCGTTCGCCGCGCCGCCAGACCGCGTGGACCAGCGGGACGCCCGGCCGGTAGGCGAGGTGGACATGGCTGGGTGCGTCGAGGAGGACGAGGTCGGCGCGGGCGCCGGGGGCGATGCGGCCGATGTCCGTACGGCGCAGGGCCGCGGCGCCGCCCGCGGTGGCGGACCAGAGGGCCTCGTCCGGGGTCATGCCCATGTCGCGTACGGCGAGGGCGATGCAGAAGGGCATGGAGGACGTGAACGACGAGCCCGGGTTGCAGTCGGTGGAGAGCGCGACGGTGGCGCCCGCGTCGAGGATGCGGCGGGCGTCCGGCCAGGCGGCGCGGGTGGAGAACTCGGCACCGGGGAGCAGGGTGGCGACGGTGTTGCCCTGGGCCAGGGCGTCGACGTCCGCGTCGGTGAGGTGGGTGCAGTGGTCGGCGGACGCGGCGTCGAGTTCGACCGCGAGCTGGACGCCCGGGCCGTGGCCGAGCTGGTTGGCGTGGACGCGGGGGTGCAGGCCCTTGGCGCGGCCGGCGGTGAGGACGGCGCGGGCCTGGTCGCCGTCGAAGGCGCCCTTCTCGCAGAAGACGTCGACCCAACGGGCGTACGGGGCACAAGCGTCGAGCATCGCTCCGGTGACCAGGTCGACGTAGCCGGCCGGGTCGTCGGCGTAGTCCGGGGAGACGATGTGGGCGCCGAGGTAGGTGACCTCTTCGGTGTGCTGAGCCGCGATGCGCAGGGCGCGGGCCTCGTCCTCGACGGTGAGGCCGTAGCCGGACTTGGTCTCGAAGGTGGTGGTGCCCTGGCGCAGTCCCTCGGCGAGGTAGCGGGCGACGTTGGCGGAGAGTTCGTCGTCGGTGGCGGCGCGGGTGGCGGCGACCGTGGTCCTGATGCCGCCCGCGCTGTAGGCGCGGCCGGACATCCGGGCGTTGAACTCCTCGGTGCGGTCGCCCGCGAACAGGAGGTGGGAGTGGGAGTCGACGAAGCCGGGGATCGCTGCCCGGCCGCCCGCGTCGACGGCGTTGTCAGTGGCGGGTGCTTTGCTTGATTCACCGGTCCAGACGACCCGGTCGCCCTCGATGACGACGGCCGCGTCCTGGATCAGGCCCAGGGGGGAATCCGCGCGCAGGGAGGGGTCGTTGGTGACCAGGCCGGCGATGTTGGTGATGGCGGTCGTCGTCATCGGGAGACTGCTCTCCTTGTGTATCGGCTTGCGGGGCGGCGGTCTGCCGGTGGGCCGTCTCCGGGGCGGCGGTCCGTCGATGGGCCTCCGGGGCGGCGGGGTGGTCAGCGGTGAAGTGCGGCGACGGCCGAGGCGAGCGCTGCGGGGACGTCCCCGACCAGGGTGTGCTGCCCGTCGCGGACGATGTGCCGGCCTGCTACGACCGTGTGCCGCACATCGGCTGCGGAGGCGGCGAATACGGCTGTTTCGGCAGCGAGCCTGGGCACCGGTCCCGCTGTTCTGACGGAGTCCAGGGCGACGGTCGCCAGATCGGCGGGCGCGCCGGGTTCGAGGATGCCCGCCTCCGGCCGGCCGAGTGCGGCATGTCCGTCGGCCGTCGCGGCGCGCAGCAGGGCGGCCGCTGTCCAGTGACCGCGCGCCCGGGTGCGCAGGCGCTCGTTGAGCTCCATCGCCCGGGCCTCTTCGAAGAGGTCGATCACGGCGTGGCTGTCGCTGCCGAGGGAGAGCGGCGAGCCGGCGCGCTGGAGGGCGGGGGCGGGGCCGATTCCGTCGGCGAGGTCGCGTTCCGTGGTGGGGCACATGCAGGTGCCGGTCGCCGAGGAGCCGAGAAGCGTGATGTCCTCGCCGGTGAGGTGGGTGTTGTGGATGCCGGTGGTGCGCGGGCCGAGGACCCCGTGGTCGGCGAGGAGCCGGGTGGGGGTGCAGCCGTGGGCGACGAGGCAGGCGTCGTTCTCCGCGGTCTGTTCGGAGAGGTGGACATGGAGCGGTGCCTGCCGTTCCTCGGCCCACGCGGCCACGGTGGCGAGCTGCGCGGCGGGGACGGCGCGCACGGAGTGGATGGCCGCGCCGATCAGCGCGTGGTCGCTGCCCTTGAGGAGGGAGGCGCGTTCGGCCCAGGCGTCCGCGGTGGTGTCGGAGAAACGCAGCTGGTGCTGGTCGGGCTGCTGGTACTGGGTGGGGCGCCGGCCGAATCCGGCGGAGAGGTAGGCGGTGTCCAGCAGCGTGATCCGGATACCGGCCTCGCCCGCAGCCGCGATCAGTGCCTCGCCCATCGCGTTGGGGTTGCTGTACGGGGTGCCGCCCGGCGCGTGGTGCAGATAGTGGAATTCGCCGACCGCGGTGATGCCGGCCAGGGCCATCTCGGCATACACGGCACGGGCGAGGTCGTAGTACGAGTCGGGGGTGAGCCGGGAGGCGACCTGGTACATGGTCTCGCGCCAGGTCCAGAAGGTGCCGGAGCCGACCTGCACGGTGGAGCGCAGGGCTCGGTGGAAGGCGTGCGAGTGGGTGTTGGCGAGCCCGGGAAGGGTGAGCCCGCGCAGCACGGTGGCGCCCGGCGGCGGCGTGCCGACGCCGGTGCGGACGCCCGCGATGATCCCGCCGGACACGTCCAGGGCGACGCCCGGCTCGACATGGGTGCCGAGCCAGGCGTGGGACAACCAGTACGTCACGGTGACGGGCCGGCCCGTCGACTCCGTTGTCAGCTGCACGCGAGACCTTCCAGTACGTCGGCGAGTGCGGTCACCCCGGCCACGCAGTCGTCCTCGGCGGCGTGCTCGGCCGGCGAGTGCGAGATCCCGGTGGGGTTCCGTACGAACAGCATGGCGGTCGGGACCGAAGCGGACAAAATACCCGCATCGTGTCCGGCGCCGGTGCCGAGGACGGGTACGGCGCGCTCGACGTCGCCCCGGCCCGTCAGGATCTTGCCGAGTTCGTCGCGCAGGGCGTGCTCGAACTCCACGACGGGCGTGAAGGACTCCCGTACGACATCGAGGTCGATCCCGGCCCGCTCGGCGTGTTCCCGGGCGGCCCGCTCGATGCCGCCGACCACGGCGTCGAGGCGGTCCTGGTCGGCGGCGCGGGAGTCGAGCCAGCCACGGACGAGGGAGGGGATCGCATTGACCCCGTTCGGCTCGACGGCGATCTTGCCGAAGGTGGCGAGGGCGCCGGCGAGCTCCGCCTCGCGGCGGGCGGCCAGCACGGTCTCGGCGTACGTGAGCATCGGGTCGCGCCGGTCGGCCAGCCGGGTGGTGCCCGCGTGGTTGGCCTCGCCCCGGAAGTCGAACCTCCAGCGCCCGTGCGGCCAGATCGCGGAGGCGATGCCGACCGGGTCGCCGGTGAGGTCGAGGGCACGCCCCTGCTCGACGTGGAGTTCCACGAACGCGCCGATACGGGCGAGGCGTTCGGGGTCGGGGCCGATGGCGTCGGGGTCGTATCCGGCCGCTTCCATGGCCTGCGGCAGCGTGATGCCGTCGGCGTCGGTGAGCCGGTGCGCCGCCTCGACGGTCAGCTGCCCGGCGGCGAGCCGGGAGCCCACACAGGCGAGCCCGAAGCGGGCCCCCTCCTCGTCGCCGAAGTTGCTGATGGCCAGCGGCCGGGTGAACCGCGCTTCCCTGCGCCGGAGTTCATCGAGGGCGGCGAAGGAGGAGACCACACCGAGCGGCCCGTCGAAGGCGCCGCCGTCCGGTACGGAGTCGAGGTGCGATCCGGTGACGACGGCGTCCCCCGCGCGGGGGTCGCCGAGCCAGGCCCACTGATTGCCGTTCCGGTCGACCTCGTAGGTGAGCCCGCGCGCCTCGGCCTGCGCCCGGAACCAGGCACGGCAGTCGGCGTCGGCCCCGGTCCAGGCGTAGCGGCGATATCCGCCGCTGTCCTGATGCCGGCCGATGGGCGCGAGCTCCCGCCACATGGCCTGGAACGACGGTGTCCTGTCCCCGCCCCCGGACGGCAAGGTACCGGCCCCGGTCGCGGCGCCGCGTCCGGCAGTCCCGGCGGCCCCGGCGTGGTTCGCGGCACCGGCGGTCCCGGCCTGGTTCGCGGCACCGGCGGCCCCGGCCTGGTTCGCGGCACCGGCGGCCCCGGCCTGGTCGGCGGTCCCGGTCCCGTTCCCTTCCCCGGTCACTGACCCTCCGTCATCGGCACGCGGACGCCCTTGTCCGCGGCGACCGACTCCGCGATGTCGTACCCGGCGTCGACGTGCCGGATGACGCCCATGCCCGGGTCGTTGGTGAGCACCCGGCGGATCTTCTCGCCCGCCAGCTTCGTACCGTCGGCGACGGTCACCTGCCCGGCGTGGATGGAGCGCCCCATGCCGACGCCGCCGCCGTGGTGGATGGAGACCCAGGAGGCCCCGGACGCCACATTGACCATGGCGTTCAGCAGCGGCCAGTCGGCGATCGCGTCGGAGCCGTCGAGCATGGCCTCGGTCTCCCGGTACGGGGAGGCCACGGAGCCGCAGTCCAGGTGGTCGCGCCCGATGGCCAGCGGGGCGGCCAGCTCGCCGGAGGCCACCATGTCGTTGAACCGCTCGCCGGCCCGGTCGCGCTCGCCGTAGCCGAGCCAGCAGATCCGGGCGGGCAGTCCCTGGAAGTGGACGCGTTCACCGGCCATCTTGATCCAGCGGTGCAGTGACTCGTTCTCCGGGAAGAGTTCGAGCATCGCCCGGTCGGTCTTGTGGATGTCGGACGCCTCGCCGGAGAGCGCCGCCCAGCGGAACGGCCCCTTGCCCTCGCAGAAGAGCGGCCGGATGTACGCGGGCACGAACCCGGGGAAGTCGAACGCCCGGTCGTAGCCGACGAGTTGCGCCTCGCCGCGGATGGAGTTGCCGTAGTCGAAGACCTCGGCCCCGGCGTCCATGAAGCCGACCATCGCCTCGACGTGCTTGGCCATCGACTCGCGTGCGCGCTGCGTGAAGTCGGCGGGCTTCTCGGCGGCGTACGAGGCCATGTCGTCGAAGTCGATGCCGAGCGGAAGGTACGAGAGCGGGTCGTGCGCGCTGGTCTGGTCGGTGACGATGTCGATCGGCGCACCCTCGGCGAGCATCCGCGGCAGCAGCTCCGCCGCGTTGCCCAGCAGGCCGATGGAGAGCGGCTTGCGGGCGTCCCGGGCCTCGGTGGCGAGCTGGAGCGCGTGCTCCAGGGAGTCGGCGCGCACGTCCAGGTAGCGGTGCTCGATCCGGCGCTCGATGGCGCGCGGATCGCAGTCGATACAGATCGCGACACCGTCGTTCATGGTCACGGCGAGCGGCTGGGCGCCGCCCATGCCGCCGAGTCCGGCGGTCAGGGTGATCGTGCCGGCCAGCGTCCCGTTGAACTTCTTGGCCGCGACGGCGGCGAACGTCTCGTAGGTGCCCTGCAGGATGCCCTGCGTGCCGATGTAGATCCACGATCCGGCGGTCATCTGGCCGTACATGGTGAGCCCGAGCGCCTCCAGGCGGCGGAACTCCTCCCAGTTCGCCCAGTCGCCCACCAGGTTGGAGTTGGCGATCAGGACGCGCGGCGCCCACTCGTGCGTCTGCATGACGCCGACCGGACGGCCGGACTGGACGAGCATCGTCTCGTCCTGCTTGAGCGTCCGCAGCGTACGCACCATGGCATCGAACGAGCGCCAGTCGCGGGCCGCCTTCCCGGTGCCGCCGTAGACGACGAGCTTGTCGGGGTGTTCGGCGACCTCGGGATCGAGGTTGTTCTGCAGCATGCGCAGGGCGGCCTCCTGCTGCCATCCCAGGGCGCTCAGTTCCGTACCGCGCGGTGCCCGTACGGGGCGGGGTCCTGACATGGCGATGCCTCCTCGCGAATTGTAAATCTTCTATTCACATCCTGATGGCCTGAATACTCGTAGTCAACAGTTCCGCGCGGATGCCGGGAGGACGCAGCACCCGGCCGCCCCACGCACAGGGCGCCCCGGCGCACCTCCAGCCCGCGCTCCGAAGATCCCTTGCGCATGTACCCATGGAAAATGCCAGAACCGCCACCTGGGGCAAGCACGTTGCGTAGCCTCTGGGTCACAGCCGTACGCCACGTCGGGAGGGGATTGCGCGTGCCCGGAATCGACGAGTGCCTGCTCGAAGTCATGAGGCTGCCCGGCGCCCGCGGCGCCGCGGTGGTCGACTGGACGAGCGGCCTCGCCCTCGGCACCATCGGCGAATCACCCAACGGCGACCACGAGGCGACCGCCGCGGAGACGGCCGAGGTCGCGCGGATGGCGGCCGAGCAGCCCGCCTTCGCACGGGAGGCCACCGGACCGTCCACCGCGTTACCCGAAGGGGCGGTCGGGGGAGCGCCGCCCCCGGTCGAAGACGTCATCGTCACCACCCGGGCCGGGTACCACATCCTCCGTTTCGTCGAGACGGCCTTCGACAGCAGCGTCTTCGTCCATCTCTGGCTCGACCGCGCGGAGGGCAATCTGGCCCTCGCCCGGATACGGCTGGGCGAGATGGCCCAGCGTCTGGTCCTGGCATGAGAACCGCTCCCGCCCCGGTCGCGCCCCTCTCCCCCATGCTGCAGCGCCTCGCCGCCGAGCGTGCCACCGGCGCCCTGATGCGCGACCGCGGCACCCTGTACCTCGCCGAGGGCCAGGTGGTGCACGCCGAGAGCCCCGCGACACCCGGTATCGACGTCCTGCTCACCACGGGCGGCGCCCTGCACCGCGACGGCTGGTGGGAGGCGGTCGCCAGGGCGGGCGCCGGGCAACGGGTCGGCCGCTATCTGGTGGACAGCGGGCGGGTGCCGGGCGGGGCGCTGGAGCTGTGCCACCTGGGCGCGCTGTACGACGCGGCGTTCTTCGCGCTCGCCCCCACCCGCACCCCGGCCCGCTTCCGCTACGGGGTCTCCCACTGGATCGGCCCCGTCCGCCCCGTCCCCGTCGATGCCGTGCAGCGCGAGACGCTCCGGCGCCGGGAGCTGCTGGAGCGGATCTGGCCCGACGCGGTGGCCGACAGCGCACCGCTCGTACGGACGGGCCGCTCCGTCGACGCACCCGTTCCGCCGGGCCGGCGCCGCGTGCTCGATCTCGTGGACGGGGCACGTACCGCATCGGACATCGCCCAGGAGCTGGGCAGGCCGGCGTTCCATGTCCTGGTCGATCTGCACCGCCTGGCCGCGGCCGGACTGGTCGAAGCGGTACGGGAGCTGCCGGCCGCGGCCGCCCCCGGCCGGATCGCGCTTCCGGAGGTCACGGCCGACCCCGACGTCGCGCTGCTGCGCCGGCTCCGAGACGCATTGGAGGCCCTGTGATACGCGCGCTCAGACAGCGTGCCGGGAGGAGACAGCTGATGGTGCCCGAGGCCGAAGCGCAGGATGTGCTGGCCGAACTCCAGCGATTACGGGCCCGGGTCCCGCTCCTCTCCGGCGCCCTGGCGGCCAGCACCGACGGTCTCGTCCTGGCCCATGACACCCCGGGCGTGGAGGCGGAGGGCGTCGCCGCACTGACCGCGGCCGCGCTCGGCGTCGCGATCCGGATGACGGACGCGACCGGCCGGGGCGGCTTCCGCGAACTTCTCGTACGGGGCGGGACCGGCTACATCGCGACGTACGCCGCAGGCTCCTCGGCCGTCCTCACGCTGCTGGCCGAGGACCGGATCAACGTCGGCAGGCTCCATCTGGAGGGCCGCCGGGCAGGCTCCCGCATCGGCGAACTGATCGACACCGCGCTGGAACGCGCCGCCCACCCGGCACCCCCGGCCCGCGCCCCCGAGCAGCCCACCCCGCGGCCCGGCCCGCTGCCGCGCCGCACGTAACACCACATGCCCCGGAGACAACCCAAGGATCCGGTCGACCCGGCCGGCCAGGAAAGGAAACGAGCACGCATGTCGAACACCGAAGCGTCACTCAAGGAAGCGATGACGTCGATCGAGGGCACCCTCGGTGTCGCCCTTGTCGACTACACCAGCGGAATGGCGCTGGGCACCCTCGGCGGCGGCAAGGACTTCAACCTGGAGGTCGCGGCCGCGGGCAACACCGATGTCGTACGCGCCAAGCTCCGCACGATGGAGCACCTCGGCCTCCAGGACGAGATCGAGGACATCCTGATCACGCTCGGCACCCAGTACCACCTGATCCGGCTGCTCAAGGCCCGCGGCAGCAACGGCCTTTTCCTGTACCTGGTGCTGGACAAGGGCCGCGCCAACCTGGCGATGGCCCGCCACCAGCTGAAGCGGATCGAGGCCGAACTGGAGGTCTGACCCGGCGGCCTCAGCGCCGACGCCGCGCCCCGCCGGGCGCGGCGTCACCCGCCATCGGCCCGGTCGTCCGATACCCCTTCACCCGCTTGCCCGCGGGCCGGCCGCGCTCCACCCAGTCGGTCCGCACCCAGTACAGGGCGTCGTCCCGGCGCTCGCGCTGCCCGATCCGGATGGCCTTGATCCAGAGTCCGGCCCCCGCACCCGCGAGCACCAGCCCGCCGGCCCCGGGCAGCAGGAACGCGCTCGCCACAGCTACGAGGAACGCCCCGAACAGCCACCACCGGTGCCCGCGCCGCCAGTTGCGTACGGTCACGGCCCGGTCCTGGAGGAAGTCGGACCGCCCGGCGCGGGTGGCGCCCCCGGCCAGTTCCGCGTACCGCCGCCCGCGTACGAGCGCCACCGCGGCCGCCGTGATCAAGAACAGCGCCGCCCCGGCCAGCAGCCCGATCCGGCGCCCGGTGAGTCCCGGCACCAGTGCGCCGATCGCCGCGGCGAGCAGCCCCGGCCACCACAACGGTGCGGCTCCGGCCCGTACGATCACGGCCACCCTCGCCAACGACTGCGCTCCGCGCCCCACGTCCGTACCCCTCTCCACAGCTCCTTCTGATCCTTCTTGGCCGGGAGATTAATAGCCGCAAATGAGCGGTGTCTGAGAATCGTCGAGGTTGGTGGGGCCGCCCTCAGTACCTGATCCCCGTCGGGCCGTCGCCACCGCCGTCACTCGGCGAACAGCCCTCGCGCCGCGGCCCTCGCGTCGAACTCCTCCAGCCGGGCCTGCGCATCGGGCAGGTCGTCGCACATCGCCTCCAGCAGCACCCGCCCCAGCAGCATCGGCGCACACGCAGTGTCGAAGGCGAGCCCGGTGCCGACGGCGGCCGGGATCAGCAGATCGCTGTGCCCGGCCACCGGAGCGAACGCCGAATCGGCGACCGCCACCACGGTCAGGCCCTGCTCCCGGGAGTACGCGAGGGCGTCCACGACCTCCTTCGGGTACCGGGGCAGCGCGAAGCAGATCAGCGCGGTGGCGCCCGCCCGCCGCGCGGCGTCGATCCGGTCGTGCAGCATGCTGCCGCCCTCGTCGAGCACCCGGACATCGGGGTGGACCTTGGCCGCGAAGTACCCGAACCCGCGCGCCTGCGAGGAGGCGGCCCGCAGTCCGAGCACCGGCAGCGGCCGGGAGGCCGCCAGCAGCCTGCCCGCACGTTCGACGGGCCCGGGGTCGGCGAGCAGCTCGGCCAGATGCCGCAGATTCTCGATCTCGCCGAGGACGGCCTGCTGGTACTCGTTGTACGCGTCGGCTTCGCCGCCGCCCCCCGGTACGGACTCGGCGGGGGCGACCTCCCGCAGGTGTTTGCGGAGCGCCGGATAGCCGTCGAACCCGAGTGCCACGGCGAACCGGGTGACGGACGGCTGGCTGACCCCGGCGAGTTCGGCCAGCTCCACACTCGACAGAAACGGCACGTCCCCGGCCCTGCGCACCATCGAGTGCGCGATGCGCCGTTGTGTCGGTGTCAGCCGGCGCCCCTCGAAGAGCTGCTGCAGTCGTGCGGCAGGGCTGCTCTCGCTCATACCGTCCCCCTCCAAAGTCCCGTGTACTGGTCGAGCAGCTCCCCGGCCGCGACCTCTCCATCATCGGTGAGCGGCCGGTCCCGGCCCACGGGGCCGACGGAGCCGGAAGTCCCGGAAGAGCCTGCGATCCCGGACGCGGAGTCCCCGAAGTCCTCGGAGTCCAAGAAGTGGGACGACATCATGCGCAAACTCCTCCTATCCGGGCGCTTCATCTCGCTTTTCGGGCCTCTGCAGCCAGTGTTTTACTCCAAAGCATTGACAATCTATTCAACGAGGAAGAACTCTGCATGACTATATGCAGCCGGGGCAAGCAACGACCGTTGATCGGTTCGGCGCGGTGGACAAGCGCTTCCCGAACGGCACTACGGCAGTTCACGACCTCGGCCTCAGCCTCAAGGAGGGAAGCCGACCCATGGCAGGCCTGCTCGAACAGCGCTCCATCGATGTCGTGCCGGACGACGAACGTCACGGCACCGCGTTCAGCCAGTTCACGCTCTGGCTCGGCGCGAATCTCCAGATCACCGCCGTCGTCACCGGCGCGCTCGCGGTCGTCTTCGGCGGCGGCGCGTTCTGGTCGGTCATCGGCCTGGCGCTGGGCAATCTGCTCGGCGGAGCCGTGATGGCCCTGCACTCCGCGCAGGGCCCGCGCCTGGGACTGCCGCAGATGATCCAGTCCCGCGCGCAGTTCGGGGTCAAGGGCGCAGTGATCCCGCTGGCCCTGGTGATCGTGATGTACATCGGCTTCTTCGCCAGCGGCAGCGTGCTGGCCGGTCAGGCCGTCGGGGAGCTCACCCACCTCGGCGAGACGCCGGGCATCGTCATCTTCGCGCTGGTCACCGCCCTGATGGCGGCGATCGGCTACCGCGTCATCCATATGCTGGGCCGGGTCGCCGGCGTGATCTGCGCGGTCGCCTTCGTCTATCTCGGCATCCGGCTGCTCGACCGCATCGATCTCGGAGCCGTCCTCGCCGACCGCTCCTTCGATCTGCCGATGTTCCTGCTCGCGGTCTCGCTCGCCGCGTCCTGGCAGCTGGCGTTCGGCCCGTACGTCGCCGACTACTCCCGCTATCTGCCGCGTACGACCAGCGCCCGTGCCACTTTCTGGTGGACGCTCTCCGGCTCGGCGCTCGGCTCCCAGTGGTCCATGGTCTTCGGCGTGCTGGTCGCGGCCACCGCCGGGGACGCCTTCCTTGCGAGCCAGGTCGGCTATGTCGTCGCCCTGGGCGGAACCGGCCTGATCGCCTCGTTCCTGTACTTCGTGATCGCGCTCGGCAAGCTGACCATCAACGTCCTCAACACCTACGGCGGTTTCATGTCGTTGGTGACCAGCATCAGCGGCTTCCGCGGCCAGAAGACCCTCTCCCCGCGCGGCCGGGCTCTCTACATCACGGGCATCATGCTCGCCGGCACCGTCGTGGCCCTGCTCGGCAAGGACAGCTTCCTCGCCTCCTTCAAGGACTTCCTCCTCTTCCTGCTGACCTTCTTCACCCCGTGGTCGGCGATCAACCTGGTCGACTACTACCTGATCTCACGGGAGCGGTACGACATCCCCGCCCTCGCCGATCCGCACGGACGGTACGGCGCTTGGCGCCGGGACGCGCTGGTGGTGTACGGAATCGGGCTTCTCGCCCAGCTGCCGTTCCTGGTGACTCACTTCTACACCGGCCCGCTGGTCGCTCCGCTGGGCGGCGCCGACATCTCGTGGGTGGTCGGCCTGGCCGTACCCGCACTGCTGTACTGGCTGCTCGCCCGCCGCGACACCACGCACATTCCGGAGCACACGATCCTCCCCGCCCAGGCGTCCGCGGGCGAGGACAGCGGGGCCGGGACCACCGGTACGGCGGCCGCCCGCGCGTAGCCGGAAAAGAGGGGGGGTAGCCCCACTGCCCCCCGACGCCCCCGATTCGTACGGTAAAGGACATGGATACCCGTGACCCTGAGCTCAAGAACGAGCTCGATGCCACCCTGCATGCCCGTAGTGAGCTGGGTTCGGATTACGAGTCCGCGCTCGTCGAGTCCTTCCTGGAGAAGGTCGAGCAGCGCCTCGACACCACGCTCGACCGCCGCGTCCGGCGTCATCTCGCCGAGCAGCAGGTGAGCGTCGCCAGGGGTGCGCGTACACCGCAGCCCATGGGGAACTTCGGCGAGCGCTACGGCTTCGGGATCATCTCGCTGGTCCTGGCCATCCCGCTGTCGGCGATCGGCGCCGCGGCCGCCCATACCGGGGGCCTGGTCGTCGTCTGGCTCGGGATCGTCGGCGTCAACGCCGTCCACGCCGCCCGCAACTGGCCCTGGTTCCAGCGCCGTTCCTCGCACGCGGGGTCCGACTGGGAGGACTGAGGGCCGCGGGCCGGGCCCGAGAACACGGGGCGTTACACCTGACGGGTGGGCAGCACGATCAGCCGGCGCAGGTTGATGTGGCGCGCGGCTGGTGGCGTAGGCCACGAGGTCGGCGATCTCGTCGCCCGACAGCCCCCCCGAGCGCGTCGAACATGCCGTCGAGCTGCCCGCTCAGCTCGGCGTTGTCGATGTGGCCGCCCAGTTCCGTGTCGGTGAGAACGGGCTGAATGTTCGTGACGCGGACGTCGCGCGGTCCCAGCTCCGTGCGCAGGGACGCCGACAGGTACGTGAGCGCGGCCTTCGTCGCCCCGTACACCGCGTGGGGCCGGCCCTGAGCCCGGCAGCGAGAGCGCGGAGCGCGTCGCGCTGCCGGGGAGCTGCACGGCCGCACCGGCCGGATGAGGCGCCGTGCGGGTGTGTGTCGCGGGGACCGCCGCACCCCCGGTTTCCCAGGGGGCGGGACGACGGCGGTCCCCGCGGGGGACACGGTCCGGGTCAGGGCCGGTCGCGTGTCCGGGCGACGGTGGAGGTCCGGGAGCCGCTCCGTAGTCCGTGTCGCCGTATCGGGTGTCGGCGGGTTTCCCTGCCGACACCCCTCAATGTGCCGGACTCGTGTTAAGCCGGTGCTGCGTGTACGTGTCACGCTCGTACCGTTTCGGCGAAGCCCGGCACCGCGCACCGCTACGGCCTGCGGACCGTCACATACGGCCTGCGGGCCGTCACGGCTTGCCGGACGCCGCGTCCTTGGCGAGGAACGCCAGCAGGTCCTGCCTGCTGACCACACCCTTCGGCTTGCCCTCCACCAGCACGATCGCCGCGTCCGCCGCGTTCGTGCCGCCGAGCACCGCCATCAGGTCCTCGACCGGTTCACCGGAGCCGACCTGCGGCAGCGGCGGCGACATGTGCTTCTCCAGCGGGTCGGAGAGCGAGGCGCGCTGGGCGAACAGCGCGTTCAGCAGCTCCCGCTCCACCACCGAGCCGATGACCTCGGCGGCCATCACGTCCGGGTGACCCGCGCCCGGCTTCACGATCGGCATCTGCGAGACGCCGTACTCGCGCAGCACGTCGATCGCCTCGCCGACGGTCTCCTCGGGGTGCATGTGGACGAGCGTCGGGATCGGGCCGTCCTTGTGGTCGAGTACGTCCCCGACGCGTGCGGACGGACCGGTGTCCTCCAGAAAGCCGTAGTCGGCCATCCACTCGTCGTTGAAGATCTTGCTCAGATAGCCGCGGCCACTGTCGGGCAGCAGGACGACGACCACGTCGTCCGGGCCCAGTCGCTTCGCGACCTCCAGGGCGGCGACGACGGCCATGCCGCAGGAGCCGCCGACCAGCAGGCCCTCCTCCTTGGCGAGGCGGCGGGTCATCTGGAAGGAGTCCTTGTCGGACACGGCGACGATCTCGTCCGTGACCGTACGGTCGTAGGCGCTCGGCCAGAAGTCCTCGCCGACGCCCTCGACGAGGTACGGACGCCCGGAGCCACCGGAGTAGACCGAGCCCTCCGGGTCCGCGCCGACGACCGTGACCGAGCCGCCGCTGACCTCCTTCAGATAGCGGCCGGTGCCGCTGATCGTGCCGCCCGTGCCGACGCCCGCGACGAAGTGGGTGATCTTCCCGTCCGTCTGCTCCCACAGCTCCGGACCGGTGGTCTCGTAGTGGGAGCGCGGGTTGTTCGGGTTGGAGTACTGGTCGGGCTTCCAGGCTCCGGGGGTCTCGCGGACCAGCCGGTCCGAGACGTTGTAGTACGAGTCGGGGTGCTCGGGGTCAACAGCCGTCGGGCAGACGACGACCTCGGCACCGTAGGCGCGCAGCACATTGATCTTGTCCGTGGACACCTTGTCCGGGCAGACGAAGATGCACTTGTACCCCTTCTGCTGGGCGACGATCGCCAGGCCGACGCCCGTGTTGCCGCTGGTCGGTTCGACGATCGTGCCGCCGGGCTGCAGCTCGCCGCTCTGTTCGGCGGCCTCGATCATCCGCAGGGCGATGCGGTCCTTGACCGAACCGCCGGGGTTGAAGTACTCGACCTTGGCCAGGACCGTCGCCTGGATGCCGGCCGTGACACTGCGCAGCCTCACCAGCGGGGTATTGCCTACGAGGCTGATCATCGAATCGTGGTATCGCACCGTGTACTCCGGGGTCTCCGAGATGGTGCGGCAAGGGTATGCGTACGGACGCGGAATTGGGTGAAGCGATTGAGCGACGGTCACCACGGGGCAGTTAGCTGTAGGTACGGCGGTACGGCAGTACGGCAACGAGGAGGTGGACCGGACTGTGTCGAGAGCAAGGGTGGCACGGCGGATCGCGGCGGGTGCGGCCTACGGCGGCGGCAGCATCGGGCTGCTCGGCGCGGCGGCGGTGGGCGTACTGCTGGCGGAGGTCCAGCTGGCGAAACGGCACGTGGGCAGCGGTATCACACCGGTTCCGCCGAACGCGGACGGGCGGTACGGGGTGGCGTTCACCGGCCCCGCCGAGCCGTTGCGGCTGGGACTGCTGGGTGACTCGACGGCGGCCGGGCAGGGGGTGCGCCGGGCCGGACAGACACCGGGGGCGCTGCTCGCCTCGGGGCTGGCGGCGGTGTCCGAGCGGCCGGTGGATCTGCGCAATGTGGCGCAGCCGGGTGCCCGGTCGGACGACCTGGAAAGGCAGGTCTCGCTGCTGCTCGCCGATCCGTCCCATACGCCCGACGTCTGCGTGATCATGATCGGGGCGAACGATGTCACGCACCGGATGCCCGCCACCCAGTCCGTGCGCTGTCTGACCACCGCGGTGCGCAGGCTGCGCACGGCGGGCGCGGAGGTGGTGGTCGGCACGTGCCCGGATCTCGGCACGATCGAGCCGGTCTACCAGCCGCTGCGCTGGATGGCCCGGCGGGTGAGCCGGCAGCTGGCGGCGGCCCAGACGATCGGCTCGGTGGAGCAGGGCGGGCGCACGGTGTCGCTGGGCGACCTGCTGGGGCCGGAGTTCGAGGCGAATCCGCGGGAGCTGTTCGGGCCGGACAACTACCACCCGTCGGCGGAGGGGTACGCCACGGCGGCGATGGCTCTCCTGCCCACGCTCTGTGCGGTGCTGGGGCTGTGGCCGGAGACCGACCGGTTGGACGGGGCGCGGCGCGAGGACATGCTGCCGGTGGCCAAGGCGGCCTCCCAGGCGGCCAGGGAGGCCGGTACGGAGGTCACGGGGGCCCGGGCGCCCTGGGCGCTCCTCAAGCACCGCAGGCGGCGGCGCCTGCCCGCGACCACGGAGCCTCAGCAGCCCCCGAAGACGGAGCCGGCGACCCCCTCCGAACCGCACGCGGAGCCGCGCCAGGAGCCGCGCGAGGAGCCGTCCGGAGAGTCGCACGGCGAGCCGCACGGGGAGTCGCGCAACCTCCCCGCCAATTGACCGGCTGAGCGGTCGCTTAGAAAAGAGGTCGGTGTCACATGCGCTGCCCGGTGACCCAGCAGCTACGTACAGGTAACTTCCAAGTCAGCACCTGCCAGAACCCGCCTTCCAGCCCTCATGGAGCCGCGTGATGCCCGAAGCCGTGATCGTCTCTGCTGCCCGTTCCCCCATCGGCCGGGCCTTCAAGGGTTCGCTGAAGGATCTGCGTGCGGACGACCTGACCACCACGATCATCCGGACCGCGCTGGCCAAGGTTCCTGAGCTGGACCCGGAGGACATCGACGACCTGATGCTCGGCTGCGGCCTCCCCGGCGGCGAGCAGGGCAACAACCTGGGCCGCATCATCGCCGTACAGATGGGAATGGACCACCTTCCCGGCTGTACGGTCACCCGCTACTGCTCGTCCTCCCTCCAGACCAGCCGGATGGCGCTGCACGCCATCAAGGCCGGCGAGGGCGACGTCTTCATCTCGGCCGGTGTCGAGATGGTGTCCCGTTTCGTGAAGGGCAACTCCGACAGCCTGCCGGACACGCACAACCCGCTGTTCGCCGACGCCGAGGCCCGCACCGCGGCCCGCGCCGGGCAGGAGGGCGCCGACTGGCACGACCCGCGCGAGGACGGTCTCGTTCCGGACGCGTACATCGCGATGGGGCAGACCGCGGAGAACCTGGCCCGGCTCAAGGGCGTCACCCGCCAGGACATGGACGAGTTCGGCGTCCGCTCGCAGAACCTCGCCGAGGAAGCCATCAAGAACGGCTTCTGGGAGCGTGAGATCACCCCGGTCACCACCCCGGACGGCACGGTCGTCTCGAAGGACGACGGCCCGCGCGCGGGCGTCACCCTGGAGGGCGTGCAGGGCCTGAAGCCGGTCTTCCGCCCGGACGGCCTGGTCACCGCGGGCAACTGCTGCCCGCTCAACGACGGCGCCGCCGCGCTCGTGATCATGTCCGACACCAAGGCGCGCGAGCTGGGCCTGACCCCGCTGGCCCGGATCGTCTCGACCGGTGTCTGCGGCCTCTCCCCCGAGATCATGGGGTACGGACCGGTGGAGGCCAGCAAGCAGGCGCTGAAGCGGGCCGGGCTGACCATCGACGACATCGACCTGGCCGAGATCAACGAGGCGTTCGCCGCCCAGGTGATCCCCTCCTACCGCGATCTCGGCCTGCCACTGGAGAAGGTGAACGTCAACGGTGGCGCCATCGCCGTCGGCCACCCCTTCGGCATGACCGGCGCCCGGATCACCGGCACGCTGATCAACAGCCTGCAGTTCCACGACAAGCAGTTCGGTCTGGAGACCATGTGCGTGGGCGGCGGCCAGGGCATGGCGATGGTCATCGAGCGGCTGAGCTGAGCCGGAGCGGAGGGTAGGGGTTGCCTGAGGTACGAAGGCGGCACCTGCCCGCAGCGGAAGCGAAGCGAACGCGACCACAAGCTCGAGCGGCTGAGCTGAGCACCGAGGCAGCCGGCGCCGGACGCCCTGCCCGGGAGCCGGCCCGGGAACTGGCCGGTTCCGAGCCCCGACCGTGACCGAATCTCCCCCAGGATGTGACCTACGTCCTGGGGGAGAGTCATTCCCGCAGGTCACACCGGCACCAGGGTTAAACACCGGGCCCAAAGACCTGTCCAATTCGTGACGTAATGCACTGACACCAGGCACAGGTAGAGGACAAGCTGAGGTAGGAAGTCGGGAGATCGATTGAAACCGGGAGTATGTCAGTGAGCGTCACGCCTCTTGCCCTGTTGCTGACCACCGCCGCCGCCACGGCCGTGGGCGTCGCCGCTCTGTACGCTGCTCACGGGCTGCGCAAGCAGATCACGGCCCTTCGTACGGAACTGGCAGCGGCCCGCGTCCACAACACCGCCGTGCCCGCGCAGAGCCGCAACGAAGCCACCCCGGCCGACGAGATACGCGCGGCCGTCGCCGAAGCACTCGCCGAGGAACGGGAGCGCGAGCTCGCCGAGGCCCGTGCCTTCTGGGCCACCCAGGAAGCGCGCGATGCCGCCGACGCCCCGTCCCTGCTGGGCGGTCTGACCGGGATCGGCGAGGAGGCACCGTTCTTCCTGCCGCGCCAGGCCGACTTCGCGGGTCTGGAGGCGATGGACTTCGACGCCGCCGAGGCGCTCGAAGAGCTGACGGAACTGGTCGAACTGGCGGACGTGACCGAGCTGCCCGAGACGGCGGAGTTCGCCGAGGACTCCCCCGAGCTGGCCGCGGCCCGTCGCCGCCACCCTTCGCACCCCGACTTCGTACCTGTGCACACCCCGGTCGTCACCGATCACGAGCACACCCTGAACCGCCTCGAAGAGCTCGCCGACAGCCGTACGGAACTCGCCGACGTGCGTCCCGGCCCGCTCGGCACCCTCGATGTGTATGTCTTCGCCGACGGCACCACGCTCTGTATGACCCCCGGTCACCGCGAGACGGCCGAGCGCCTGGCCGAGGCGCTGCTCGCGGGTGAGCACCCGGTGCTGCTGGGCGGTTCCGGCGTCTCCGGTGCGTACGCCCTGACCTTCTCCTGCGGCAAGGAGAACGTCTACATCCTCGCCGACCGCGTCATCGCCTCGTTCTAGCCCCGCGTTCCGGCCCCCGGGGCATCCGGGCGGAGCGGCTCTCGCCGACCGCCACCGCTACGCGAACGCCCGCGCAGCCGCCTCCGTCACGAATTGCACGGCCTCGTCCAGCTCAGCCGACGGGGCCGTTTCCAGTGCCACCGCCACGTCACGCCCTGCTACGGCGAGTTGGTCGCCGATCGCGAAGATCCCGGCGTCCGGCATGATCCGCGGCTCCCGGTCCGGCGCCTCGATTCGCTGGGCGCGCAGCGCCAATTCCCTGGCCGTGGCCAGTCCTTCGGCAGCCGCTCCATGCTGCAGACGGCTCTGCGGGGCGGCGCGCAGCCGGTCGGCGAATCGGTCCACGGCGATGATCAGCGGGGTCGTATCGAGCACTCCGCGACCCTACGCGCCCTCCCGGGATGGTTGCCAACGGGCCGATGCTCGGGCACGGTGTCGGGAAGGACCAGCAACGCGCAATGCGTCGGAGGCGCCGATGTCCCAAGTCTTCTCCGAAGAAACCCATCGCAATCTGCTCTCCCGAATCCCCCGCTGCACCGGTCGTGAAGTCTCCGACTGGCTCCGCACCGTCGAGGAAGGCCCCGCTCTCCGCTTCGAGGAGAAGGTCAGCTGGCTGCGGAGCGAACACGACCTCGCCTACGGACACGCGAAGGCGCTCATTCACGAGTACGACCTCAGAAGGGCCGCGCGCAAGTTGCTCTAGGCGCACGTGAGTGAGAAGGGAAACGGAACGGCCCGCAGGCACATGTGCCTGCGGGCCGTTCCGTTTCCCGCTCCGTTCCCGGCGCGGGGCCGCGCGTCAGTCGTCGCCGCTGAGGATGGAGAGCAGACGCAGCATCTCCAGGTAGATCCAGACCAGGGTCATGGTCAGGCCGAAGGCCGCCAGCCAGGACTCCTCGCGGGGGGCGCCGTAGGCGACGCCGTCCTCGACCTGCTTGAAGTCCAGGGCCAGGAAGCATGCGCCGAGGATGATCCCGATGACGCCGAAGAGGATGCCGAGGCCGCCGCTGCGGAAGCCCAGGCCGTCGCCGCCGCCGAAGACGGCGAACAGCAGGTTGACCACCATCAGGAGCATGAAGCCCATGGCGGCGGCCATCACGAAGCCGTAGAAGCGGCGGGTGACGCGGATCCAGCGCATCTTGTACGCGAGGAGCACACCGGCGAAGACACACATGGTGCCCATCACCGCCTGCATCACGACGCCCGGCCCGATGTACGTACTGACCGCGCTGGAGATCACTCCGAGGAAGACACCCTCGAAGGCCGCGTACGACACGATCAGCGCCGGGGACGGCCTGCGCTTGAAGGACTGGACGAGCGACAGGACGAACGCCACCAGGGCGGCGCCGATCGCGATGCCGTAGGACTTGCCGAGGTTGGCCCCGTCGACCGGCAGCAGGGCCCAGGCGAGCGCGGCGCCGAGCACCACGGTGCCCAGCGTGATCGCGGTGCGCGTGACGACGTCGTCGATCGTCATCGCACCGGAGCGCGCCGGTGCCTGCGGAACGCCGTACTGGGTGTCCTGCTGGGCGTAGGGGTTGGTGGCGTACGGGTTGGCGGCGGTGCCCTGCGCGTACGGGTTGGCGCCCGCTGCGGGGGCCCCGGCCTGCGGCGCCGCATTGAAGCCCGCGTATCCGTTGTCGCGGCTGAAGCCCCGTCGCGAGAAGACCGGGTTGCTGCTCCTCATCTCACTCCTCCATGGCCACCCTGCGCGGCCTTCCCATAAGAGTAATGGGTAGGCAAAAGAATCAGACTAGTGCTTGGGGAGGATCTTTGGGGAACCGGCGAACGGGTGACCGCCCTCCCCTGCCGACGGCCACCCTCTCAGGGCCTGTCCGGGTCGGTGGCGCGCAGGTCGGCCAGCAGTTCGGCCTGGCCGGCCAGGACCCCGGACAGAATGGTCCTGGCGACCTTGAGAAGCTCCGCCACCTGCGCATTGGCCAGGGAGTAGTACACGCCGGAGCCCTCCCGGCGCGCGACGACCAGATTCGCCCGCCGCAACACGGCCAGCTGCTGCGAGAGGTGCGCGGGCTCGACGCCGGTCTCGGGCAGCATCTCGGAGACCGCGCGCTCCCGCTCGCTGAGCAGTTCCAGCACCCGGATGCGCACGGGGTGCCCGAGCGTCTTGAAGAACTCCGCCTTCAGTTGGTACAGGGGCGCGCTCACTGAACCGGCCTCTTGCCCTCTGCCCCGGCCGTCCGGCCGGGGCGTCGCAGCTGCGCGTGTGCCGTGCATCGCGTCCCCCCAAAACTCTTCGCCATGGGGCCATCCTCGCGCGTTCGCTCAAACGTACTGACCTCGTTAATTGCCGAGATTAGCAATCCGTGACATCGGGAGCGGTGCCGCTCAGGCCTTCTTGAGGAACTCGGCCCGCTTCCTACAGCGGGACGGTGATCCAGATGCTCTTGCCGCGGCCGTCCGCGTCCTTGCGCACGACCGTGGTGCCGCCCAGCCCCAGGGTGAGTTCGGCGACCGTCGCCAGGCCGCCGCCCGCGCCGGTGGCCGGTCCGTGCAGGGCCGGCTCGTACGGGTGGCGGTCGTGGACGCCGAACGCGAAGGTGTCCCGGCCCGCCGCGTAGAACACGGTCACGGTCGGGGACAGCACAGCGGCGTGCCGGACGCTGTTGGTGACCAGTTCACTGAGGATCAGCAACACCGGATCGACGCTGGGGTGGCGCAGGCTGACGCCCCATTCGACCAGTACCTGCTCGGTCGTCTCGCGCGCGGTCCTGACGGCGGCGCCCATGGCGGGCAGGGTCAGGACGTGGCGCAGTGGCAGCGCCTCGTGCCGGCCGGTCATGGGGCTTCGTCGGCGGCGGTCATCGGGAAGCCTCCCCGGGCGTGACGGTGACGGGGCCGACGGCATCGGGCGTCCAGCGACGGGCGCACCACGCCTGCGGTCACTTGCGGACACAGCAAACACATAATGTAGCGAATTGCAGAAATTTGCAATTCACAGAATGCGAGCAGCGCTGCTGATGACGGTTCGTCCATACGGGTCCCCACGGGATCGGCCCCTGCGCCGCGACGACCTCGGCCGGCCGGCAGGGCCGCCGTACGGCACTCTGCCCGATCGGCCGCCATGCGCGCGGTGGTGCCCGGAACCGGACTCGAACCGGTACGCCCCCGAGGGGCAGCGAGGTTTAAGCTCGCCGTGTCTGCATTCCACCATCCGGGCCTGGCGCGCGGCTCCGCGTTGGCACATGACCCTATCCGGGGACTTCCTCCGATCAGCGGATCAGTGGCGCGATGTTGTCTTATTTTATTGACCGTTTGAGGGGTCGTCAGCACTCGCGAGGGGGCATCGTCACATGCCTGGGCGGGGTAGCGGGTGCGGCGGCCGGCAATCCGGATTGACGTAAAGTCGCCGCACCCGGACGGCGCATTCACCTGGCGCATTCGCCAGTCGTGCGCCAGTGAGCGCCATGGGCGCGCCACCCGGTCGGGCGAACGCCCTCAGGGTCGGTGTCATACCGGAGGAGGACGCAAGGGCCCCTCGGTGCGACTCAAGACGGCCCCGGGAACGGGCATGGGGGCTGACGAACCGCGGCGGTACAGCGGTGACGATAGAGAGGTTCCCAGGCAACCGGGCCCCACCGGTCGCGCCGAAACGCACCCCGGACGAAGCCTCGGCCGGAGCCCCGAATCAGGAGATTCCCGTGACCACCACTTCCACCGCACACCGCGTCACCACGGTGGCTGCCCGCGCCACGGATCTGTCGAAGGTCTACGGAGAGGGCGAGACCAGGGTCACGGCCCTGGACCGGGTCTCCGTGGACTTCCCGCAGGGCGAGTTCACCGCGATCATGGGCCCGTCCGGCTCCGGCAAGTCCACGCTGATGCACTGCGTGGCCGGCCTCGACAGCTTCAGCAGCGGATCGGTGCGGATCGGTGAGACGGAGCTGGGCTCCCTCAAGGACAAGCAGCTCACCCAGCTCCGCCGGGACAAGATCGGCTTCATCTTCCAGGCGTTCAACCTGCTGCCGACTCTGACGGCGCTGGAGAACATCACGCTCCCCATGGACATCGCGGGCCGCAAGCCCGACGCCGAGTGGGTGCGCCGGGTCATCGACATGGTGGGCCTCTCCGACCGGCTGACACACCGGCCGACCGAACTCTCCGGCGGCCAGCAGCAACGCGTCGCGGTGGCCCGCGCCCTGGCCTCGCAGCCGGAGATCATCTTCGGTGACGAGCCGACCGGGAACCTGGACTCCCGCTCCGGCGCCGAGGTCCTCGGCTTCCTGCGCAACTCGGTGCGCGAGCTGGGGCAGACCGTGGTGATGGTGACCCACGACCCGGCGGCTGCCTCCTACGCGGACCGAGTCGTCTTCCTCGCGGACGGCCGGATCGTCGACCAGATGATGCACCCCACCGCGGACGGGGTCCTCGACCGGATGAAGGCGTTCGACGCCAAGGGCCGCACCAGCTGAAGCCCGCCCTGCCCCGCGCCCTCCTCCGGAACCCCTCCCCATCCCAGGACTGACAGACATGTTCCGTACCGCCCTGCGCAATGTGCTCGCGCACAAGGCCAGGCTGCTGATGACCGTGCTCGCCGTGATGCTCGGCGTGGCCTTCGTATCCGGCACCCTGGTCTTCACCGACACCCTCGGCAACGCCTTCCGCAACCAGTCGGCGAAGAGCTACGACAACGTCGCCGTCGCCGTCACCACCCGGGCCGACCAGCGCGACGCCAAGACGCCCGGCATCACCGCCGCCACCCTGAAGAAGATCCAGGGCCTGGACGGTGTGGACTCCGCCACCGGCCGGGTCTCCGGCTTCGCCGGGGTCGCCGACCCCGACGGCAAGCTGATCGGCAACGGCTGGTCGAACACCGGAGGGAACTACTCCCCCGGCAGTAACGGCAAGGACTCCGCTTACACCTTGGTCGACGGCAAGGGCCCGGACGCGGCCGACCGGATCGCGCTCGACCAGGAGACCGCGAAGAAGGGCGAGTACCACGTCGGTGACCGGGTCCGGGTCGCCACGAACGGGCCGGTGAAGGAGTACACCCTCGCCGGCGTCTTCACCACCGAGGACGGCGCGGTCAACGCGGGCGGCAGCCTGGTCCTCTTCGACACCCCGGTCGCCCAGCAGCTGTACCTCAGGTCCGGCGAGTTCAGGGACGTCAACATCGCCGCCGCGGCCGGTGCCTCCGCCGAGAAGCTGCTGGCCGGCGTGGAGCCGCTGCTGCCCAAGGACGCCGAGGCCAAGACCGGCAAGGCCCTCGCCGACGAGCAGGCCAAGCAGATCGAGAGCGGTCTGAGCAGCCTCAACACCATGCTGCTCGCCTTCGCAGCCATCGCGCTCTTCGTCGGCGTCTTCCTGATCACCAACACCTTCACCATGCTGGTGGCCCAGCGCACCAAGGAACTGGCACTGATGCGTGCCGTCGGTGCCTCCCGCCGCCAGGTCAAGCGCTCCGTGCTCCTGGAAGCGGCGGTGGTCGGCGCGATCGCTTCGGTCATCGGATTCGTGCTCGGCCTCGGACTCGCCACCGGCCTGCGCTCCGTGATGAGTCAGTTCGGCGGGAAGATCCCGGCCGGACCACTGATCGTCTCGCCCACCGCGGTCGCCGCAGCGTTCGGCGTCGGCGTACTGATCACCGTGCTGGCCGCCTGGCTGCCCGCCCGCCGAGCCGCGAAGATCCCGCCGGTGGCCGCGATGAACAGCGTGCACGCAACGGCGACGGTCAAGTCCCTGGTGCTGCGCAACTCGATCGGCGGGGTGCTCACCCTGCTCGGCGCCGCGGGCATCGTGGCGGGTGCGGCGGCCGGTTCGGACGGCCGGACGCTCATCGGGATCGGTGCGTTCTTCGCGCTGGTCGGCGTCATCGTGCTGATCCCGCTGCTGTCGCGGCCGGTCATCGCGCTGGTCCGCCCGCTGCTGAAGCGGCTGTTCGGGGTCTCCGGCAAGCTGGCCGCGCAGAACGCGGTCCGTAACCCGCGACGTACCGGAGCCACCGCCTCCGCGCTGGCGATCGGCCTCACCCTGGTCACCGGCATCTCCGTGCTCGGCGTCACCCTCGGCCAGGCGATCGACCGGATGACGACGGACAACATCAAGGCCGACTACCTGGTGTCGATGGCGAGCGGCAATTCGCTCGACGAGTCGGCGCTCAAGGCCCTGGAGAAGGCCGACGGAGTCTCGGCCGTCTCACCCCGGCAGGACGCCTGGATGAAGTTCGGCAACCAGGAAATCGGTGCCAACGGGGTCGCCCCCGGCGACGTGGCAAAGCTCTTCGCCATCAAGACGGTCTCCGGCTCGGTCGACTCGCTCGGTGACGGCAAGATCGCCGTGTCCGAGGACACCGCGAAGTCGCACCACTGGAAGACCGGTGACACGGTCCCGGTCGTCTACGACGACGGCAAGAAGGCGAACCTGAAGGTCGGCGCGGTCTACGAGGACAACGAGTTCCTCTCCCGGATCCTGATCCCGAAGAACCTCCTGGACCCGCACGTCACCCACGCCGACATCCTCGAGGTCTGGCTGAAGATGGACGGCGGCGAGTCCGCGGCCAACGAGAAGGCCCTGGTCAAGGCGCTGGGCGACAACCCGGCGATAAGCATCATGGACCGTCAGGACATCCGGGACACGTTCGGCGGCTTCATCAACACCGCCCTGAACATCATGTACGGACTGCTCGCGATGGCCCTGATCATCGCGGTGCTCGGGGTCGTCAACACCCTGGCCATGTCGGTCTTCGAACGCCAGCAGGAGATCGGCATGCTGCGGGCGATCGGCCTGGACCGGCGCAGGGTGAAGCGCATGATCCGGCTGGAGGCCGTGGTCATCTCGCTCTTCGGCGCGGTGATCGGTGTCGGGCTCGGTACGTTCCTCGGCTGGGCGATCGGGCAGACCCTGAAGTCCGACATCCCGGGCTACGCCCTGGTCATTCCGTGGGACCGGATCGGACTCTTCCTGGTGCTCGCCGCGCTGGTGGGTGTGCTGGCCTCGCTCTGGCCGGCCCGCAGCGCCGCGAAGCTGAACATGCTGACGGCGATCAAGACCGAGTAGCGGCGTCCCGGCGAGCCGGGACGGTACGGCCGGGGGCCGGTACGCGCAGTGCGGAGCTGCGCGTACCGGCCCCCGCTCCGTCCCGGTGTCAGCCGGTCGCCGACGCCGTCCAGTCGCGGGCCCGCAGCGGCATGCGGGCGGCCCCGCCCTGCGCCGGGCGCACCACGAGGATCTGGTTGACGCCGATCTTGTTGTGCTCGAAGGACAGGGCGGAGGCGGCCATGTAGAGGCGCCAGACCCTGGCCCGTCCGGGCGAGGTCATCCGGACGGCTCGCTCCCAGTGCTTCTCCAGGTTGGTGACCCAGCTGCGCAGGGTCAGTGCGTAGTGTTCGCGGATCGACTCGACGTCACGGGCCTCGAAGCCGGCTTCTTCGAGGGTGGTCACGGTCCGTCCCACCGGGGCCAGTTCGCCGTCCGGGAAGACGTAGGCGTCGATGAACTCGTCCACGTGGTACGCGGACTCGTTCTTCTCGGGGCGGCGGGCGATCTGGTGGTTGAGCAGCCGGCCGCCGGGCTTGAGGAGTGCGTAGAGGTCGTCTGCGTACTCGCGGAAGCTGACCGAGCCGACGTGTTCCGCCATGCCGATGGACGAGATGGCGTCGTACGGGCCGTCCCTGACGTCCCGGTAGTCCTGGACCCGGATCTCGATCCGGTCGGTCAGGCCCTCTGCCGCGATGCGCTTCCTGGCGTAGGCGGCCTGTTCGGCGGAGAGGGTCACTCCGGTGACCCGGGCGCCGTATTCGCGGGCCGCGTGGAGGGCCATGGAGCCCCAGCCGCAGCCGACGTCGAGAAGCCGGTCGCCCTCCTTCAGTGCGAGCTTGCGGCAGACCAGGTCGAGCTTGTCGCGCTGGGCGTCCTCGAGGTTTCCGTCGTCCTCCCAGTAGGCGCAGGAGTAGACCATGGAGGGGCCGAGGACCAGTTCGTAGAAGTCATTGCCCACGTCGTAGTGGTGACTGATGGCCTCCTTGTCGCGCCGCTTGGTGTGGAGGGCGCCGGTGCGGCGCCGTACCTCCTCGGGCGGCGGGGGCGGCGGGAGCCAGGGGCCGCCGAGCTGCAACAGCCCTTTGGCGAAGGCCCGCACCTTCGGGTCGCGGACCGGGTGGACGCTGTCCTTGGCCTCCACGCCGCGGTCCCAGATCAGCGAGGCCATCAGATCCAGGGCCTCGTACAGATCGCCTTCGATATCGAGTTCGCCCGCCACCCAGGCGCGGGCCAGGCCCAGTTCACCCGGCTTCCAGAGCAGCCTGCGCAGCGCGCGGCGGTTCCGGATGACGAGGACGGGGGCACCGGGCGGTCCTGATTCGCTGCCGTCCCAGGCCCGGATACGGACCGGCAGCTTCTCTCCCAGCAACTCCTCGGCGAGAGCGGTCAGCCGCAATGCGGCGTCTGCCATGGCGCACACCTCCATGATGGTGTTCCCAATGTGCCCAAACATGCCCAAACATGCCTGCAACCACGCCGAGTACGCACGACGCCACGGCGAGGTACATCCCCGTCAACAGCCTGCGGAGCACGCGCCATCCCACTACAGCGCAACGGAAAGGCAAAATGCCTGTACGGCACACTTATCCGTGGGCGCATCTCGGCCGGGCGCGTGGCTACGCCGAAGGGGCCGCCCGCACCACGGCCGGGGTGCGTGGTTACGCCGAAGGGGCCGCCCGCACCACGGATGGCGGACGGCCCCTTCGGGCGTTGTGCACGTACTGCGCGGGCGAGTGGACCCGCGGGCGGGCTAGGAGGCCTTGGCCTTCTCGCCCACGGCCTTGGCGGCGGCCGGTGCCGGGGCCGGCTTGGCGGCCTCGTAGAACTCCTCGCGCGGCGTCTCCATGGCACCGAGCGAGACGACCTCGCGCTTGAGGAACATACCGAGAGTCCAGTCGGCGAAGATCCGGATCTTGCGGTTCCAGGTCGGCATCGCCATGCCGTGGTAGCCACGGTGCATGTACCAGGCGAGACGTCCCTTGAGCTTGATCTTCATCTTGCCCATGACGATCATCGCGACGCCCTTGTGCAGCCCCAGACCGGCGACCGCACCCTTGTTGGCGTGGCTGTACTCCTTCTGCGGGAAGCCCCGCATCCCGGAGATCACGTTGTCACCGAGGACCTTGGCCTGACGCAGCGCGTGCTGGGCGTTCGGCGGGCACCAGGCGTTCGGGTTGCCGGCCCGGCGGCCGACCATGTCCGGGACCTGGGCGTTGTCGCCCGCGGCCCAGATGTAGTCGGTGCCCTGCACCTGGAGCTTCTCGGAGGTGTCCACGTGACCGCGCGGACCGAGCGGCAGACCGAAGCGGGCCAGCGCCGGGTTCGGCTTCACACCGGCCGTCCACACGATCGTGTTGGAGTCGACCTCGAGGCCGTTCTTCAGCACGACATGACCGTCGACGCAGGAGTCCATGGAGGTCGAGAGGAAGACCTCGACACCGCGGGACTCCAGGTGCTCCCGGCCCCAGGTGCCCAGCTTCGGGCCGACCTCGGGAAGGATCTTGTCGGCGGCGTCGACGAGGATGAAGCGCATGTCCTCGCGCTTCACGTTCGTGTAGTACTTCGCCGCGTCGCGGGCCATGTCCTCGACCTCGCCGATGGTCTCCGCACCGGCGAACCCGCCGCCCACGAAGACGAACGTCAACGCCCTGCGGCGGACGTCCTCATCGGTCGTCGAGTCGGCCTTGTCCAGCTGCTCGAGGACGTGGTTGCGCAGGCCGATGGCCTCCTCGATGCCCTTCATGCCGATGCCCTGCTCGGCGAGGCCGGGGATCGGGAAGGTACGGGAGACCGCGCCCATCGCGATGACCAGGTAGTCGAAGGGCAGCTCGTAGGCCTCGCCGACGAGCGGCGCGACCGTGGCGACCTTGCGGTCCTGATCGATGGTCGTGACACGGCCGGTGAGAACCTCGGCCTTCGGCAGTACGCGTCGCAGCGGGACGACGACATGCCGAGGCGAGATGCTGCCGGCGGCGGCTTCCGGGAGGAAGGGCTGGTAGGTCATGTACGACCGGGGGTCGACGACCGTGACGGTCGCCTCGCCGAAGCGCATCTTCTTCAGAATGCGCCGAGCTGCGTACAGGCCTACGTACCCACCGCCTACTACGAGGATCCTGGGACGCTCCGTGGTGCTCATGCCATCGAGTATCCACCCCCCTCGGGGGGCGGGCTCGTGAGCCCCTTCACAAGGTATCCCCCACCCTCTGCTACACTTCGCCGCCCACGTGACCGAGGTCATGATCCCCGAGGGGAACCACGGCGCGGCGGCGAACGTTACTCACCGCCTGTGAGCTGGTCCTTGAGCCTCCGGACCGGGCGAACCAGCACCCCGATCCACCCGCCGGCAACGCGCCCGGAACATTCTTGTATCGGCACGGAACGACCCCGCGAGCGGCCCTGGATGCCCGTACGGACCAGAACTGCCCTCCGCGGGGCCGAATTCCTTGTGAAGAAGTTCACGAACTTCGTCGCGACGTGTCTCGCGGAGCGCCCCTCGGGTGGCCCACACCAGCTCGAAGGTGCAGGCCGGAATGCGTATGAGCGCCGTTTCGGCACCCTGCGGAAGGCCGGTGCGCACCGCCGCTCACGGTCGCCGCGGAGGCGGGCCCTACGCGACCGACCAGCCGATTCCGTCGAGGATGTCGTGCTCGCTGACGACGACTTCCCGGGCCCCGGTCCGCTTCATCACGGCGAGCAGGATCAGCGCCCCGGAGGTGATCACGTCGACCCGCCCCGGATGCATGGCGCCGATCGCGGCACGCTCGGCGTGGGTGGAGGCGAGGAGCCGTCCGGTGATCTCCTGGACCTGTTCGATGGTGATCCGGGAGTGGTGGATCGCCTCGGAGTCGTACGCGTCCAGCCCCAGGGCGATCGCGGCGACCGTGGTGACCGTCCCGGCGAGGCCGACGAGGGTGGCGGCCCCGGTCAGCGGGACGCTCTCCTCGGCGAGGTCGAGGGCCACGTCGATGTCGGCGCGGATCGCGGCGATCTCATCGGGGGTCGGCGGATCGCTCACGACGCCGTCGTGCACGAGGTGCCGCTCGGTCATCCGGACGCACCCTATGTCCACGGAGCGCGCGGCCCGCACATGGTCGTCGCCGACGACGAACTCGGTGGAGCCGCCGCCGATGTCCACGACGAGATACGGCTTCTCGAAGTGGTCGCGGCCCGCGAGCTCCTTGGTGGCGCCGATGAAGGAGAACTCCGCCTCCTCGTCACCGCTGATCACCTCGGGCTCGACGCCCAGAATGTCCAGCACACCGCGGACGAACTCGTCCCTGTTCTCCGCGTCGCGGGAGGCGGAGGTGGCGACGAAGCGGATCTTCCGCGCGCCGTGCTCCTTGATCGCCTCCGCGTACTGGCGGCAGGCGGCGAAGGTCCGCTCCAGGGCCTCGGGCGCGAGCCGGCCGGTGCGGTCGACGCCCTGCCCGAGGCGGACGATCTCCATCCGCCGGTCGAGCTCGACGAGCTCACCGGTGGACGGGTCCGCGTCTGCGACGAGCAGACGGATGGAGTTGGTACCGCAGTCGATGGCGGCCACGCGGGTCATGGGTGCTCCTAGAAATTCAAGCCCCTCCGGCGATCGAGGAGCGGGGGTCCGGGGGCGGAGCCCCCATTCAAGCCCCTCCGGCGATCGAGGAGCGGGAGTCCGGGGGCAGAGCCCCAAATCAAGCCCCCCGGCGATCGAGGAGCGGGAGTCCGGGGGCAGAGCCCCAAATCAAGCCCCCCGGCGATCGAGGAACGGGAGTCCGGGGGCAGAGCCCCAAATCAAGCCCCCCGGCGATCGAGGAACGGGAGTCCGGGGGCAGAGCCCCCGGTGGGAACGGTCAGCCCTCGTCCGGCGCGCCGCACGGCGAAACGCACGGCCCCTTGCGCCACCACTCCGGCAGCATCGCGATCGCCTCGTCGCCCAGCGGGTTCACCCCGGGCCCCGCGGCCAGCGAGTGCCCGACCAGCACGTGCAGGCACTTCACCCGGTCCGGCATGCCCCCCGCGCTCGGAAAGCCCTCCAGCACCTCGATGGCGTCGCGCCGGGCGATGTAGTCCTCGTGCGCGGCCCGGTACGCGGCGGCCAGCTCGGGGTCCGTACCGAGGCGCTCGGTCATCTCCTTCATGACGCCGTTCGCCTCCAGCGTGCCGATCGCGGACGCGGCGCGCGGGCACGTCAGGTAATACGTCGTCGGGAACGGCGTACCGTCCTCCAGCCGGGGCTGCGTCTCGACCACGTCCGGGTTGCCGCACGGGCAGCGGTGCGCGATCGCGCGCAGCCCGCGCGGCGGGCGGCCCAGCTGCTGCTGGAACGCGGCGATGTCCGCCTCGGTGGGCGCGGTGGGCTCGGTCTGCGGAGGGGGGGTTTCCATGCCTGCCTAGGTTCTGATCGGGCTGCTCGAACTGCGGTTCTGCAGAGGGATGAAGGAGGGACGAAGAGAGTCAGTCGCGGTCGGCGCTGTCGACGCCGTCCCAGAGGTTGGAGTGCCACGGCTGGTCGGAATCGTCCGTCGTGCCGTTGCGCTCCTTGACCGCGTCGGGGTCGATCACCGTATAACCGGTCTCCCCGGGAAGAAGGTAGTGCAGGTGCTTGCGGGCCAGCTGCCTGACGTACGCGTCGTCCTGGAGGCGCGCCTTCTCGTCGCGCAGCTCCTCGGTGCGGTCGCGGGCCTCCTGCGCCAGGCGCTCCTGGTCGGCGATCTCGTCCCGCTGCGAGACGTACTGCCGCATCGGGTACGCGAGCGCCACCACCAGGGAGCAGACGACGAGGGCGAGGAAGGCCGCCCGGCCGGTGAGCCGGGAGCGGTGGGCCTGACGGCGGTTCTGCGACCGGTAGACACGGGCGGCGGTCTGCTCGCCGAGCAGCCGCAGCCGGGTCGCGGTGGAGAACCGGTCCCGGTCCTTCGCGGCCATGTCTCCGCCTCCCCATTACGCACGTCCGTCCCCGCACACGGTACGGGACCGAGTGCGGGGACGGACGGAAGCCGGGTGCTTCGGCCCGCGACGGGCCGGTGCTCAGCCCTTGGGCCGGTGCTCAGCCCTTGCTGTGCTTATCGGTTCGCAGAGCGCTGTGCTCATTGGTTCGCAGAGCGCTGTGCCTATTAGTTCGCAGAGCGAAACCGGGGGAACGCGGAGCGGCCCGCGTACACCGCGGCGTCGTCGAGGATCTCCTCGATGCGCAGCAGCTGGTTGTACTTGGCGACGCGGTCCGAGCGGGCCGGGGCGCCGGTCTTGATCTGGCCGCAGTTCACCGCGACGGCGAGGTCCGCGATGGTGACGTCCTCGGTCTCGCCCGAGCGGTGGGACATCATGCACTTGAAGCCGTTGCGCTGGGCGAGCTCGACGGCGTCCAGGGTCTCGGTCAGCGAACCGATCTGGTTGACCTTGACGAGCAGGGCGTTGGCGGAGCCCTCCTCGATGCCGCGGGCCAGGCGCTCCGGGTTGGTGACGAAGAGGTCGTCGCCGACGATCTGCACCTTGGCGCCGAGCCTGTCGGTGATGACCTTCCAGCCGGCCCAGTCGTCCTCGTACAGCGGGTCCTCGATGGAGACCAGCGGGTACGCGGCGACGAGCTCCTCGTAGTACTCCGTCATCTCGGCGGCCGAGCGGGACTTGCCCTCGAACTCGTACGTGCCGTCCTTGTAGAACTCGGACGCGGCGACGTCGAGCGCGAGCGCGATGTCCTTGCCCGGGACGTAGCCGGCTTCCTTGATGGCCTCGACGATGAGGTCGAGGGCGGCGCGGTTCGACTCCAGGTTCGGCGCGAAGCCGCCCTCGTCACCGAGACCGGTCGAAAGTCCCTTGGTCTTCAGGACCTTCTTCAGCGTGTGGTAGACCTCGGCACCCCAGCGCAGGGCCTCGGAGAAGGACTCCGCGCCGATCGGGGCGATCATGAACTCCTGGATGTCCACGTTGGAGTCGGCGTGCGACCCACCGTTGAGGATGTTCATCATCGGAACGGGCAGCAGGTGCGCGTTCGGGCCGCCGAGGTAGCGGAAGAGCGGCAGGTCCGAGGCCTCGGAGGCGGCGTGGGCGACGGCCAGCGAGACGCCGAGGATGGCGTTGGCGCCGAGCGAGCCCTTGTTCTCGGTGGCGTCCAGGTCGAACATCGCCTGGTCGATCAGCCGCTGCTCGGTCGCGTCGTAACCGACGAGCTCCGGGCCGATCTGCTCGATCACGGCGAGGACGGCCTTCTCCACGCCCTTGCCGTGGTAGCGGTTGGGGTCACCGTCGCGAAGCTCAATGGCCTCGAACGCACCGGTGGAGGCGCCGGACGGCACGGCAGCACGGCCCGTGCTGCCGTCGTCGAGGCCAACCTCGACCTCGACCGTGGGGTTCCCCCGGGAGTCGAGGATTTCCCGGGCTACGACGACGTCGATGGACGGCACGAGGCATCTCCTTCTGGGATATGACACTGGTTGTGCAGGGTCACTTTGGCCTTGCGACAAGAGCCTAACCGGCCCGGCCCGCTCAGTCGGACGACCGCCCGACCCCTGGGACGAAAAAGGGCCCAAGGGTGCGCACCACCGGACAAACCGTCAGAATTTTACTGGTCAGTAACCACAACAGTTGAACGATCACACAGAGGTGAAGCGCCGCGCAGAGGTGGAACTTCACGCAGAGGTAGCGCGTCACGCAGAGGTGGCGCGCGACACAGGAAACCCCGGCCCGGCGCGTACGGGGGAATGCGCGCCGGGCCGGGGTGCTCGGGGAGGAGAGGGCCTGGACTACTTGGTCAGGTGCAGCTGCTGACCCGGGTAGATCAGGTCCGCGTCCTTGACGATGTCCTTGTTCAGCTCGAACAACCGCTGCCAGCCACCCTTGACCTGGTGGTCGGCGGCGATCCTGCTCAGGGAATCGCCGGAGACGACCTCGTACTCGCCGTCACCCTTCTTGACCTTCTGGCCGGTCGGGGTGGTGACGGTCTTCTTGGACTCGGCCTGCGGGGCGGCGGAGCGGTCCGAGCGGGTGGCGGCGGGGACCTCGGTGCGCTCGGCCTTCTTCGGCTGCGCCTGCTGCGTCGGCGCGGCCGGGGCGCTCTGCTGCTTGGTGGCGCCGGAGTTCGAGGAGGAGCCGGTGTCGACGCCCGGGTCGACACCGTCGTTGCTCAGGTTGCCGGCACCGGCGCAGCCCCAGGCGCCCGGACCCTGCATGGCGAGGAGCTTCTCGGCGGTGGCGATCTGCTGGGCCTTGGTGGCCAGGTCGGCACGGGGGGCGTACTGCGTACCGCCGGCGGCGGCCCAGCTGGACTGCGAGAACTGCAGACCGCCGTAGTAGCCGTTACCGGTGTTGATGGACCAGTTGCCACCCGACTCGCACCGGGCGACGGCGTCCCAGGTGGCGACGGAGGCGGCGGAGGCGCCGGTCGCACCCATCAGCGGAACGGCGACGGCGGCACCGGCGACACCGGCGAGCGTGGCGACACGGACGGCCTTGGACGGGCGGCGGTGCTTGCCCTTGCTGGAAAACAGCATGGAACTTCTCCTCACCGACGCCTACGAGGTGAGCTGTCGGGTTCGGGCCAAGTGAGTTGCCCGGTCGCACGTCCTAGCACGCGACTTCACCCCAAGCCGGTCCTGATGCGTCTTTCGACGATCGGGCCCGGCGCTTACCTGGGTCCCCCGCTCCTGCCTACGGCGCTTTACGCGTCTGTTCCCTTCGACCGACGGCAGGATTCGGCGTGACGGTCGACGGGGCCCGCGGTGCGAGCGGTTCCGACCGTAAACATACGCAACCCCCACTTTCAAAGGAGGACACATCGGACAATCAGCCCTTACTTGCATGTGAGGAACCGTCGTTTTCGCAGGTGGGAGGCGATACGGCAGGACTCCGTGGGCGCGACACGCCAGTTGACGCAAAGAGACCCATGTCTCACTTACGCATAAGCGGACATAGGCCTCTGAACTACCCCGGTTTTTGGGGCTCTTTTAGCCGATTTTCAGACCGCCCTCACTCGGCCTTCACGCCGAGATCGAGACTCCGGCCAGGGAGGATGAGGTCCGGGTCGGAACCGACGGCGCTCTTGTTGGCCTCGTAGAGCGCGGGCCAGCCACCAGGAACCTTCTGTGCGTCAGCAATCGCCCAGAGGTTGTCGCCGGGGCGGACGGTGTACGTGCCGTCGGCGGCCGACGCGCCCGCATCGCGTGCGTCACCGTCGCCGCGGGAGGCGTGGCGGCCCGACTCGCGGTCGAGGCCGCTGTCCGCGCCCCGACTCCCCTCGGGGGCCGGTGCGCCGCGGTGCTTGCCACCCGTACGGCCGGAGGAATCGGATGAATCCCGCGCATCGGACACTTCGGGCGCGTCGGAGGACGCGGCGGCCGACTCGGTGGCCGAAGGCTGCGCGGAGGTTCCGGCCTTGTCCTTCTTGTCCTTCTTGCCCTTCGAACCGTCTACGCCGTCCGAGGCGCTGTCCGGCGGTGTGGCGTCATCGGACGCGGCCGCCGACGTGCCGTCAGCCGGCTCCGTGCTCCGCGTCGGCTCGGGGGAGGGTGCGACCCCCGGATCGACGCCCGGCAGCACCCCGTCCTCCGCAAGGCCGGAGATGACCGCACAGCTGGGCCAGGCCCGCGGGCCCCGGTCCTCCAGGACCTTCTCGGCCACGGCTATCTGCTGCGCGCGGCTGGCGAGGTCGGCGCGCTCGGCGTACGACTCGCCGCCGTACGCCTTCCAGGTCTCCTGCGAGAACTGCAGGCCGCCGTAGAAGCCGTTGCCGAGGTCGGCGCTCCACATGCCGCCGCTCTCGCACTCGGCCACCCGGTCCCAGGTCGTGGCTTCGGCCGCGTGCGCGCCGGCCGCGCCGAGCAGCGGGATGGCGATGGCCGATCCGGTCACGCCCGCGGCGACGACGATGGCGGGTGCCTGACGAGGGCGACGGTGTCTGCCGTTCGCGGAGCCCATGGGGATGCCTTCCGTGTGACTGACGAGTGACTGGTGAGTCGAACGGTGAACCTAGCGGGACTCGAACGCGCGTCACAAGTCGATGCAGCGCAGATCACGTGAAAGTCACAGACTTGACAGAGTGTCACCTTGCGTGGAGGCGGACCCCGGTGCGAACTCCACGGGCAGCGTGCGCAGCCCACGCATGATGAGCCCGCCACGCCACCGCAAATCGGCAGGTTCCACCGCAAGCCGCAGGTCAGGAAGGCGCCTCAGAAGCGTGGCGAGCGCGGTCTGCCCCTCCAGCCGGGCGAGCGGTGCTCCCAGGCAGTAGTGGATGCCGTGCCCGTATCCGAGGTGCTGATTGTCACTCCGTGCGAGGTCGAGCGTGTCGGGGTCCTCGAAGCGTTCCGGGTCGCGGTCGGCGGCGGCGAGCACGACGAGTACGGGGTCGCCGGCCGCGATCTCCTGTCCGCCGAGCGTCAGCGGCTCGGTGGCGAACCGCCAGGTCGCCAGCTCCACCGGACCGTCGTATCGCAGCAGTTCCTCGATCCCGGTCTCCAGCAGCCGGCTCTCCCCCGCGTCGAGGGAGAGTTGCAGCCGCTCGCGCTGTGCGGGGTTGCGCAGCAGGGCGTACACCCCGTTGCCGATGAGATTGACCGTTGTCTCGAATCCGGCGAAGAGGAGGATGAAGGCCATGGCCGCGGCCTCGTTCTCGGTGAGGTGCTCGCCGTGGTCACTGGCCCGGATCAGCCCCGAGATCAGATCGTCCCCCGGGTTCTCCCTTTTACGGTGGATCAGTTCGGCGAGATAGCCGCGCATCTTCTTCACCGACCTGGCCACCCCGCCGCGCGGGCCGCCGCCGTGCCGGATCATCATGCCCGCCCAGTCCCGGAAGTCGTCCTGGTCCTCGGGCGGGACACCGAGCAGATCGCAGATCGCGTAGATGGGGAGCGGGAACGCGAAGTCGTGGATGAGGTCCGCCTTCCCTTCCGCGATGAAGCGGTCGATGAGGCGGTCCGTCAGTTCCTGCACGCGCGGGGCGAACTCGGCGACCCGGCGCGGAGTGAACGCCTTGGAGACGAGGCGGCGCAGCCGGGTGTGGTCGGGCGGGTCGATGTTCAGCAGATGCGTCATCAGCTCCGCCTTGCGCTCGCCCGGGATGCCCGTCTTCCCCTTGGCGTGCGCCGGCTCGGCGTGGTGCGCCGGGTTCTTGGAGAGCCGGGTGTCGGCGAGGGCCTGCCGGGCATCCGCGTACCGGGTCACGAGCCAGGCCTCGACGCCGCTGGGCAGCGCGGTACGGTGCACGGGGCTGTGCTCGCGCAGCCAGGCGTAGGCCGGGTACGGGTCGGTGGCGAACTCCCACGTGAAGAGTTCGGGTGCGTCGGCGGGGCGGGCGGCGGGCTGACCGGCGGGGCAGGCGGCGAGGCCGTCCGTCGGCTGATCGGCCGGACGGTCGTCGCGGTCGTCCGCGGGCTGACCGGCGGGGCGGGCGGCGGGGCTGTGGTTCACCCCCCGACGTTATCCGTTGCCCTCCGCCGCCCGGATGGCGTCCCGGTAGGCGCGGCCCGCGGCTCGCAGTGCGGCCTCGGGGTCGATGCCGTCGCGTTCGGCGCGTACGGCGAGGGCGAGGAGCTCGTAACCGATGCCGTCGCCCGTGGGGAGCGCCACGTCGAGCCCCGCGGTGCGGACCCGGCCGGCCAGTTTCGCCGCCAGGGCCAGCCCGGGCTGGCCGAGCGGCACGCCGTCGGTGACCGAGTCGCGCTGCTTCTCGACGGCCTTGGTCCGCAGCCAGTGCGCGTGGACGTCCTCCGGGGTCTCGGCGGTCTCGTCGCCGAAGACGTGCGGGTGGCGGTGGATCAGCTTCTCGACGAGGGTCGCGGCCACGTCGTCGACGGAGAACGGTTCCTCTTCATCCTCCTCCGCGATCCGCGCGTGGAAGACGACCTGGAGCAGTACGTCCCCGAGCTCCTCGCGCAGCTCGTCGCGGTCGCCGTCCTCGATCGCCTCGACGAGTTCGTACGCCTCCTCGATGGCGTACTTGGCGAGGCCCTTGTGGGTCTTCTGCGAGGTCCAGGGGCATTCGAGCCGGATCCGGTCCATGACCTGGACCAGATCGAGGAGCCTGGCACCCGGCAGATCGTACGAACCGGGCAGCAGCTCCAGGTCCGGCATCTGCACCCGCCCCGAACCGGCCAGCCGCGCGAGCCCGTCGGTCAGCGGCTGATTGCCTTCGCCGCCCGTGAGGACGACGACGCTCCGGCCGCCCGCGCAGGCGTCGACGAGTTCCTGCGCGGAGGGCGCGGACTGCTCGACGGCGACGCCCGCCTCGCGCAGATACGGCAGCTGCGGATTGCCCTGCTCGGCGCAGAGCACCCGGTCGGCGCCGTGCAGCGCCTGCCAGGCGGGCCAGGACAGGAGCCCGGGCGCGACGCGGTGACTGGCGGTGAGCAGGACGATGCGGCCGGGATCTTCAGCGTTCACCGTTCGAATCTACTCCGGTCGGTCCGGTGGCCGTTTCCCCGGTCTTCTAGGCGCCGGACTCGGCGCCCGCCCCGGCGGGCTTGGTGACCTGCTTGATCCAGGGGGCCTTGTAGTTGGCGAGCTGGGTCTGCTTGTCGTCCCAGGCGCCGTAGCGCGGATTGACGTCGACCTTCAGTTCTTTCGACGCCTTGCTGAGCGCGTCGCCGACGGCCTTCTGCCCCTCGGGCTGCTGCAGGTCGGCGCCGAGCGCCTGGGCCAGCTTCGTCAGCTGGACCTGCTCGCGCAGGACGGCATCGATCTGGTCGGGGGCCACCCAGCTCTGCTGGAGCATCGCCGTCCGCAGCTGTGCCTCTCCCCCGGACTGGGCGGCCGCCGCCTTCCGCATCTGCTGGATCTCGTTACGGTTGACGGTCACGCCCGCGTCCCGCGCGGCCCGGTCCAGGACCCGGTCGAAGATCATGCCGTGCAGCTTGGCCCGGCTGAGCTGCCCGGACTTGTCGATGAGCTGCGAGGCGCCCTTCGAGTCGCGCTGGGCCTCCCGTACCGCCGCCACCTGGCCCTGCAGCGTGGACACCTCGATCCGGTCCCCGCCGACGAGGGCCGCGGCGCCCGGGTGGGCCTGGCTGCCGCAGGCGGTCAGGAGTGGGGCTCCGGCCAGCAGGGCGGCGGAGACGGTGAGCGCGGTGCGACGGCGGCGGTGCAAAGGAACCTCCCGGGGAGAGTTTGTGCATCAGTGCACAAGACCTTGCGGTGATCGATGTTAGGCAGTGGATGTGGTTGAGGCCACTGGTTCGACCAACGATTCGGAAGGAGTTGGGGTTGTGGGAGCCCTCGCGGGGCTCCGCGGCGTTCAGGAAACGCGCTCGGCTGCCTGGACCGGACCCGGCCGGCCTCGGCGGTCACCGGCCTGAAGCGCACCGGAGCGACCGCCGTCCACGTCACCGCCCCCGGTCTCCGGGAACTAGCCCACGATCGCGACCGGCGCGTCCCAGGCGTTCCGGTCGATCGTGAGCGTGCCGCCGGTGTGCGTCACCTTCTTGTTGACGGCGTACTGGTGGCCGCGGCGGTGCCCCGTGTACAGCGTCGAGGCGTACGGGAAGCCCTTGGTGGTGGAGTACACGTCGTCGTAGCGGGCGTACCAGAGGATCTCCGGCAGGTCCGTACGGTTCGTGGCGTTGGCCACGACGGCGGCGCTGGAGTTGCTGAAGCCGTAGAAGCCGGACCAGTACCCCTTGGCCTTGACCGTCTTGTCGAACGACCGGATGTAGGCGAGCACCGTGTTCACACAGGAGGTGTTCTTCGGGTCGAAGTACTCCATGTCGAGGTAGACCGGACTGCCCGGCTTCATGCCGAGCGCGGCTTCCTTCGCCACGGCGTCGTTGGCGTCGGTGACGGCCAGTGAGGTGGCGTTGGCGGCGGTCATCTTCTCCGGGTTGGCGCTGGTCTGGCACGGCGGCTGCGCGCCGACATACAGCGGGACCAGCTTCCAGCCGACGGCGCTGACGGACTTCACCCAGGAGGCGGTGAGGTTGGGCTGCGCGCAGCCGCGGTTCTTCCCGCCGACGTACACGGCGGCACCGTGGTAGACGGAGGAGCTGTACCAGCCCTTCATGGTGGTCAGCGACGGTGCGGTGCAGGTGTCGAAGACATGCCCGGTGTAGATCTTCGGGGCGGGCCTGGAGACCGTGGTGGCGGTGGCGGCCTCGGCGGCGAACGCGCCACCGGCGAGAACGGCGACGCCTGCCACGGCCAGGGAGATACGGCGGCGCTTCTTGGATATGCGGTGAGAAGGCACAGAGACCTCGACAGTGCTCGAGCGAAGTGTGAGGCCGACGGGGCAGGCGAGTCGTCAGCCGCCCCGGCGGCAGATCACGGTCTCACACCGTGATCGCCGACTCGCCGACAATTGGGGCGTTCTGTCCAGCCATTGCGGAAACTTGACGTGCTCATTGCCTTCACCGCCTACGTCGGGGCCCGTCGGCCTCTCCAGGCGAGCGCCAGACCTCGGCACTGCCGGTTCCTGTGCCGACGCCACAGCGATCCGCCGTGCCACCTCGTCCAGTTCCTTTCGGCTGACCAGCGGGAAGAAGAGGCGCAGAGCCCTCCCCAGCGACTCGTCGACCAGGATGAACGAATGCTTCAACAGCCCCCGCTCGACCTCGGTCCGCTTCACGTCCTTGATCTGGAACGTGGCCACGTGCCGGTCCGGCTTCACAAAGAACTGGTTCGCCTGGAATATGAACAGCCGCTTCCCGGTCACCGCAAGGTACATCGGCTGCGGAGCCGCAGCCACAGTCATCGCACCGCCGCTCAAGACCGCCGCGGCAATCCCCATCACTATGTTCTTCTTGGACGAGACCTCGCTCAGATTCACCAGCGCGGTCACCTCGGCCTGCTCACCGGGCTCCGGCATCGCCGCAACGGCAGCCGACAGCGCCCGGGACCGACTGGAGATCTCCCCCTCTGCCGGTCCCCGGCAGGACCCCGTCAGCCGCCGTGCACTTCCACCTGGCGGTCGAGGAGGCGGCGCAGCTCCACCGGCAGTGGATGGTGCGGTCCGTAGGCCCGCTCCGTGTCGTACAGCAGCCCCTGCAGCTGTACGCGCGCCGCCACGTGGTCGCCGACCGCGAGCAGCAGGTGCCCGATGCGGTTGCGGATCTCGAAGGAGCGGGCCGGATCGTTGCCCGTGGCGTGGTGGTTCTCGTAGTACGGGAGAACGGCGCGGTACTCCGCGAGCGCGGCGGCCGGTTCGCCGAGCTGTTCCAGGCACTGGGCCGCGTCGTAGCGGAACTGGAGTGTCCGGGCGTCGGCCGGGCCGGCCTCCGCGGCGCGGTCGTCGGCGAGGCGGCGCAGTTCGGGCAGGGCGCGGCGGTACTGGCCGTCGTCCATCAGCGTCGCCGCGTACTGCTTGCGCAGGATGCGGACCACGGCGGAGTCCTCGCCGTGCTGTTCGGCCGCGACCGGGAGGATCGAGCCGAGGATGTCCACGGCCTGGGTGATACGGCCCTCTCCGAGCAGTTTCTTGACGTCGTCGACGGCGGCTGCGACATCGGGCCGGGCGGACGTCGGTGCGGCCGGGGCCGGGGGCGGTGTGGTGGCGCGGTCGGGCCAGGGGGCGTGCGGGCGCAGGAACGGACGGGTCGGGTCGAGCGGCCCGGTGGGCAGCCCGTTACCCCGGGAGGGGAGCAGCGGGGCGAGGTGTTCGTACACCTCCTGCGCGCCGGCCGGGCGGTGCTGCGGGTCCTTGGCCAGCAGCCGCAGCACCAGCGCTTCGAGCGGCTCGGGGATGTCGGGCCGGATCCCGCGGACCGGGAGCGGCTGCTCGTAGAGGTGGCGGTGCAGCACGCCGAGGGCGGTCGATCCCGCGAACGGCACGTCGCCGCTGAGGAGTTCGTGGAGGAGCACGCCGAGTGCGTACAGATCGGTGTACGGGCCGACGGCACCGCCCATCGCCTGCTCGGGCGCCATGTAGGCCGGGGAGCCGATCGGTGAACCGGTGTGGGTGAGGCGGGTGGTGTCGGTGTCCAGGACGGAGGCGACGCCCAGGTCGAGGACGGTGACGGTGCCGTCCGGACGCACCATCACATTGCGGGGCTTGAGGTCGCGGTGGACGATCGGCACCGCGTGCACGGCGGCGAGGACGGCGCAGATCTGGGCGGCGACCGCGACGGACCACTGCCAGGGGTACGGGTCGTGCTCGGCGAGGTGGTCGGCGAGGTCGGCGCCCTCGACGTACTGCATGACGAGGAACAGGTCGTCGCCGTCGCTCCCCGCGTCGTGCACCGTGACCAGGCCCGGGTGGTCGACCTGGGCGGTGACCCGGCACTCGCGGACGAAGCGGCGGCGCAGCTCGTCCGCCGCCTCGCTGCCGACTGTGCCGGTGACCCGGTCGGGGCGGAGCAGCTTCACCGCGACCCGGCGGTCCAGGCGCTGGTCGTACGCCGTCCAGACCTGGCCCATACCGCCCTGGCCGAGGACGGTCGCCAGCTGGTACCGCCCGCCGATGACGCGTCCGCTCACCGGTTCTCCTCGTTACGGAGGTCGTCGCCCTTACGGAGCTGGTCGCCGCGGAGGTAGTCGCTCAACTCGTCGAGCTCGGCGCGGACCTGGTCGATGCGCTGGGGCTGCGTGTGGGGGTGGGGGCTCCGGGGGTGCGGTCGGGAGTGAGCCTCGGGGCGAGGCTGGGGCTGCTGGTACGGCTGTGGTGGTGCGGCGGGCGGCTGTTGTACGCGCGCGGCGGCCGGTATGGGAGTGGGGAGCGGCGCGGCGGGTGCCGGTGCCGGTGCGGGCGCGGGCACCGTGGCGGCGTATCCGTACCCCGGTGCCAAGGGCGCGTACCCGCCCATGACGCTCCGCTTCGTGAGCTGTTCGTAGTGGCGGATGTCCCCGACCAGGTAGTACGCGGGAGCGGCCACCATCATCACCAGCAGCAGCGGTATGAGGACGTTGTCGATGCCGCTGGGGTCGTCGCTGCCGTCCCTGCCGAGGATCGGCAGCAGCGCACAGACGAACACGAAACCGGCCCCGGTCAGCCACCAGTCGGACGCCCGGCGGCGCACGATCGCGAGGCGGAGGAGCGGGCTCCACAGCAGCAGTCCGAGCGAGCACACCGGGAGCACGACGAACAGCACACGCATCGAGACGATCCAGGCCCGGCTGGGAACCCGGCGCGGCGGCGTCGGCGGATGACCCGGGGCGTACATGGCTGCTCCTGGAGACCTGGTCGTTGATCGTCCACGCGCACGCTCGATGCACGCATGTCCGAGCGTAAAGGGCGACACCGACAACCCGCCCCGGGTTGTACGGAACCGTTGTGGTTCAGCTCACTGCGGTGTGACCGTGCCGTCCGTCAACCCGTCGTACATCCCCTGGACCAGCTGCCCGCCGAGTCGCCCGGCCAGCCGGAGCGCGTCCTCGAACTCGGCGAGGGCGCGGAACCGTTGTCCGTACCTCCGCTGTTCCGCGAGCGGCAGCCGGGGCAGCTGGAGGCGGCGGGCGTCCAGCCGGGTGGCGGTGGAGGCGTAGCTGCTGGCTTGGCGGTTGTTGGCGGTGCCGCGCAGGAAGCCGGCGAGGAACCAGGGGTCGAGGGCGGCCGGATCGGGGCGCAGCAGCTGGAGGTTGCGGCCCAGTGCGGCACCCGCGGTGGCCTCGTCGATGACGCGGGTGACGGAGCCGCCGCCGAGCACGGGGACGACGACATCGCCCGGTTCGACGAGGACGGGCTCCTCGGGGGGCCCGTCGGCGGGGAGGCTTCCCGAAGGGGCGGTGGAGCCGAGGACGTCGTGTTCCGTGAGGACGGGGGCCAGGCCGGTGCCGGAGCCGCCGGTGCGGAGCTGGAGTGCGCCGGCGCGGGCGAGTTCACCGACGGTGGTGAGCGGCCAGCGGGCCGGCTCGGAGGGGGTCACGGCCGGCGGGGTGAGGGTGCCGGTGAGTCCGAGCGTCTCGGTGAGCCGTTCCCTTACGCGGATCAGCTCGGCCGGCCCGCCCGCGGCGGCCGGGGGCGGCAGATGGCGCGCGGGGGCCAGGTCCACGTCGTCGTCGAGGAGTTCGATGACGGGGACGGCGCTCGCGCCTACACCGTTGGCCACGCCTTCGCGCTCGCCCTCGAACCACCGCCAGGCGTCGAGCACGGCGCTGCGCACCGCCTGCCAGTCGAGCCGGTCGCGCCCACCGGACGGAGCGGCGGCCGCCGGGCCCGCCGAGGGGGATTCGGCGGGTTCGGCGGTGTCGACGAGCAGCAGTTCGGGCGAGGGGTGCGGGCCGCTGCCCGGCTTGCGCAGCACCCAGAGGTGGAGCGGAACGCCGTACGGGGGTGCGGCACCGGCCGGGAGCGCGATGACGGCGCGCAGGGCGCCGCGGCGCAGCAGATCCGCGCGGATCCGGCGACCGGAGCGGCGCGAAGCGGCGGCCGGGGGCATCAGGAGTACGGCGGTGCCGCCCTCGCGCAGATGGGCCAGGGCGTGCTGGACCCAGGCGAGTTCGGACTCGGTGCGGGCCGGGAACCCGTACTCCCAGCGGGGGTCGTAGGCGAGCTCGTCGTGGCCCCAGTTGCGTTCGTTGAACGGCGGGTGGCAGAGCACGGCGTCGGCGGCCAGCTGCGGGAAGGCGTCGGCACGCAGGGTGTCGCCGGCCCGCGCCGCGAGGGCGCAGCTGTTGTCGGGGTCGGTGTGCAGGGCGAGCCGCAGTGCGGTGAGCGCGGCGAGGTCCGGGTCGGCCTCCTGCGCGTACAGAGCGGTCGGACGATCGACGGCGCGCAGCAGGGCGCCGGTGCCCGCGGCGGGGTCGAGGACGGTGCGGGCGGGCTGCTTCCCGGTCTCCACCAGGGCGGCCATGAGTTCGGCGAGTCCGGGCGGGGTGAGTGTGTACTGGCGTGGGTTGGCGTCCAGTTGGCGGCCGAGCAGGAACTCGAAGGTCTCCCGGGCCCCGTTCTCCGCGGCGAGCTCCGCGGCGCCGCGGAGCAGCGGAATGGACGGAAGCAGTTCGGCGCGGCCGGGAGTGTGAACAGCCCGTCCGGATACCGTGGCGGGCCCGAAGCGGTCGGCGAGCATGTCGTCGAGCGCGAGGGACAGCACACCGGCCATCGCCTCGTCCGACACGGCGTTGATCTCCCGCCACGCGGTGGAACTGTTCCGCCGGAGCAGCAGGGCGCAGCCCGTGTGGACCAGGGCGCAGACCGCGCCGGCCGAGTGTCCGGCGAGCTGCTGCCAGACCCGTTCACGGAGGGGCACCTCGGCGAGTTTCCCCTGGTCACGCAGCCACTGCTCGACCTCGGGCAGGGCGAAGGACGGGCTCGTCTCAGTGCCGCCGACGGGCTTCGGGAAGTCGGCGTGGCGGCGGCGCCAGTTGCTGACGGCGGCCCGCCCCACGCCTGCGAGCCGGGCGATCCCGGCCGCGGTCACCTCTGTCGAGTTCTCCGGCACTGACTGTCTCCCTGGTCCTGGCACTGGCTGTCCCGGCAGTGGCCTTCGTGCGGTGTGGGCGAGCATACCGATCCCAGTTACGCACCGCCGATTCACAGCGTGCATCAACCCCTCCAGCGTGAACGATGTTGACTCGGTTCACAAGCTCTGCTGTTATTGCCCCATCGCTACAGGAGCGATGCACGGAACCGCTCACCACCCATCTCTGCATTTGCCGGAGGGCACAGCCATGTCCCAGTTCACGCAGCCGCCGCAGTCCCCGCAGCCCCAGCAGCCGTACGCTCCCGCCGAGATGCCGGGCGCGCGCCCGGCGCGTAACGGACTGGGCATCTCCGCCCTCGTCCTGGGTGTCATCGGCGCCGTGTCGGGGCTGATCCCGTTCTTCTTCTGGCTGGCGGGCATTCTCGGCGTCATCGCCCTGATCCTGGGTCTGGTGGGCCGGGGCCGGGCCAAGCGCGGCGAGGCCACCAACAAGGGCATGGCCACCTTCGGCGCCGTCCTCGGCCTGATCTCGCTGATCCTCGCGGTGGTCGGCGCGGTGATCACGTTCAAGGCGGTGGACGATGCGGTGAACGACCTCAACAAGGCGGTGTCGGACACGACGGCCTCCGCGAAGCCGAAGCCCGGCGGCGACGGTTCCGCCAAGGACGGCGCCGCCGACAAGAAGAAGGACACCGGAAAGGCGCTGGAGGCCGGCGACTCGGCCGTGTACGACGACGATCTGACGGTCACGGTCGGCGACGCCACCTCGTACACCCCGGACGCGTACGCCGCCGGGCACACCAAGGGCAACAAGGCCTACCGGGTCGCCGTCGTCATCGAGAACGCGGGCAAGGAGAAGTTCGACTCCGCGCTCGTCAACGTGACGGCCCGCGACGGCCAGGAGGGCGCGGACGCCGAGCAGATCTTCGACGGCAAGGTCGGCGAGGGCTTCAGCGGAACGATCCTGCCGGGCAAGAAGATCACGGTCCAGTTCGCCTTCGACGCCCCCGCGGACGCCAAGAACCTGACGGTCGAGGTCAACCCCGGGTTTACGTACGACGCCACTCAGTGGGACCTGAAGCTCTGACCTTCTCTCCCGACCGGAGCCGACCGCCATGCGTCCACTCGCCCGCACCGCGGCAGCCGCTCTCTGCACCGTGCCAGTCCTTGCGCTCACGGCGGCCTGCGGCACACTTTTCGACGATGAGCGGACCGCCGCTCCCTATGCACGGCTGACCGGCCCCGAGGTCGTCAACAAGGCCCTCGCGGCGACCCGGAGTGCCAAGTCGGTGCGCATGACGGTGGAGACGACCTCCGCCGAGGGCCGGGTCAGTGCGTACGTCGCCACGGACGTCAGGGGCGCGTGCACGGTCACGCTCTCCATGGGCGCGGCAGGCACCCTGGAGCTGGTGCGGACGGAGGGCACGGTCTACACCCGGTCCGATGCCGCGATGCTGAAGGAGGCCGCCGCCCAGGACGGCCCGCGCAAGAACACCGCCGCCGACATCAAGAAGCTCACCGGCCGCTGGGTGAAGGCCCCCACCGGCGACCGGCACGCAAAGCTGGCCGAGCGCTACTGCGACCGGGAGACGTTCCTCGGCCTCCTCGCCCCGAAGAGCGGGACGGCCCGCAAGGGGAAGACGACGACGCCCGGGCCCCACTCCACCTCCGACGTCCCTGCCCTGACCGTCACCGGCAGGACGGAAGAGGGGACATGGACGGCAAGCATCGCCTCCGAGGGCAGGCCCTACCTGCTGAGAGCTCACCTGACGGACGGCGCCGACGGCAACGGCCGCCCCCTCACCGTCGAGTTCTCCGGGTTCAACCAGCCGTTCCCGGTGAAGAAACCGCAGATCTCACCTTCTTGAACCGCCCGACATCACGGAACCCTTGGCCAGTCAGACACCACGGAACCCGCCCCCACCCGGGCGGGTTCCGGCAGCGCGTTCACAGCCGATGCCGCACCCACACATGGGGCTCCACGTACAGCGCGTACTCCCGTTGCACCGCCGGGTGGGGCCTCGGGCGGGGGATCACCCCCCGCACTGCTCCAGCATGGCCTGCTTGTCGGCGACGGTGACCGGCAGTTCGTACTTCAGCGACACCTGCGCGAACCGCACCGCGTACGAGCAGCGGACCGGCTTGTACGGCGGCAGCCAGGACGCCGGCCCCGAGTCGCGCTTGGCGTTGTTGGCCGGGCCGTCGACCGGGATGAGATTGAGCGGATCGTTGGCGATCTGCTGCCGCTTGGCCTCGTTCCAGCGGGCGGCGCCCATCTGCCAGTCGTACGAGAGCGGCATGACGTGGTCGATCTGGACCTCGGTGGCCTGCTGCTTGCGCCAGTCGATGGTCGAGCCGGTGTACGGGTCCTTGAGGGTCATCGACACGACGACACAGTCCGAACCGGACCGGAACTTCACGTCCTTGCCATCCCTGGCGAGGAGGTCGTTGCGGGTGTCGCAGCCGTTCCGGGCAAGCGGTATCCCGTCGATCGAGTCCTTCCACGCGTAACCGAACTTGTCGCGCGCGTACCCGGTCTTCGGCCCCCGCCCCTTCGTCGCCACCTTCTCGATGATCTTCCGGCCGGCCACCCGGTCCGCCTCGAAGGTGAGCGGTGCGAGCCCCGGCTTCGTACCGTCGGCGTTGTCGAGCGGACTCGCCCCGAACCCGGTGACGGCAGCCTGTCCACCGCCCTGCTGCCCGGTCCCGGAGGACGTCTGCTCGGGGTCGCAGCCGGCCAGGGCCAGCACCGCCGCCGCGCCGATGGCGGGCAGCATCACTCGGTACGTGCGGGGAGGTATCACTCGAAGCCGTCCTGACAGGGAGAAAGCCGAACCCGGGAATCGTACGGATGTCTTCCCCTGTGAGGCATGTTCATGGCTGCGGTTCGGGCCGGATGCGGCCGGAATCACACTTCCAGGCATGCCGACGAGTCACAGAACGCCAGGCTCACTCCGCCGTGAACTCGTACTGCAACTCGTACAGATGACCTGCCTTGACCATGACCGTCGCCTCGATCGGCCGCTCATCGTCGCTGTAGACCACGCGCAGGGTACGGAGCACCGGCAGGTCACCGGGCAGCCGCAGCGCCTGGTACTGGTCCTGCGTGGGTACCCGCGCGGAGACCCGGTCCACGCTGAGCCGCGGCGGGTAGCCCAGCTCCGCGAGCAGGGTCGGCGTGCCGCCGGGGATCTTTCGGCGCTCCGTCATTGCCGTGCCACGGGCAATCTCCAGCGGGTAGTAGGACGCGACCAGTTCCACCGGTTCGTCGTCCATCACGAGAAGCTGGCGCCGGAGAAGTGCGGAGCCGGACCTCGGGAGCCGGAACGCTTCGGCAACGTCCGCGGGCGGCTCGGCCTCGGCGACCTCAAGGAGTGTGCTGTGCGCACGGGAGCCGTCCTTTGCGGCCTCTGTCAGCCAGCGGTACGGCTCACCCGAACCTGCCGGAGCCATGTACGAGGCCGGGCGGACGGTTCGTTGACGATGCTCTCGGACCGTTACCGCGGCACCCGCCCTGCCGATCACCAACTGTTCGTCCTTGAGCAGTTGCAACGCCTTCTGCACGGTCGCGTTCGAGGCGTTGAACCGTTCCTTGAGGTGCACGGTGGACGGCAGACTGGCTCCGGGAGCGAGGTCCCCGCCCATGATCTGGTCCCTGAGATCGGCCGCGATCCGCTCGTGAAGTGAACGGCGGTCGACGGCATCCGCTTCGGGTCTGGGCACAGTCATCCGATCCTGATCTCGTACCGCAATTTCTGGCGCCGTGGAGGCATGGCCATTACGTCGACCTGAATGGGCCGGTCCGCGTCGTCCAGCGTGAGCCGGGTCAGTTGCAGTACGGGTTCCCCAGCCGCCAGCCGCAGTTGCTCCCGCTCGTGCTCAGTCGCCGGCCGCGCGGTCACGTCCTCGCGCACGCGGACGCCGACATGACCCAGGTCCGCCAGAAGCCTGATCGCCCCGCCCGGGATCTTGGCAGTGCCGGCCAGGCCGGTGCCGCCCGCGATGTCCACGGGGTAGTACGTATCCGTCAACTCACACGGTTCGCCGTCGAGATACATGATCCTGCGACGAGCGACGACGCCCTGCCCGGCGGGCATCCCCAGCAACTCCGCGACCGGTCCCGGCGCCTCCACTTCGCCCGCCTGAACAATTTGCTGACTGCCCCGGCGGCCCTCAGCGGCGGCCTCTGCAGCCCATGCGTCACCTGGGGCTCCGGGACGCGCGGCGAGGTACGGCACCGAGGTGCTGATCCATTCACTGCCGCCCATGTCCTTCTCCTCCGCAGCCAACACCCGTACCAGCCTGCCGCATCACACGGTAGGCGACTGGAGCTCACCCCCACAGGGTAAGCCTTGCCGCTTTTCGCGAATAGCAGTACAGTCCTCACTTGCAGCCCACGAGCAAGGCGGTGAACCACCGTGTCCCTGTCGCAGCAACGACGCTTTCCCCGCAGGCGCACCTCCGTTGGTGCCTCACGCGACTTCGTCGTCGATGTCCTTATCGAGTGGGATCTTCATCCTCTGATCGAGAACATAAAGCTGTGCGTCTCAGAGCTCGCCACCAACGCGTTGTTGCACGGTGCGCCACCGGGGCGTGAGTTCTGCGTCGGCCTCCTCCGGGGCGAGGAACTGGTGCGCCTGGAGGTCCGTGACAGCGGACCCGGTCAGCCGGCGGTCCAGCGCCCCGACGACGACGCCTGCTCGGGGCGCGGGTTACGCCTTGTGAGCGAGCTTGCCGACGACTTCGGGGTCGATGATCACGTCGTCGGCAAAACCGTGTGGCTGGTCTTCAAGACCTCGCCCGCGCCCGATCCGGCGCCCCTCAAGACCCCAGGATCGTCGTGAGGAACTCCCCCGTCCACGCCAGCAGTTCGCGGCCGACGACCGGTTTGCCGCCGATCCTGCCGGCGGTGGGGCGGGGGACCAGGATCTGGTGGAGGGCCGGCTTGATGATCGTCTTCGGGTAGAGGCGCTTGAGGCGGAGCTCCTGCGATTCGCGCAGCTCGACCGGGGCGAACCGGATGTTCGAGCCCTGGAGCACGATCTCGCCGACGCCGCAGGCGCGGGCCAGCATGCGCAGGCCCGCGACCAGGAGCAGGTTCTCGACCGGCTCGGGGAGCTTGCCGTAGCGGTCGGTGAGTTCCTCGCGGACCGCCCTGATGTCGTCCTCCGTGTTGGCGGAGGCGATGGCACGGTACGCCTGGAGGCGCAGCCGCTCGCCGGGCGCGTAGTCGTGGGGGACGTGGGCGTCGACCGGGAGCTCGATCTTGACCTCCAGGGGCGGCTCCTCCTCCACGCCGCCTTCGAGGGAGGCCCGGTAGTCGGCGACCGCCTCGCCCACCATGCGTACGTACAGGTCGAAGCCGACGCCCGCGATGTGGCCGGACTGTTCGCCGCCCAGCAGGTTTCCGGCGCCGCGGATTTCGAGGTCCTTCATCGCCACGTACATGCCCGCGCCCATCTCGGTGTGCTGGGCGATCGTGGCCAGGCGCTCGTGGGCGGTCTCGGTGAGCGGCTTCTCCGGCGGGTAGAGGAAGTACGCGTAACCGCGCTCGCGGCCACGGCCGACCCGGCCGCGCAGCTGGTGGAGCTGGGAGAGGCCGAAGTTGTCGCCGCGTTCCACGATCAGGGTGTTGGCGTTGGAGATGTCGATGCCGGACTCGACGATCGTCGTGGAGACCAGGACGTCGAACTTCTTCTCCCAGAAGTCCACCACCACCTGCTCCAGAGACTGTTCGGACATCTGGCCGTGGGCGGTCGCGATCCTCGCCTCGGGGACGATCTCGCGCAGCCGGGCGGCGGCCCGGTCGATCGACTCGACGCGGTTGTGGATGTAGAACGTCTGGCCCTCGCGGAGCAGTTCACGGCGGATGGCCGCGCCGATCTGCTTCTCCTCGTACGGTCCGACGAAGGTGAGGACCGGGTGGCGCTCCTCGGGCGGCGTGGTGATCGTCGACATCTCACGGATGCCGGTGACGGCCATTTCGAGCGTACGGGGGATGGGCGTCGCGGACATGGTGAGGACGTCCACGTTGGCGCGGAGCTTCTTCAGCTGCTCCTTGTGCTCGACACCGAAGCGCTGCTCCTCGTCGACGATGACCAGGCCCAGGTCCTTGAACCTCGTCTCGGAGGAGAAGAGACGGTGGGTGCCGATGACCAGGTCGACGGAGCCCTCGCGGAGCCCTTCGATGGTCGACTTGGACTCGGAATCCGACTGGAAGCGGCTCAGCGCCCGTACGCTGACCGGGAATTGGGAGTAGCGCTCGGTGAACGTGCCGTAGTGCTGCTGGACCAGGAGGGTCGTGGGGACGAGGACGGCGACCTGCTTGCCGTCCTGGACCGCCTTGAAGGCCGCCCGTACCGCGATCTCCGTCTTGCCGTAGCCGACGTCGCCGCAGATCAGCCGGTCCATCGGGACGGACTTCTCCATGTCCTCCTTGACCTCGGCGATGGTGGTGAGCTGGTCGGGCGTCTCCGCGTACGGGAAGGCGTCCTCCAGTTCGCGCTGCCACGGCGTGTCGGGGCCGAAGACATGGCCGGGCGCCGCCATTCGCGCCGAGTACAGCTTGATCAGGTCGGCGGCGATCTCCTTGACGGCCTTCTTGGCGCGCGCCTTGGTCTTCGTCCAGTCGGCGCCGCCGAGCCGGTGCAGGGTGGGTGCCTCGCCGCCGACGTACTTGGTGACCTGCTCCAGCTGGTCGGTCGGGATGTAGAGGCGGTCGCCGGGCTGGCCCCGCTTGGCCGGGGCGTACTCGACGAGGAGGTACTCGCGGGTGGCGCCCTGCACCGTACGCTGCACCATCTCGACGTAGCGGCCCACCCCGTGCTGTTCGTGGACGATGTAGTCGCCGGTCTCCAGCGTCAGCGGATCGATCGTCTTGCGGCGGCGGGCCGGCATCCGGCCCAGGTCCTTGGTGGCGGTGCGCTGGCCGGTCAGATCCGTCTCGGTGAGGACGGCGAGTTTGAGCGCCGGGTCGACGAAGCCTTGGTCGATCGCGCCGCAGGAGACGTGGACCAGCGACGGGGAGATCTCGGCCAGGTCGGGATCCAGGCGGGCGGCGATGCCCTCGCCGCTCAGCACCTCGACGGTACGGGAGGCGAGCCCCTGGCCCTCGGTGACGTACACCGTGCGCCAGCCGTCCGCGAGCCAGCCCTTGGTGTCGGCCAGCGCGCGGGCGGTGTCGCCCCGGTACGACTCCGGGGCGTGCATCGTGAGCTTGAGGGTGTCCTCGTCGAGCTCGTCGTCCGCGGCGAACGGGGAGACCGACCACCACATCATCTCCAGCTCGCGGGCCCGGTCACGGACGTCCGCGATGCCCCACAGGGAGGCCGCGCCGACATCGATCGGGGCCTGGCCGCCGCCCGCGGTGGCCGCCCAGGACGCCTGGAGGAACTCCTGGCTGGTGGCGACCAGGTCGGCCGCCCTGGTACGCACCCGCTCCGGGTCGCAGACCAGCGCCATCGAGCCCTTGGGCAGTACGTCGAGCAGCAGCTCCATGTCGTCGACGAGGACCGGGGCGAGGGACTCCATGCCCTCCACCGCGATCCCCTCGGCGATCTTGCCGAGCAGCTCACCCAGCTCCGGGTGCTGCTCGGCGAGGGCGGCGGCCCGCGCGCGGACCTCGCCGGTCAGCAGCAGCTCCCGGCAGGGCGGCGCCCACAGACCGTGCTGGGCGATCTCCAGCGACCGCTGGTCGGCGATCTTGAAGTAGCGGATCTCCTCGACGTCGTCGCCCCAGAATTCCACCCGAAGGGGGTGCTCCTCGGTCGGCGGGAAGACATCCAGGATGCCGCCGCGCACGGCGAACTCGCCGCGCTTCTCGACCAGTTCGACCCGGGAGTACGCGGCTGCCGCGAGCGCGTCGACCGTCTTGCCGAGGTCGGCGCTCTGTCCGATGCGCAGCGCTACGGGTTCCAGGTCGCCGAGCCCCTTGACCTGCGGCTGGAGCACGGAGCGGACGGGTGCGACGACGACCTTGACCGGGCCGGTCTCGGGGTCGTCCTTCCTCGGGTGCGCCAGGCGCCGCAGCACGGCGAGGCGGCGGCCCACGGTGTCGGAGCGGGGCGAGAGCCGCTCGTGCGGCAGGGTCTCCCAGGACGGGAACTCCGCGATCGTTTCCGGCGGCAGCAGGGTGCGCAGCGCGGCCGCCAGGTCCTCGGCCTCCCGGCCGGTCGCGGTGACGGCGAGCACGGTCCGGTCGGTCTCGCGGGCCAGCGCGGCCACGGCGAAGGGGCGGGCGGCGGGCGGACCGACGAGGTCGACATGCATCCGGTGGCCGTCGGTGGCGGCCTTCACCGCTTCGGAGAGTGCCGGGTCACGTACGACGACATCCAGCAGGCCGTGCAGGCTCATGAAGGGCTTCCGTCCGGGTAACGAGGGCGAGGTCTGACAGCCGGCTGCTGCCAGGGGCGACGCGTAGGGGCAACACGAAGGACCCGACACGTCTCACGGGCCGGGGGTTCCAGCGTACGACTCCGCTGTGACAGCCGCGCCCGCAATCCGGCTCAGCGGGTCGGATCCGGCCGCCCGCGCAGCGGGCCCGCATCGGGCCGGCGGCGCGGCCCCGAGCGGGTTCGTGCAACGGGCCGCGCCGGGGCCGGCGGCTCAACCCCGCGCGACGGGCACGAGCCGGATCGACAGCTCCGCCCCGTACGACGCGCCCGCGCCAGGGCTGGCAGCCCCACCCCGCGCCCCGGACCGTACGGGCACGAATCCGGCCTCGCCCATACGCCTGGGGGCAGCGCATGAATGGGGCAGTACCGACGCGCTGAGCTGTGTTGCTCGCCGTTGCTCAGCGGGCCGGGGCCTACTCGGCTGGGTCACTCGGGCGTGGTCAGTCACCACCCGCCGGAACAGCGAATGGCCGGTCATGCCGCTGTGCCGCAGACACTTCCTGTGCCGTCTCCTACTGGCCCTGGGGCCGGATTCCTCGCCGCATCCATAGGCAGCGCAGGACGCTTCGTACGTGATCCCGCCTTCCGGTGCGTGGCGGATCGTGTGGTCTGCATATCGGTACAGCGCGCGCGTCATGCCCGTCCCCCGTGCGGGTGGTTCCGAATCTCGGCGGCGGCATCGAAAGCAGCCTGCCGTTCGCCCGCAGCATCCTGGCTGCAGCCCCGACGCCAAGCATGGCGGCGAAGCTGACACGGCAGCGCCTGCAGTCCCTGCTCGAGCAAGCTGGCAGGGTCCACGGCATCCAGACCTGAGCCGCGAGACTCCATGAAGTCTTCAAGCGCGAGTATCTCCACCAACTCCCGCAAGTCGAGGCAGCCCTCGGGCATCAGACGTCCGCTCTACTCAGGCAGCTGAACACCGCCTGCGACAACGCTGAACAGCTCGAAGAAGCCGTCGCGCAAGCCTTCGAAGAGCATCCCGATGCCCCGATCATCAGCAGTTTTCCGGGTCTCGCCTCGCTGACCGGCGCCCGGGTCCTGGCAGAGATTGGCGATGACCGGACCCGCTTTGCCAACGCCGGATCGCTCAAGGCCTACGCGTGAAGCGCCCCGGTCACCAGGTCCAACGGCAAGAGCTGCACGGCCATGAGTCGGAAGATCAAGAATCAGAGATTGGCAGCCGTCGGTTACGTCTGGGCCTTCGTCTCCCCTGACCCGCTCACCAGGCGCCAGAGCCCACTACGACCGCCGCCGAGAGGCCGGCGACCGCCACGTCGCTGCCCAGCGGAACCTCTTCAACCGCTTCATGGGAATGCTGTTCTACTGCCTCCAGAACGGTCACATCTACGACGAAGCAATCGCCTTCCCACAGCCGTCAGCCGAACTCTCTGCAGCAGCGGCTTGACGCATATCCGCGCGGGATGTCTTGCCTCCGAGCAGGGCGTACGGTGTGGTTCGTGGCCTGCCTCGGCCGCATCGCGGGACCCGGATATCGCCCAGCAGGAGCGGCAGGATCTGTCCATCGTGGACCTGGCCCGGGGTACCACGACGGCCAGTGGACAGCCGTTGCCGTCCACGGCGTGATGGATCTTGGTTGTCAGGCCGCCGCGGGATCGGCCTACTGCGTGCGCCGCAGGTTCACGGTCGATCACCGTAGCCTCGCTCTCGCCGCGGAGGGTGGCGGCGCCGGTGTCCGGCTCCGGCCTAGTCGTGTTCGTGGCGTGCTGATGAGCCCGGTTGATCGTCGAGTCCGCCCAGACCGTCCAGTCGATCTCGTCGATCTCGTCGATCTCGTCGATCTCGTCGATCTCGTCTGCCTGGGCGGTCAGTTGCGCCAGAACCGAGTCCCACGTGCCGTCAGCTGCCCACCTACGATGTCGTTTCCACACCGTCTGCCAGGGCCCGAACACCTCGTGGGGCAGGTCTCGCCAGGGAATCCCGGTGCGGTACCGGTAGATGATTCCCTCGATGATGCGGCGGTGGTCGGCGAACGGGCGCCCTACCTTCCCTGTGTCGCAGGGAAGGTAGGGCGCCAGGCGTGCCCACTGCTCGTCGGTCAGTAGGCGCGTGCGCCCGCTTGTGGTCACCGAGGCCGGTAGGCGGTGGCCAGCACGGAGACGGTGACCTGGTCGGGCACAAGACCGCAATCGCCCAGGTCTGCACGGTTCAGATGGCGTGCGCTCGGCGTCATCCCCACCAGATCAAGGGCCTCCGGTCTGGTCAAGGACGTAACGTACTCGACCAGCTCGGTACCCGCGGCCTCGAAGAAGGGGGCCAGCGCCTTGTGCAGGCGACGTTCCTTGGCCGGGTCGATCGCAACCATTCCGGGCACCTGGCTGCGCAACTCGGGCAGGTGCCGCCCGGTCGGACGCACCACGACCAGCCGGCCGCCCGGGCGCAGCACCCGGTGAAACTCGGATGGGTTGCGCGGGGCGAACACGTCCAGCACGACGTCGGCCATCCCGTCGGCCAGCGGGAGGGGACGGAAGACGTCCCACGTCGCGGCAGCTGCTCGCTCATGGGCACGGGCCGTGGCGCGCAGGGCGCGCACCGAGGTGTCCAGGCCCAGACCGCGGGCATCGGGCAGCTGCTCAAGGGCGCCGGCCAGGTAGTAGCCCGTGCCGCATCCGACGTCCACCACAGCGCTCTGCTCGGGCACGTCGTCGGCCACCAGGTGAGCCACGATCCGGCGGATCGGCCCGTACCTGCCGGTGGCCAGAAACCGGTCCCAGGCTCGGGCCATGGCCGCGTCGTCGCCGCTGGTGGCGCGGGTGCCCGTCAGGAGGCTGACATAGCCATGCCGGGAGATATCGAAGGTGTGGCCCGCCGGGCAGCGCAGCGCGCCGCGGTCGGAGCGGAGACACGCGCCGCACGTCGGACAGCGCAGGAGATCGAGGAACGATTCGAGGGCAGGGGGAAGCGAAACAGGCACAAGGCACTCCTGGCAACGGTGAAGGGAAGGGACCGTGCCTGCACGCGCGCTCAGAAGATCGCCGTCCCAGGAGGAACGGATCGGCCTCCGCCCTCGATGCGGGCAGCGCCGGAACGCGGGTCACGCGGCAGGCATACCAAAGAGGGCGATGCCGTCCGGCATCGCCCTCACAGCCTCCCGATCAGTGGAAGCAGCAGTGCGGAGTGCTCATGAATGCCACACCACGATTCTACGAGGCTCGGCCGAAGCCCCTCGCGCGTTCCCGCAGTTAAGAGACGTCGTCCTCCGGCACCGAACCCCAACTGATACTCAGCCGGTCATCGGCAGCACGCGGACCGAGCTCTACTCGCAGGCCCATTGCAGCGAGCAACCGGGGCCGTTCCGCAGGATCGCTCCACGCCTCTGTCAGCGTCCTTCCAGTGGGCACGGGCACCTCGCGGACCTCCGGATCGTGAGCAGCGCGCAGGGCGGCGTACGCGGCTTCCAGTTCGGCAGACAGTTCCTCCAGCGTGCCCATCATCAGCGGACCGGCTGTAGCCATTCGCTTGCCTAGCCTCGCTGCCTGTTCCTGGGCCTCCAGCATCTCGGCGGACAGGTCGTTGCCACCCTCCCGGCGGATCACTGTTTCTGTGAACGAGCCGAACCGGGTCAGGAACTCGGCCTCCACGCGCTGGTCCATCTGCACAGCAGTGACGGACACGTGGCCTGCCTTGCACTTGTACCGGTCCACCCCCTCGGACGTACCGCCCGTCAGTCGGCCCGAACAGCGATAGCAGAAGCCCATGCCGGAGCAGAGGGGGGCCGCCCGGCGGGGAGCGCGATCGGCGCCTGTAGCGAGAGCATCGAGACGCTTACGGACCGCTTGGGCATCAGCGGCAGTGAGGATGGGTTCACCGAACTGCACCGGGGTGATGCCATCGTCGGCCAGCACCAATTCGCCCTTGTGCTCGCGCTGACCACGCAGGATTGGGGCCTTCAGGAGAAAGCGCCACTGACGTTCCGACAGACCAACCATGGGGGCAGTGCCCGTGACCGTGCCGTCGTCGACCAGTTTGGCCACGGCCTTGCGAATGAGCGCCGCCTGCTCGTCGTCGACAGCGAGATAGGCGGCACCGTCCCGGCGCTCGATTCGGTAGCCAAACGGTGCCTTACCGCTGGGCCAGCGACCCTGGGCACGTCGTGTTCCGTGTCCCTCGGTGATCCGCGCGGTAATCATCGAGCGTTCCCACTCAGCGAGAGCAGCGAGAACGGTTGCGACCATCCGGCCGGTCGGCGAGGTGGTATCGATCGTGCCGTCAGTCGTTGCCAGCGATGCCCCGCGGGATTCGGCCCATGCGACGAGCCGCAGGAACTCGCTAACGCTGCGGGCATAGCGGTCCAGCTTCCACGCCACAATTACAGCGGGACGGGCCGCCATGAGTTCACGCATGCCCTTGCGCTGTTCCAGGGGCTTCGCGCCGGACACGCCTGCGTCTATGTACTCGACGGCATCCGCCGGGTTGTGTCCGTGTGCCTCTAGCCAGCGGTGTGCGGCTGCCCGCTGGGTCTCGATGGATGTCGAGTTCTCAGAGTCCCGGGACAGCCGCAGGTAGATCGCCGTGTTCGTCATGTACCCCAGACTAGCGGCGTTCGAGGAACACCCCGGGGCCGGAATACGTCATCCTGCATCGGCCGTCGCCCTCGCTATTCCGTGGCGATCGCGTTCAGCACGTTCATCCTGCCCGCCCGGAACGCCGGGACCAGGGCCGCGAACAGGCCGACGAAGGCCGAGGCGACGAAGACCGTGAGGATCGTCGGCCACGGGATCTCCAGGACGCCGAGGCCCTCCAGAGCCAGCAGCTTCTGGGCCGCCGTGCCCCAGCCCATGCCGAGGCCGAGGCCGAGCAGGGCGCCGAAGACCGCGATGACCACCGACTCCAGGCGGATCATCCTTCGCAGCTGGCGGCGGGAGAGGCCGATGGCGCGCATCAGGCCGATCTCACGGGTCCGCTCGACCACCGACAGGGCCAGGGTGTTCACCACACCGAGCACCGCGACGATGATCGCGAGCGCCAGCAGGCCGTAGACGATGTTCAGCAGCTGGCCGATCTGGTCCTTCAGCTGCTGCTTGAAGTCGGCCTGGTTCTTCACCTCGTACTGCGGGTACTTGACGAGGGCGGCCTTCAGCGCGGCGTACGCCTCCTTCTCCTTGCCGTCCGCTGCCTTCGCGAACATCATCATGTTCTTCGGCAGGCTGTCGGCGGGGACGTACCGCGCGGCGGTCGCGACGTTCGTGTACATCGCACCCTTGTCGATGTTCACATCGTCCGAGGTGATCGCGGCAAGCCTCAGCTTCGTGGTCTCGCCGCCCTTGAACGCGACGGTGAGCCGGTCGCCGACCTTGAGGTGGTGCTTGGTGGCGTACGTGTCGCCGACGGACATGGCGTCCTTGCCGTACGCGTCGGCCAGCTTCCCGGCGACCGTCTCGCGCCGGACGTCCTCCTGGTACGTGGGATCGACGGCGGCCAGGGCGTTGTTCTCGGTGGTGCCGTCGGGAGCCGTGATCCTGGCGCTGACGACCTTGTAGCCGGTGAGGTGCTCGATGTCCGGCACGGACTCCAGGGACTTGACCGCCTGGTCCACGAGGAGCGTCGGGTTGCCGCCGGCCGGCTGGACGATGAAGTCGGCGCCGACCGACTTGTCGAGTTCCTCGGTGGCCGAGGCGACCATGGAGGAGCCGACGACCGAGAGGCAGGCGACCAGGGCGAGGCCGATCATCAGGGCGGCGCCGGTCGCTCCGGTGCGGCGCGGGTTGCGCAGGGCGTTGCGCTCCGCGAGCCGTCCGACGGGGCCGAACATCCTCAGCATGACCGCGCTCAGCACCCGGACCACGAAGCCGGCCAGCAGCGGGCCGATCACGATGAAGCCGATCAGGGTGAGGACCACGCCCGCACCGAGGAAGAGCGAGCCCTCACTCGACTTGTCGGCCCGCGTCGCGGCGTAGAGCGCGGTGCCGCCGCCGAGGGTGAGGGCCAGGCCGATCGCGGCCCTGATCCGGCCGGCCCGGCCGTCCGCCGGGGTTCCGGCGTCGCGCAGGGCGGCCATCGGGGAGATCTTCCCGGCGCGACGGGCCGGGATGTACGCGGCGACGACGGTCACGATGATGCCGAGCGCGAGGCCGACGACCGGGGTCGTCCAGGCGACCGTGAGGTCGTCGGTGGACAGGTCCATGCCCACGGCGCCCATGAGCTTCATCAGGCCGACGGCGATGCCGATGCCCGCGCCGACGCCGAGGACGGAGCCGAGGATGCCGAGGAACAGCGCCTCGATGAGCACGGAACGGTTGACCTGCTTGCGGCTGGAGCCGATGGCCCGCATCAGGCCGATCTCGCGGGTGCGCTGGGCGACCAGCATCGAGAAGGTGTTGACGATCAGGAAGATGCCGACGAGGAAGGCGATCCCGGCGAAGCCGAGCATCGCGTACTTCATGACGTCGAGGAAGGAGCCCATCGAGTCCTTGTTGGCGTCCGCGGCCTCCTTCTGCGTCTGGAGCTTGTACGCGGAGGTGTCACCGAGCGCCGTGGCGACGGCCTGCTTCAACTGCGTGTCGCTGACGCCCTGTTCGGCGGTGACGGAGATGAGGCTGAAGACGTCCGGCTTGCCGAGCAGCTTCGTCTGCGCGGTGACGGTGTCGAAGTAGACGACCGCCGCGCCGGGGTTGGTGACCTTGAAGGTGGCGATTCCGCTGATCTTCGCGTTGATGTCGCCGGTGGCGGCGATGGTGCGCAGTTCGTCACCGAGCTTCAGGTGGTGCTTGTCGACGGTGTCGGCGTCGACCATCACCTCGGTCGGGCCGCGCGGCGCGTGGCCGGAGGTGATCTCCATCGAACGCAGGTCGTTCTTCGTCCAGTTCCCCGCGATCGTCGGGGCGCCCGTCGTGGAGCCCATGTTCTTGTCGTGGCTGTCGACGACGGTGACGGACATGCTGGAGACCGCGCCCTCGGCGTCCTTCACGCCGGTGGCCTTGCCGACCTGCTGGACGGCGGAGGCGGGGAGCGTGACGGGCTTGCCGTTCTCCGGAAGCCGGTCGTCGTCCTCGGAGGTCTTCGGGCTGACGGTGACATCGGCCGACGTCGCGGCGAAGAGTTTGTCGAACGTGGTGTTCATGGTGTCGGTGAAGACGAGCGTGCCGCACACGAACGCCACCGACAGCAGGACCGCGACGGCGGAGAGCGCCATGCGTCCCTTGTGCGCGAAGAAGTTGCGCCTCGATGTCTTCCAGACGGTCATGACGTCCGCCCGCGCGAGTCGAAGTCCTTCATGCGGTCGAGGACCTGGTCGGCCGTCGGGTTGTGCATCTCGTCGACGATGCGTCCGTCGGCGAGGTACAGCACCCGGTCCGCGTAGGAGGCGGCGACCGGGTCGTGGGTGACCATGACGATGGTCTGGCCCAGCTCGTCGACGGACCTGCGCAGGAAGCTCAGTACCTCGGCGCCGGCCCGCGAGTCCAGGTTTCCGGTGGGCTCGTCACCGAAGATGATCTCCGGCCGGGCGGCGAGCGCCCTGGCCACCGCGACGCGCTGCTGCTGGCCGCCGGAGAGCTCGGTGGGCCGGTGCTTCAGCCGATCGGCGAGACCGACCGTCTCCACGACCTGCCGCAGCCAGGCCGCGTCGGGCTTGCGGCCCGCGATGTCCATCGGCAGTGTGATGTTCTCCAGCGCGTTGAGCGTGGGGAGCAGGTTGAACGCCTGGAAGATGAAGCCGATCCGGTCCCGGCGGAGCTGGGTGAGCTTCTTGTCCTTGAGCCCGGTGATCTCGGTCTCGTCGAGGAAGATCTGACCGGAGGTCACGGTGTCCAGGCCGGCCAGGCAGTGCATCAGGGTCGACTTGCCGGAGCCGGACGGGCCCATGATCGCCGTGAACTGTCCGCGGGCGATGTCCACATCGACATGGTCGAGCGCGACGACCCGGGTCTCCCCCGCCCCGTACGCCTTGACGACCTGTCGCGCTCGCGCAGCGACGGCCGTACGCCCTCCAGTGCCCCCGTGCCTGGGAATGGTTACAGCCGTTGTCACGGTTTATCTCCTATGTCGGTCATGCAGTTTTCGAGTGGTCGCGGCGTACGTCTGAAGTCTGGTGTTCCCAGGGGCCCGGCGCGCTGGTGCCCAGCGCAGTCTTCGGGTGGGGTTTTCCCCACCCCGCCCCCTGCGGTCTGCCGCATCCGCGGTGGGAATCAGCCGCATTTCGCGGTGTAGGAACACGTTAAGGAACGGGCCCCCGCCGTCACGTCCTCCGCCGGGAGGAACCGCCCCTGGGCCGAACTGGGGAGCACCCCCTAGGGGTCTCGGCCCCCGGGTGGAGAACCGTGTCAGGGGCTGGACCCGGGGGTGCACGTGCCGAGGTCGGCAGGGGACGTCGGACCCGCCCCGGTCTCCTCCCCCAGCAGCGGCACCTCCCGGCCGCGACCCACGGGTGAGACAGTGTCCCGAGAAAATACGTGCAGGGGGAAGGAATCTTGGTGAGCGACGCGGGCGGTAACGGGGACGGCGGTACCGAAGCGATACCGGGCTCCGGGGTCGCCCCGGGCCCCTCCCCCGCGACGCCGCGCGGACGCGGTCCGGTGGTCGCCGCCCTGATGCTCGGGATGGCCCTGTCGGCCATCGACGGCACCATCGTCTCCACCGCCGTCCCGCAGATCGTCGGCGATCTCGGCGGCTTCTCCGTCTTCTCGTGGCTGTTCTCCGGCTATCTGCTGGCCGTGACGGTCTCCCTGCCGGTGTACGGAAAACTCTCCGACACCTTCGGCCGCAAGCCGGTCCTGATCGCCGGCATAGCCCTCTTCCTGTTCGGTTCGGTGCTCTGCGCCGCCGCCTGGAACATGGCCGCGCTGATCGCCTTCCGGGTCGTCCAGGGGCTGGGCGGCGGCGCCCTGCAAGGCACCGTGCAGACCATCGCCGCGGACCTCTACCCGCTCAAGGAACGCCCGAAGATCCAGGCCAAGCTGTCGACCGTGTGGGCCACTTCGGCGGTCGCGGGGCCGGTGATCGGCGGGCTGCTCGCGGTGTACGCCGACTGGCGCTGGATCTTCCTGATCAATCTGCCGGTCGGGGCGCTCGCACTCTGGCTCGTCGTACGTCACCTCCACGAGCCGTCCGGCACCCGCCGGGCGGCCGGTGCGCCCCGCCCCCGGATCGACTGGGCGGGCGCCCTCCTCGTCTTCGCGACGGGCACCCTGCTGCTGACCGCGCTCGTCCAGGGCGGGGTCGCCTGGCCCTGGCTCTCCGCCCCGTCCCTCGGGCTGCTGGCCGGCAGCGTCGCGCTCGGCGCGCTGACCGTCGTCGTCGAACGGCGGGCCGCCGAGCCGATCATTCCCGGCTGGGTCTGGCGGCGGCGGACCATCGCCTCGGTCAATCTGGCGCTGGGCGCGATGGGGCTGCTGATGGTCGCCCCCACGGTCTTCCTGCCGACGTACGCCCAGTCGGTGCTGGGCCTCGGCCCGATCGCCGCCGGATTCGTCCTGTCCGTGATGACCCTGAGCTGGCCGGTGGCGGCGGCGTTCTCCAACCGCGTCTACAACCGCATCGGCTTCCGCCGCACCGCGATCACCGGCATGAGCTGCGCCCTGCTGATACTGCTCGCCTTCCCGCTGCTGCCGTATCCGGGCGAGGCCTGGCAGCCCGCCCTGATCATGCTGCTGCTCGGCGCGGCGCTCGGCCTGTTCCAGCTGCCACTGATCGTCGGCGTCCAGTCGACGGTCGGCTGGGCCGAGCGCGGTACGACGACCGCGTCCGTGCTCTTCTGCCGCCAGGTCGGCCAGAGCGTCGGCGCCGCGCTCTTCGGGGCCGTCGCCAACGGGATCCTCGCGTCCCGGCTGGCCGCCGCCCCGGTGCCCGGACTGCCGGGCGACCTGGACGCGATCTCGCACGCCCTGGACGACCCGGGCAGGCTCTCGGCCGCTGCGACGGACTATCTGCGGCGGGCCGTCGACGCCGCCGTCGACCACGTCTACCTGGGCGCCGCCGGGGCCGCGGCACTCGCCCTCCTCGTGCTCGTCTTCGTGGCCCCGCGCCGCTTCCCCGTCCTTCCCGAGGAGCCCGCGAGCGACGCCCCGGCGCGGTAGACCGCAGACGCCCGGCGCCACGGCGCCGGGCGGGCCCGTGTCGCCGTCCCCACAGGTGAACAAGCGCCGTCGAAGACCTTTCCACGGGGCTTCCGCCAGGCCGGACCTCACCCAACTGAGCCATTACCTTGGGTAGTTCCGGCCAACGTCTCCCCAACTCCCCATACCCGCGAGTAATGTTCACGCTTCCGACAGCACCACCGCACTCCTGCCTTGCCGTCCAGCCCAGGACCCGAGCCATGCAAGGAGCAGCACCCCGATGTCGTACGGAAGCCCACCCCCGTCCCCGTACTCCTCCTGGCCCGAACGGCCGCCGACGGCGCCCCGACGGCATCAGCCTCCGCCCCCGCAACTCCCCGATTACCTGCTGCCCTGGCAGAGTTCGGACCCCGTACCGCCCCCGGATCTGCCGGGACCGCCCGCCACCCCCGCGGCCGGAGCCCCCAGCCACGGCGACCTGCGCCGGCTGCGCACCGCGTACCGGCTGCTGCGGCGCATCACGACCCTGACCGCACTCGGCTACTTCGTCGTTTTCCTGCTGCTCTCGGGCTTCGCCAAGGACCTGATGGAGCGCCCGCTGTTCGGCGGCCTCAACATCGGCCTGACGCTGGGGCTCTGCCAGCTCCCGGTGACGCTGCTCGCCATCGTCCTGTACGAACGGACCGCCCGGCACACGGTCGACCCGCTCGCCGCCCGGCTCCGAAGAGCGGGAGCGGCGCGGTGAACGGATTCGACAACTCCGCGCGGTCGATGTCCCTGGTGGCGTTTCTCGCGGTGGCCACCGTGGCCCTGCTGCTCTGTGTGATGACGGGTCCGGACCGCGACGACCTCGACGAGTTCTACGCCGGCTCCCACTCGCTCTCGCCCCTGCAGAACGGCCTCGCCCTCGCGGGCGACTACCTCTCCGCCGCCACGGTTCTCAGCACCACCGGCATCATCGCCCTCACCGGCTACGACGGGACGATCCTCGCCCTGAGCATCACCCTCTCGCTCGTCCTGCTGATGTTCCTGCTGGCCGAACCCCTGCGCAACGTGGGCGGGTTCACCATGGGCGACCTGCTCGTGCGCCGCGCCCCCGGCCGCGCCGTCCGCATCACCGCCTGTGCGACCACCCTCGCCGCGCTCGTCCCGATGATGGTCGTCCAACTCGCCAGCAGCGGCGATCTGCTCGCCTTCATCCTGGGCTTCGACAGTTCGGGATTCCGCACCGGCGCCATCATCGGGCTCGGCATCCTGATGATCGCCTACGCGTCGATCGGCGGCATGAAGGGCACGTCACTGATCCAGATCGTGAAGACCGTGGTCCTCTTCGTCGCCGCCTTCACCATCTCCGTACTGGTCATGAACCGTTTCGGCTGGGACACCGGCGCCCTGCTCTCGGCCGCCCGGAACAGCAGCGGCGCCGGGGCCGCGTATCTGCGCTCGGGGCTCCAGTTCGAGGGCAGCGGACTCGACATGGTCAGCTCCGAACTGACCGTGGTACTCGGTGCCGCCTGCCTGCCCCACGTGGCCATGCGCATGACGAGCGGCCGCTCCACCCAGGCCGTCCGCCGCTCACTGTCCTGGGCGATCGCCGTGGTCGCCACGATCTGTCTCCTCGTCGTCGTGATCGGCTTCGGCGCGGGCGCACTCGTCGGCCACGACCGCATCAACGCCGCCGGAGCATCCGGAAACAGCTCGATCCTCCAGGTCAGCGGCATGGTCGCGGGCGGCGGCCAACTGGGCGCGCTGATCGTCACGACGATGACGACAGCGATCTTCCTGACGCTGCTCGCCTCCGTCGCCGGAATGATCCTCGCCTGCGCGAACTCCCTCGCACACGATCTCTTCGCCCACGGACTGCACGGGGTGCGCGACCCGGACAGAAAGCCACTGCCGCGCCTGTCCGAAATGCGTACGGCACAGGCCTCGGCGGTCGCCATCGGCCTGCTCGCCATCACCCTCGCCGTCGTGGCCAGACACTGGAACGTGCAGGCACTGGCGACGCTCTCGTTCTGCGTCGGCGCGTCGGCGCTGGCCCCGGCCCTCGTCTACAGCATGTTCTGGCGCCGCTTCACGCGCACCGGACTGCTCTGCACCCTGATCGTCGGCACCGTCACCGTCATGGTGCTGATCACCGGCACCAATCTGGTCTCGGGCTCACCCTCCTCGGTCTTCCCCGGTCACGACTTCAACTGGTTCCCGTTCACCACGACCGGCCTCGTCTCCATCCCGGCCGGATTCCTGGCGGGCTGGCTGGGCACGGTGCTCCCCCGATACACGGCGGCCGAGGCCCGCCGCCGGTACGACGAGGAGGAGCCCCGGATCCTGGCGGGGGTGCCACCGGCGCCCCGCCCCTGAGGACGGGGGCGCGGAGTCCGCAGGCGTCGGCCGGAGAATGGCGATCAGATGTCCAACAAGGTCACGACATCGGTGACAGGACGCCCCCGGGGTGAGCGCTCGGCAAGGCTCGACTTGCCCGAGCCGTTGCGCCCCACGACCAACGTCACACCGGGCCGGGGAGCGAGGTCGAGCTTCACCCTGGGCCCGATTCCGCGGAACCCGGTAACGGAGACCGAATCCAGATAGATGCGGCTCGCGGCCGATGTTGCGACCCGGGTTACCAACAACTAGGCGCTATTCAGCATCAGTTGGCTCGGCAAGGCACTCCGCCCACACCGTCTTCCCGAGGGGAGTGCGCGGAGCCGCCCCCCACCGGGCAGCAAGCGCACCGACGAGGACCAGCCCCCGCCCCGACTCCTCGTCATCGGCCGGCGTAAACGGGCCGACCGGCGGCAGCTCCGGGCAGGCATCGGAGACCTCGACACGGATCCGGCGAGCTCCCGTCTCGTACGTCACGCTCAGGAGGAAGTTCCGGCCAGGGACCCGGCCATGGCGCACAGCATTGGCCGCGAGCTCGGCCACCACCAGGGCGACGGTGCAGGAGACCTCCGACGCCGGGGAGAACTCCCACTGCCCGAGGTGCCTCACCGTCGCCTGCCGGGCGAGCCGGGCACCGCGCGCGGTGGACGTGAACTGCATCGAGAAGAAGCGCCGTTGGACGGCCGGGGGCGTCATTGCCTCGCGTCCTTCCGCATGCGAAGTGCCGTTCGACTCTCGCTCCGGCCCGTCGTCCGGCACAGTCACTGCCTTGAGCATGGTGCGGCCCATCCCGTCCTGTCATTCCTCGCGCATCCCACAGAGTGCGGAATTCGCTACGTTCCGCAGTCAAGAGTCGACCGGAACACCTAGGCTCAGAAGGTGACGAAGCATTACCTTCCCGGCCGTAAGCAGAGGAAGTGAAGCCATGGCCAAGGCGATCGACCCCCAGGAATCGATGGCCGCGCTGTTCGGTTCACGCGTACGCAAACTCCGTGCGGCGGCCGGGCTGACCCAGGCCGAACTGGGCAGGATGACACACGTCGTCAGCACCCGGATCACCCAGATCGAGCGGTCGTCCGGAGCCAAGCCGACCCAGACGCTGGCACAGGCCCTGGACACCGCACTGGTGGCGGACGACCTGCTGGTCGACCTGTGGCCGTTCGTCCACCGGGAGGCGTTCCCGGACTGGGCACAGACGTTCATGGCCCTCTCGGCGCGAGCGGCGGTGATCAGGGAGTACGCCGCACACGTGGTGCCGGGCCTACTGCAGACCGAGGCCTACGCACGGGCGGTACTGAGTGTCGGACGCACGCTCAAGAGCGAGGAACACCTGGAGGAGCGGCTGACGGCACGAATGGACCGCCAGCAGCGCCTGCGGTCCGTCGATCGTCCCGAGTTGTGGGTGGTCCTCGACGAGGCAGTGCTACGACGCCCGGTGGGTGGCCCGGCAGTCATGCGCGCCCAACTGGCCCACCTGCTGGCCGCGGCCGAGGAACCCCACATCACTCTGCAGGTACTGCCGTTCGCCCAGGGCGAGCACGCCGCCATGGGCGGATCCCTGACCGTTCTGGTCCTTCCAGGCGGCACAGAGGTCAGCTACACAGAAGGCGCGCACTACGGCCAGTTGATCGAGGATCCAGAGGAAGTCAGGCGCTTCGCGGTGACCTACGATCAGCTCCGGGCGGCAGCTCTGCCCCCTCTCATGTCGCTCGACATGATCCGATCCGCGATGGAGGACAACCACCGTGACGCGAGTGTCCCGTCCCGATCCGACCGCCGCCGCCTGGCGCAAAAGCAGCTACAGCAATCAGGAGGGAGGCAACTGCGTGGAAGTGGCGGACGGATTCCCCGGAGTCGTCCCCGTCCGTGACAGCAAGGCGGTCCACGGCCCGGCACTGGCCTTCGCCGCGCCCTCCTGGACCTCGTTCATAGCCGAATTGAAGAGAGACCGCCGCTTCCACCCCGGCCGGTAGTCGGCGGGCCCTCGGACCGGCCGACACGCTGCGGCATCCGAGGGACGGCACGTGGGCGGACATCCGGATACGCCGCCTGCGAGCGACAGGCCGGGTGATATGCAACGATGCGGGCCGATGCCACGGGAGGTGGACATGGTCGACAGATTCACGGACGGCTTCCTGACGCCCACGGAGACGTCCTCGTACCTGCAGATTCCGTCTTCGACCCTCACCGCCTGGCTGAACGGAAAAGCCGCCGGCGCCCCCCTGGTGCACGCGGTGGAACCGGTACGCAAGGGGCAACCCTCCGTACCGTTCATCGCGGTGGCCGAGGCCCACGTCCTGCGGTCCCTGCGCACCCTCGGGCTGCGGATGAGCGAGATCAGAGAGGCCGCAGCCGCCGTGCGGGATGCCTTCGACACCCCGTACGGCCTGGTCTCGAAGCGCATCGCGACGGACGGCGTGGACATCTTCGTCGAGCACGGCCTCGGCGACCTGCGCAGGGCGAGGGACGGCCAAGCACCCATCCACGAGGTCGTGGCCGAATACCTCCGCTACCTCACGTGGGAGGCGGACGACGATTTCCCGTCGAGCCTGCAACTCAGGCAGTACGGGGAGAAGGTCCCGGTCGTGATCGACCCCCGGTTCGGACGCGGGCTGCCGGTCGTCGCGGCGAACCATGTCTCCGTCAAAGCCATCACCGATCTGTGGGAGGCCGGGGAAAGTGTCGAGGACATCGCCTACGACTTCGACATGACTCCGGAGCAGGTGGACGCGCTCTGCGAAGCAGTGGTGCACCTTGCAGCCTGAGTTCTTACTCGACCGGAATTTCGGGCGTCGTGTAGCGGAGGAGTTGCGGGCACGGGGCTGGGTCGTCCACCGCATCGCGGACGTGTTTCCGGAAGACGGACAGCACATCCCCGACGAGGAGTGGATCACCCACGGCCTCGACCGTTCGTGGGTCCCGTTGACCAAGGACGGCCGCATCAAGACACGCGACCGGGAAATCCGGCCCGTCCTGGACCGGTCGGCCGTGCTCTTCTATCTCGACAACCAGCAGCTGCGCAGTATCGAGATGGTGCAGCGCCTCGATACCCATCGTTCCGCTGTCTACCGGGCGGTCGAGAAGGGCGGTCCGGCCGCCTATGCGATCCGGCACGACTGCATCGAGAACACCTGGCCGTGACGGCTCGACTTCCGTGACACCGAGTGCGAGGGCGTCCAGGCCCGGACCTCACTGAAGAACGCGATGTCACGCCGCCAGTCCTTGAGGCCGTCGCAGCCCGGTTCCACCTACGCGAATACCCGTGACAGTGACAGTGCACTGATCAGTCCTCCGTCGGGCCCACCCGCCCGGTGAGCGCCGCGAGGGAGTTCCGTACGTGCGCCATGTGCGCCTGCACCTCCTCGCGGCCCTCCTCGTGCTCCCGCAGAATCCGCTCCGTCTCCCGGACCACCCGCTCCTCACGGATCCTGGCCGCCGCGATCAGCTCCGCGCCCTGCGCCTCCGCGTCCTCCTGACCGTGCCGTGCGGCCTCCTCCGTCTCCGCCAGCGCCCGCCGCGCCTCGGCCAGACGGGCCTCCGCCTGCTCGGTCAGCTCGTCGTGCCGCGCCGCCTGCGCCGCCTCGGCCTCCACCACCTCACGTTCGGCCGCGCTCCACCGCTCGGCGTGCTCCTGCTCCTGGTGGGCCAGGACGCTCGCGGTGCGACGACGCGTCTCGGCCATCGCGGACTCCGCCAGCTCCCGCACCTCCGCGGCCTCCTCGCAGGCCTCGACGAGGGTCTGCTCGGCGGTGCCCCGGGCCGCGGACAACGTCTCGTCGGCATGTTTCTCGGCCGCTGTCCACATCGCCCCGGCGTCCGCGCGCGCCGACTCGCGAAGACCCCGGCCCGCCTCGTCCGCCGCGTCCCGCAACGCCTGCGCCTCCTCCTGGGCGGCGCCCTGGACGGCCTCGGCCTCGCCCTCGGCGAGCGCCAGGATCCGCTGGGCGCGCTCACCGAGCGACGCGTAATCCTGCGGGGCCAGCTGGGCGACGGCCTCACTCAGCCGCACCGACTCGGCCGACAACTCCTCCACCAGCGCGGTCAGCCGGGCCACCCGCTCCCACGCCTCGTCCCGCTCCGCCGACAGCGCGCCCACGGCCCGGTCCACCTGCTCCGGACGGTAGCCACGTCCCCGTACGCCGACGAAGCCATGCGCGGACACCGGTGCAGAACTCATCCCTGAAGCCTCTTTCCGACTCTCCGACCACCTGCAGTACGTCTAAGGATGCGGCAATTGCCACAGAAGTCGGAATCGATCAGCGACTTTCCGGACGGAAGCGACCGGCATCACAGACCGCGCACAGCACGGCGCCCGGTCCCCCTCTGAGGGGGACCGGGCGCCGTCCGCGGAAACCTGCCGGGTCAGATCAGTCCGTCCCACATCTGCTCGAGCAGTACGGACCACCAGTTCTCCGGCGACGCCAGCGCCGCCGCGTCCAGCGCCACCAGCTGGGCCTGGAAGTCGACCGTCCAGCGGCCCGCCTGCTCCGGATTGAGCCCGAACCGCAGCCGCCACATCCGGCCGAGCAGCGCCATCGAACGCTGGAACTCCGGCAGCCCGGTGTTCACGAACTGCGGCGCCACCGACTGCCCGCCGGGCCCTGCCTCGACCGGCACCGCCACGATGTTCGCGGTGCCGTACTGGACACAGATCGCCCGCCCGAAGTCGGACCCCATGACGAGATACGACCCCGCGTCCGGAGCGGCCTGCACTTGCCGCTGGGCGGCCAGCTCACCCAGCGTCGGCACCACCGGCTGACCCGGCTGCGCCCAGAAGAACGGCCCGAAGTCGGCGGGCAGCCCCGCCCACACCAGCGTCTGTGCGACGGTCTCGGGCACACCCTGACGCGACACCGCGCGCTGATCGAAGCGGAGGATGCCCTGCGGCCCGAAGGCCTGCAGCAGCTCCTGCGCAACGGCCTCCGGCGGCACCGGCGGCACGGGCTGCATCTGCGGCAACGGCGCCCGCACCGGCGCCGGACGCGCCGGCCCGTCCGCCACCTGATGCAGTTCGCCCTGATGGGTGAGCAGATGCTGCATGCCCTGCTGACGGCTGGCGTGATCGGTGCCGTACGGGGCGACGCTGGTGATCCGCACCTGCGGCCAGGTCTCCCGGATCATCCGCGCGCAGTACCCACCCGGCAGCTCGCACGACTCCAGCTCGGTGTGCAGCTCGATGACCTGCTGCGGCGGCACGTTCATGGCCCGCAGCTCGTGCAGCATCTGCCACTCGGGATGCGGGGTGCCGGGCGCCGAGCGGCGGATCAGCTGCTGCTCGCTGCCGTCGGGCGCGCGGTAGCGCAGCACGGCCTGGTAGCCGGGGCCGACGGTCGGCTGACCGACAGGTGCCTGCGGATACCCGTACGCCGGGGGCGGCGGCGTGGGGGCGCCGCCCTGCGGCATTCCGGGCGGACCGGGAGGGCCGGGCGGACCGGGCG
>NZ_JBHVSY010000003.1:137268-325767 GCF_042884935.1 Streptomyces sp. NPDC058092
GCGGCTGGGGCGCACCCGGGCCACCCATGCTCGGATCCGCCAGCATCGTCGCAGCATGATGCACCCCACCACCGGGCGGCGGAGGCATCGAACCAGGAGGACCCGGAGGACCAGGAGGCGCGGGCGGCTGGGGCGCACCCGGGCCACCCATGCTCGGATCCGCCAGCATCGTCGCAGCATGATGCACCCCACCACCGGGCGGCGGAGGCATCGAACCAGGCGGGGCGGGGGGCGCCGGAGGACCGGGCGGGCCGGGCGGGCCCTGCTGGGAGAGCTGCGTCGGCAGGTACCCGCCCGCCGGAGCGCCGGGCGCACCCGGGCCCGAGGGCGGCGGCACAGGCGCACCCGGCCGCGCACCCGGCGTACCGGGGGCACCCGGCGGCGGCGGAGTCGTCGGACCGCCCCCACGCGCCCCGCGCGGCGGCACGACGGCCTTACTGGTGGCCGCGTCCGCGATGTCACCGGCACCGGGGCCGGGACCGGGAACCGGACCGGAAGCACCCGGCACACCCGGCGCAGGCGCACCGCTTCCCCGCGGCTCCAAGCCGGGGGCGATCGCCGTCGGAGGCAACCGACTGCCCCCCGACATCAGGGCGGTCGGCGCGTCGGCCGGCACGACCGGCGGCGGGGTCCCCTCGTCGTCGGCACCCGAGAGCGGCGGCGCGAACACCGTGGCCGGCAGCGGCACCGCACCGTCGTCGGAACCCGCGTTGGTGTCGGTCCCGGCCCAGGGGGTGGACCCAGCGGGCACGCTCGGCGGGGACGCAGCAACGGAGGACGCCGGAACGCCGTCGTTGGCGGTCGGCTCGTACGCGACCGGCCCACCCCGCGAACCCTGCGCATCGGCAGGAGGAGCGGCAGGAGGCGGAGTGTCCGAGGGAGCCGAAGAAGCCGACGGGGCCGAGGGAGCCGCGCCCCCGTCCCGCCCCGCTCGCTGATCCGGAATGCCCAGCTTGTCAGCCGCTTCCTGGAGCCACTCCGGGGGGCTCAGCAGGAACGACGTCTGATTCAGGTCGATGCGCTGCGGCGGCTCCGGAGCAGCCGGAGCCGCGTCGTGCGCCCCGTACTCCTCCTCGTACCGCCGGATCACCTCACCCACCGGCAGCCCCGGCCACAGCGTGGCCTCACCGCTGTCCCGGGCGATCACCAGCCGCTGCCGGCCCCCGTCCGGGACCGGACCCTCGGCACGGTCCTCGCCCCACACCACGAAGCCCAGCTCGAACTCCCGCACCCGCACCTCACGGTGCTGGTACGCGGGCACATCGCCGTTGATCCAGTCGTCCGCGCGCTCCTGCGCCTGCGCAAAGGTCACCATCGCGCTCACCCCTCCACCGGGACGGCCCGCGCGAAGCCGCCGTCCACCATCAGGTTCGCCACGGTCTCCAGCTCCGGCGGATTACCCGCCAGACGCTGCAGGAAAGAATCGAAATCGCCGCCGCACGGCAGCAGCAGCCGTTCCACCCGCTCCTGCACGCTCCAGCCGTCCCGGTCCCGGGCGTCGTCGTACGCACAGAACCAGACCGAGCCGACCCCATGGCCCTTCACCTTCACCGCGAGAAGGCCCCCCTGGACGAAGCCGACGCCCAGGTAGTCCTTGGTGAGGTGGTCCCGCAAGCACTTGTTCACATACACCAGGTCGTTCACGGCGGCCTCCTCGCGCACCGTGAAGAACGGCTGGTCGACCAGGAGACCGAGTTCCGCGTCGAGCGCCGCCCCGACCGGAGCCGAACCACCCGCCGCCTTCAGGAAGGACCGGTACGCACCGGGCAACCGGTAACCGAGGTCCTCCTCCACGCCCAGGATCTGCTGCTCGCTCACCGCCACAGCGCCCTTGGGCAGCCGGAAATGCGCGGGCCGAGTCTCCTGCAAGGGGCGCGTGCCGCGCTTGTTCTGGTCGACCGCCGTGGCAGCGAGGCCGCCGTGGTGCCTGAGCAACGCCTTGACCTCGACCGGGATCAGCTCCATGCGCCGACCGCCGGGGACGTGATGCCAGGTCCAGCCATGCGGGGTCGCGACCGCGGGAATCGTGTCCCACAGCTCATGGCCACTCGCCGCCAGCGCCGCGTTGGCCGAGACGTAGTCGGTGAGCCGCAGCTCATCGACGCCGAAACCCGGCGGAGGCTCGGCGATCTCGGCGGCGGCGCGCGCGTACGGCGCGAAGTCCGGGCTGCCGTGCTCGTCCATCCGCACGCCTCTGGGATGGCGGGACGCCCGGACCGGGTCCGGGAAATGCACGAGCTGCCCGGCATAGGCCGCGTTCGGTGGCGCGGCTTGCTGCCCGAGCCGACCTGTCGTCATGGCGGTTGCCCCCTGCTGCGTCTGGCTGGTGAGGACCGACCTGCCCAAGGGGGCGGTCCGCGCACAGCCTATGCGGTGGCGCAAGAGCGGGTCTCGCCCGTGCGCCGCCCCCTTTCCCTTCCGTCACGAACCGTCACAACGGCGTGACGGACAAGCAACGCTCCTGCCACCTCCGGCGACACGGAGGCACGTTTCCCCGCCCCAGCTTCCCGACCAGCCGGGACATTTGGCAGGCTGTCACCGCAACTCGGGGGCGTGCACATCGCGCAGCTACCGCTGCCGGCACGGGAGGGAAAGCACCAATGCACACCGCACGAACAGTCACGACCGGGGACCCACGCCTCGGCTGGAGCAACACCGGAACCAGCCCCACACCCCGCCTGCACCACCGCCGCGACGGCATCCTGCCCGCCGTGGCCGCGGCGCTGTCCGTACGCGGCGAGACGCTCACCTGCACCGCGGGCAAGGGCGATCAGCCCCCCGTACTGCACCACCTCGTCCAGGACTTCCTCGACACCCTCACCAGCAGCCAGCGCGAACGCTTCACCGGCCGCTGCCCCGAAGCGATACTGCTGTCCCGGCAACTCACCGCCGCGGAAGCCGGCCGCTCCAAGCGGGCCCAGCGCAAACCACTGACCAACGGCGAAGCCCGCCGCGCCCTGAAGCACTCACGGCTCACCGCACGGCGCATCCGCGAGGACGGCGACCCGATGCACGGCAGTTACGCACCGCCGTGCCGCTCCTGCACGGAGATGCTCGCCCACTTCGGCGTACGTCCCGTCGACCTCACGACCACCGGGGCGGCGACCGCCGCCGAGAAGGGCTGACCGGGCGCCGATGCACGACCGAACCGACCTACCCGAACAGGCAGGCCCCACAGGCCGGGACCCCCACGCCACGACCCGCTTCCCCGTCGCCGTCGACGCCTCCCTGCGCGCCGCAGGCTGGCAGCCCGGCCGCTGGGACATCCGCCGGGCCGAGGAGTGGGCCGACGCGCTGCGCTCACACGCGTCACCCGCCGGTCATCAGCACGCGGTCTTCCCGGCCGCCGTCGAGGCGTGGGCGGAATTCGGCGGGCTCCGCATCACGGCGTCCGCGCCCGGCCGGCACATCGCACCGTCCCCCGTACACATCGACCCGATGAGCGGCCTGCATCTCGCCCGCACGCTCGGCGACCTCGGCCGGGCGCTGGAGACCGAGGTCAGCCCTCTCGGCGAGGAAGGGGACGGGCGGGCCGTCCTCGCGATCGACACCGAGGGACGCGTCTACAGCATCGACCACACCGGGGACTGGTACCTCGGCCCGGACATCGACCAGGCACTCGCCACCCTGATCGGCGGCATCCAGCCGGAACGCCTGATCCCCGGCTGAGCGACCGAGCACCGGGGCCGCCCGGTGGCCGCTTCGTCCCCGTCGGACGGGCCGGGCGGCCGGTCCTGCCCGCCCGGTGCCGTCAGGCCGCCCCCCGGTCCGGCAGGACCGCCGACACCCGAAAGCCCCCCGCATCCGTCGGCCCGGAAACGAAGACGCCGCCGAGCCCCAGCACCCGCTCCCGCATACCGACGAGCCCGTTGCCCCCGCTCGGCAGCCCGGCGTCCGCCGTGGCGGCGTCCGACGGGCCGTTCTCCACCTGCATCGCGACCTCCGAGCCCCGGTGCGCGAGCCGCACCCACGTCTTCGCGCCGGCCGCATGCTTGTGCACGTTCGTCAGGGCCTCCTGCACCACCCGGTACGCGGTCTGCTCGACCGCGGGGGCGTACGGGCGGGCCTCACCGTCCACCGAGAGCTCCACCGTCATACCGGCCGCCCTGGACTCTCCGACCAGGGTCTCCACCTCATGCAGCCGAGGCCCGTCCTCCGCCGCGGCAGCCGCCACGGCCGCAGCCGCCCGGCCGACCGACGCGAGCGGTACCTGCGCGGACCGCGCCGCCACGGGCTCCCCGCTCCGCAGCACCCCGAGCATCTCGCGGAGCTCCGTCAGCGCCTGCCGCCCCATGTCACCGACCAGCGCGGCATTCCGTACCGCCTTCGCCGGATCCTTCGGCGCGACGGCCTGCAGCGCGGCAGCGTGCACGACCATCAGGCTGACCCGGTGAGCGACCACGTCATGCATCTCCCGGGCGATCCGGGTGCGCTCCTCCGTACGCGCCCACTCGGCCCGCTCCTCGGCCCGGTCGGCGAGCAGCGAAAGCTCCCGCTCCAGCGAATCCGCCCGCTCCCGCAGGCTCTCCATCAACCGGCGCCGGGCCCCTATGTACAGGCCGAACAGCACGGGCGGCGCGGTGAGCCCGAGCGACATGAACAGCGAGAGCAGCGGTACGTACCAGTCGTCGCGCCCGAAATCGGTCTGCGCGTCGACGCTCTGCCGCAGCCGTACGTACGTGACGATGAACGTCCCCGTGAAGGACATCCCCATCAGCACCGCGGTGATTCTCCGCGGCACATCGGAAGCGGCCAGCGTGTAGAGGCCGACCAGCCCCATCAGGAAACCCATCTCGGCGGGCGTCGTCGCGATCGACACCAGCACCACGGCGATCGGCCAGCGCCGCCGCACCACGAGCACAGCACCCGCGAGCAGCCCGAACACCACACCGACCGGCACCGGCAGCCCGGTGTTCCCGGCGAATTCCACCCCCTCCAGAGCGCATTCCAGCGCCGACAGGACCGCGAGCCCCACGTCCAGGGCGACGCCGCGCCGCCGTTCCCACCACCAATAGCCGCGGGTGGTCGTACCCGCGGCTTCCCGGTATGCCCCCGTTGTGGTCATGCCGTCCAGACTAAGGGCGGACGCACCTCGTTTTCGGGCGACCTGGACAGCAGGCGCGGATCGGGACACCGTGACCCGTCGCGTCCGGGGCCGGTGGTACGGCATAGTGTTGTCTGCCCGGTCGACGGCCTGACGGTATGTCCAGTCGATCGGCTTTGCTGTCCCCTGTGGTGTAACGGCAGCACAGTGGCTTTTGGTGCCATTTGTCCGGGTTCGAATCCTGGCAGGGGAGCTTCTGCGAGCGGGCCCCGACCAGTGCGGTCGGGGCCCGCGCCCGTGTCGGCCCCCAGGCGCCCCGGTATCCTTCGGATGTCCACCACCCGAAGCCGAAGGGCATTTCCGTGAGCGTCATCCGCCCGGCAGCCGTCGTCGTCCTCGCAGCGGGTGAGGGCACCCGTATGAAGTCGAAGACTCCCAAGGTTCTGCACGAGATCTCCGGGCGCTCGCTCGTCGGACATGTCGTCGCCGCCTCCCGCGAACTCGACCCGGAGCATCTCGTCGTGGTCGTCGGCCACGAGAGCGAGCAGGTCGGCGCGCATCTCACCGCGGTCGACGACCGGCTGCGGACTGCCTACCAGGCCGAGCAGCGGGGCACCGGCAACGCCGTGCGCGTCGGTCTCGACGAGCTCGGCGGGACCGTCGAGGGCACCGTGATCGTCGTCTGCGGCGACACCCCGCTGCTGTCCGGCGAGACGCTCGGCGCGCTCGCCGCCACCCACACGGCCGACGCCAACGCCGTCACCGTGCTGACCGCCGAGGTCCCGGACTCCACCGGCTACGGGCGGATCGTCCGTGACCCGGCCGACGGCGCGGTCGTCGAGATCGTCGAGCACAAGGACGCCACCGAGGCCCAGCGCGCGATCCGGGAGATCAACTCCGGGGTCTTCGCGTTCGACGGCCGGCTGCTCGCCGACGCCCTCGGCAAGGTCCGTACGGACAACAGCCAGGGCGAGGAGTACCTCACCGATGTGCTGTCCATCCTGCGCAGGGCCGGGCACCGGGTCGGCGCCTCGGTCGCGGGCGACCACCGCGAGATCCTCGGCATCAACAACCGGGTCCAGCTGGCCGAGGCCCGGCGTCTGCTGAACCAGCGGCTGCTGGAGCGGGCCATGCTGGCCGGGGTGACCGTCGTCGACCCGGCGTCCACGCTGATCGACGCCACCGTCACCTACGAGCGTGACGCGATCGTGCACCCGGGCACCCAGCTGCTCGGCGCCACGCATCTCGCCGAGGACGCCGAGGTCGGGCCCAACTCCCGCCTCAGGGACACCGTCGTGGGCGCGGGCGCGCGGGTGGACAACACGGTCGCGGACGGGGCCGAGGTCGGTGCGGGCGCGACGGTCGGCCCGTACGCGTACCTGCGGCCGGGTACGAGGCTCGGGCGCAAGGCCAAGGCCGGTACGTATGTGGAGATGAAGAACGCGACGATCGGCGAGGGCACGAAGGTCCCGCACCTGAGTTACGTCGGTGACGCGACGATCGGCGATCACACCAACATCGGTGCGGCGAGCGTCTTCGTGAACTACGACGGCGTGGCCAAGCACCACACCACGATCGGCTCCCACTGCCGTACCGGCTCGGACAATATGTTTGTGGCTCCCGTCACGGTCGGGGACGGCGTCTACACCGCCGCCGGCTCGGTCATCACCAAAGACGTGCCGCCCGGTTCGCTGGCCGTCGCGCGCGGTCAGCAAAGGAATATCGAGGGCTGGGTGGCCCGTAAGCGTCCGGGAAGTGCCGCCGCGCAGGCGGCTCAGGCCGCCGCTCCGGAGCACGACAGCGAAAGCTGACCGGAAACAGGTGCGCCGAGCACGGCGTACCGTGATAGATGCTCACCCCATTTCGGCTGGCTCGTTGCACATCGGGACAGATGCGTGCAGCGCCAGGAACACGTCTGAGGAGACTGTGCTGTGACCGGGATCAAGACGACCGGCGAGAAGAAACTGATGCTCTTCTCCGGCCGCGCCCACCCCGAGCTGGCCGAGGAGGTTGCGCACCAATTGGGTGTCGGCCTCGTGCCGACGAAGGCCTTCGATTTCGCCAACGGTGAGATCTACGTGCGTTTCCAGGAGTCCGCTCGCGGCGCCGATTGCTTCCTGATCCAGAGCCACACCGCTCCGATCAACAAGTGGATCATGGAGCAGCTGATCATGCTGGACGCGCTGAAGCGCGCCTCGGCCCGCTCCATCACGGTGATCGTGCCGTTCTACGGTTACGCGCGCCAGGACAAGAAGCACCGCGGTCGCGAGCCGATCTCGGCCCGCCTGGTCGCCGACCTGATGAAGACGGCGGGTGCCGACCGCATCCTCACCGTCGACCTGCACACCGACCAGATCCAGGGCTTCTTCGACGGCCCGGTCGACCACCTCTTCGCGCTGCCGATACTGGCCGACTACGTCGGTGCCAAGGTCGACCGTTCGAAGCTGACGATCGTCTCCCCGGACGCCGGCCGGGTGCGCGTCGCCGACCGCTGGTGCGACCGCCTGGACGCCCCCCTCGCGATCGTCCACAAGCGTCGTGACAAGGACGTCGCCAACCAGGTGACGGTCCACGAGGTCGTCGGCAATGTGAAGGGCCGGGTCTGTGTCCTGGTCGACGACATGATCGACACGGGTGGCACGATCTGCGCCGCGGCCGACGCCCTGTTCGCGCACGGTGCCGAGGACGTCATCGTGACGGCGACCCACGGCGTGCTGTCGGGTCCGGCCGCGGACCGCCTGAAGAATTCCAAGGTCAGCGAGTTCGTCCTCACGAACACCCTGCCGACGCCGGGTGAGCTGGAGCTGGACAAGATCACGGTGCTCTCGATCGCTCCGATGATCGCGCGCGCGGTGCGCGAGGTCTTCGAGGACGGCTCGGTCACCAGCCTCTTCGAAGAGCAGTAAGCAGCACGGCACAGAAGATCCACTTTGGGGTGCGGCCTCCCCGCCGGGTAGACTCAGCGAGTTGCTCGGCGAGGGAGGCCGTACTCATGTGTACGGCGGTCCGTTATCGACGCGCTCTTCGTAGCAGGCCTGTCGTGGGCCGGGTGACCATCCAGTTTTCGTCACCCCACGAGGAGTGCAGTCATGGCCGAGATCAAGCTCGCCGCCCAGCCCCGTACCGAGTTCGGCAAGGGCGCCGCCCGCCGCGCCCGTCGTGACAACCAGGTCCCCGCGGTCGTCTACGGCCACGGCGCCGAGCCGGTCCACGTCACCCTGCCGGCCCACGAGCTGCTCCTCGCGCTCCGCACCGCCAACGTCCTGATCGGCTTGGAGCTCGACGGCAAGGACGCGCTGGTCATCCCGAAGGCCGTGCAGCGCAACCCGCTCAAGGGCGACATCGAGCACGTCGACCTGCTGACCGTGAAGCGCGGCGAGAAGGTCAACGTCGAGATCGCCGTGCACGTCGAGGGCGAGCTCGCCCCGGGCGGCAACCTCCTCGAGTACGTGCAGAACACCCTGCTCGTCGAGGCCGAGGCCACCCACATCCCCGAGTCCGTCACGGTCTCCATCGCGGGCCTGGACGCCGGCGACTCGATCCTCGCCAAGGACGTCCCGCTGCCCAAGGGCTCCGTGCTGGCCGGTGACGAGGACGCCGTCGTGCTCCAGGTCGTCTCCGCGCAGGCCGAGGAGCCGACCGCCGAGGCCGCCGAAGCGGGCGCCGAGGCCTGAGCCTCGCCCTCCCGGCAGCACTGCTGCACTGCTGCACTGCTGCACTGCTGCACTGCTTCACTGACGGGGCGGCGGTTCCTTGTTCGAGGACCCGCCGTCCCGTTTCCGTCCCGTTTCCCTGTAACCGGGCCGTTTCCCTGTAACCGGGCCGTTTCCCTGTAACCGGGCCATCCGGAACCATCCGTACGCGAGGAGACCGAGCGCAGATGTCCGACGCCACCGAACCCTGGCTCATCGTGGGCCTCGGCAATCCCGGTCCCGAGTACGCGGCGAACCGGCACAATGTCGGTTTCATGGTCGTCGATCTCCTCGCGGAGCGGATCGGCGGGAAGTTCAAGCGGGCGCAGAAGGCCCAGGCGCAGGTCGTCGAGGGCCGGATGGGCCCGCCCGGACCGGAGAACCGCCGGGTGATCCTGGCCAAGCCGATGTCGTACATGAACCTCTCCGGCGGCCCCGTCACCGCGCTGCGCGACTTCTACAAGGTGCCGACCGACCACATCGTGGCGATCCACGACGAACTGGACATCGACTACGGGACGCTCCGGCTGAAGCTGGGCGGCGGCGACAACGGACACAACGGGCTCAAGTCGATGACCAAGTCCATGGGCGCCGATTACCACCGGATCCGGTTCGGGATCGGCCGGCCGCCGGGGCGGATGCAGGTCGCCGACTTCGTGCTGAAGGACTTCTCGTCCGTCGAGCGCAAGGAGCTCGGGTACCTGGTGGACCGGGCCGCAGACTCGGTGGAGTGTCTGCTGGCGGAGGGGCTGGAGCGCGCGCAGAGCGCGTACAACTCCTAGCCCGGCCCGCGCACAGAGCGCTTACAACTCCTGGGCCCGGTCCGCGCGCACAACTCTGACATTCCCGCCGGTACCCAGGCGATTTTCAGCCATGAGTTGACCGGGCGCGTTGCTCTGCCCAAGGATCGCTCCCCATGAAGCGGAGCTCCTCCCACCGCGCCCTGGTCCATGCCCGCAACGCCGCCATGGGCTGTGTCGTCCTGCTGCTGCTCGTCGCGGGTGTGTTCTCCTCGTGGAGTTCGGCGCACCACATCGTTCTGCCGAAGGGCCGTGAGCACGGCACGATGACCGTCACGGGCTGTGGCGCCGATGTCTGTACCGGTCCGTTCGCGCCGTCCGGGCAGGCTGCCGCACGCGCCCGGGTGACGATCGAGAAGTCTGTGGCGGCGCGACGGGGCGACCGCTTCCCGGTGGTCGTGAAGCCGGGTACGGACGATGTCGTACGCACGGGGATTCCGGGTTTCCTGCATGCGTGGGTGCCGCTGGGTGGCGCGTTGGTGCTGGCGGCTCTGGTGATCGGCGGCGGTCTGCGGCTGTCCCGGGTCGCCTGGGGTACGGGGATCGCGGGTGCGGTCCTGCTGGTGGCGACGTTCATCGCCCTGTGAGCGGGACCGCACCCGCGTCCCGGCGGCTCAGCCGGTGTTGCGCAGACCCGCGGCGACACCGTTGACGGTGAGCAGCAGGGCCCGGGCGAGCAGCGGGTCGGCCGCCTCGCCGCGCTGGGCCGCCTCGCGCTGGCGGGCGAGCAGGGTGACCTGGAGGTAGGAGATCGGGTCCAGGTAGGCGTCGCGGATGGCGAAGGTCTGCTGGAGCACCGGACTGGTGCCGAGCAGTTCGGATTCGCCGGTGACCTTGAGGACTTCCTCGACGGTGCGCGCGTGCTCGGCCTCGATGTCGGCGAACACGTGCTTCAGCTCGTCGGGGACGAGCGTGTCGACGTAGTGGCGGGCGATCCGCAGATCGGTCTTGGCGAGCGTCATCTCCACGTTCGAGATGAAGTTCCGGAAGAAGTGCCACTGTTCGTGCATCTCGGCGAGGACGGTGTCCAGACCGGCCTCGCGCAGTGCCTTGAGGCCGGAGCCGACGCCGTACCAGCCGGGCACGATCTGCCGTGACTGGGTCCAGCCGAAGACCCACGGGATGGCCCGCAGCCCGTCCAGGCCCGCGCCGGAGTCCGGACGCCGCGACGGACGCGAACCGAGGTGCAGTTCGGCGAGCTGGTCGACGGGGGTGGAGGCGAAGAAGTACGCGGGCAGGTCGGGGTCCTCGACCAGCCTGCGGTACGCGGCGTGCGCGGCGTCGGAGACGGTGTCCATCGCGGCGTCCCAGCGGGCCAGGGCCTCGTCGGACTGGCGGGGGGCGGTGTGCAGCGCGGAGGCCTGGAGGGTGGCCGCGACGGTCAGCTCCAGGTTCTCCCGGGCGAGCGCCGGGATGAGGTACTTGTCGGAGATGACCTCGCCCTGCTCGGTCACCTTGATCTCGCCCTCCAGGGTGCCCCACGGCTGGGCGAGGATCGCGTCGTGCGAGGGGCCGCCGCCGCGGCCGACGGTGCCGCCGCGGCCGTGGAAGAGCCGCAGCCGGACGCCGTAGCGGTGCGCGACGTCGCGCAGCCGGCGCTGTGCCCGGTGGATCTCCCACTGCGAGGTGGTGATGCCGCCGAACTTGGAGGAGTCGGAGTAGCCGAGCATGACCTCCTGCACGTCGCCGCGCAGGGAGACGAGACGGCGGTACGACGGGTCGGCGAGCATCTCGTCGAGGATGACGTCGGCGGCGCGCAGCTCGTCGGTGGTCTCCAGGAGCGGCACGATGCCGATCTTGGCCCAGCCGCCGTGCAGATCGAGCAGTCCGGCCTCGCGGGCCAGGACGGCGGCCGCGAAGACGTCGTCGGCGCCCTGGCACATCGAGATGATGTAGGACTCGATGACCTCGGGGCCGAATCGCTCGAAGGCTTCCTTGATGGTGTGGAAGACGCCGAGGGTCTTCTCGCCCGCGGCGTCCAGCGGGGCCGGGGTCGGGGCGAGCGGGCGGCGCGAGCGCAGTTCCTTGGCGAGCAGCTTCTGCCGGTAGTCGCGCGGCATGTCGGCGTAGCGCCAGGACTCCTCGCCGAGCCGGTCGAAGAGCTGGCCGAGGGCGTGGTGGTGGGCGTCGGCGTGTTCGCGTACGTCCATGGTGGCGAGCTGCAGGCCGAACGCGGCGAGTGTGCGGATGGTGCGGTCCATCCGGCCGTCGGCGAACAGGCCGCCGCGGTGCTCGCGCAGGGAGGTCTGGATGAGCTCCAGGTCGGCGATGAGCTCGGCGGTGCCGAGGTAGTCGCAGCCGGGGCGGTGCGGGGTGCCGCCGGCGAGACGATCGCGGGTGTTGACGAGCTTCTGCCGAATGCAGGTGGCCTTGAGGCGGTACGGTTCCTCGGCGTTCAGCCGCTTGTAGCGGGGGCTGATCTCGGGGAGGCGTTCCAGGTCGGCCTGGAGCGAGGTCAGCAGTTCGTCGGTGGCGCCGGTGTAGCGGATGGAGTTGGAGAGCTGGGCGCGCAGGTGGTCGACGAGTTCCAGGGCGTCGGTGATGCCGTGCTCGTGCTGGAGGATCAGTACTTCGCGGGTGACGGCGGGCGTCACGTTGGGGTTGCCGTCGCGGTCGCCGCCGATCCACGTGCCGAAGGTGAGGGGGCGGGTGCCGGCGGGCAGTTCGACGCCGACGCGCTCCAGTTCGGCCGCGAGGTCTTCGAGTACGTCCCCGACGGCATTGGCGTGCAGTTCGTCGAGGTAGTAGATGGCGTTGCGGGCCTCGTCGGCGGGCTCGGGACGGACGACGCGGAGTTCATCGGTCTGCCAGATGAGGTCGATGTTCTCGGCGAGGCGCAGGTCCTGGCGGCGCCGGTCGGCGTCGATGACCGGTGTTTCCAGCAGTTCGGCGATGCGGCGGAGCTTGTTGAGTACGGAGCGCCGGGCGGCCTCGGTGGGGTGCGCGGTGAAGACGGGCCGTACGTTGAGGTTCTTGACGGTCTCGCGCAGGTGGACCGGGTCCGCGTCCTTCAGCCGGTCGGCGGTGCGGGCGAGGAGCCCGCCCTCGGCGGCGCGGCGGTCGCGCATCTCGTGGGCGCGGTGGACCTGTTCGGTGACGTTGGCGAGGTGGAAGTAGGTGGAGAAGGCGCGCACGAGTTGCGCGGCGGTCTCCAGGTCCGTGTCGCCGAGGAGTTCGGCGGCGGCCTCACCGTCGGTGCGGGTCAGGGCGCGGACGCGCTCGACGAGGTCGAGGAGTTCCTGGCCTTCCTGACGTACGAGGGTCTCGCCCAGCAGGTCGCCGAGGCGGCGGATGTCGGCGCGCAGCTCGGGGCTGGCGGCGGGGGTCTGGTCGGCACTGCTCACAGTGTGCGGCTCCTTGCAGTGAATGAGGAGGTGCGTCGCGTAGCGAATCCCAACAAGGGTGGCGGTGGGAGACGGGCGGGCGGGATCTCCGGGGCCGCGGCCGGCAGCGGTGCTGACGCCACCCCGGGAAAGCAGAGTGCGGACCGCGCTGTCCGACCCCACCAGGATAGGTGTCCACACTGTGGGCGCCGCTCCGCCCCGATCGGGTTTCCCTTCGCGGAAGGCCCGTCGCGCTCTCGTGCGGTGGGCCGTCGCGCTGCCATACTTACGTAAGCGTAGGTTACGGATGCGTAGCCGGAGCAGTCCGTCGTACTCCTCATCCCCAGGGGATCCCCCATGAACACCAGCCCCGCTGAGGTCGACGAGGCCCAGCCGTCGGCGGCCGATGACCAGGCCCTTCTTTCCGCCACGCTCGGCGGCGACAGTAAACGGTCGGTCGAGCAGTTCGCTCTTCTCCTGTTCATCGTGGTGCCGTTCGTGGCGCTGGTCGCGGCGGTGCCGCTGGCCTGGGGCCGGGGCGTGAGCTGGCTCGATGTGGGTCTGCTCGTGGCGATGTACTTCATCGGCTGCCACGGGATCACGATCGGTTTCCACCGCTATTTCACCCACGGTTCCTTCAAGGCGAAGCGCCCGCTCCGTATCGCTCTGGCCGTCGCGGGTTCACTGGCCGTGGAGGGCCCGCTGGTGCGTTGGGTGGCGGATCACCGCAAGCACCACCGCTTCTCGGACGCGGAGGGCGATCCGCACTCGCCGTGGCGGTTCGGCGAGAGCCTCCCGGCCCTGTTGAAGGGGCTGTGGTGGGCGCATATCGGCTGGATGTTCGATGAGGAGCGGACGTCGCAGCAGAAGTACGCCCCCGATCTGATCAAGGATCCGGCGCTCCGGGGGATCTCGCGCCACTTCCTCACCTTCACGACCGTGTCACTGCTGCTTCCGCCGCTGGTCGGCGGTCTGGTGACGATGTCGTGGTGGGGGGCGGCGACGGCCTTCTTCTGGGGTTCTCTCGTCCGGGTGGCGCTGCTGCACCATGTCACGTGGTCGATCAATTCCATCTGTCATGCGGTCGGCAAGCGTCCGTTCAGGTCCCGTGACCGGTCGGGGAACGTGTGGTGGCTGGCGGTGCTGTCGTGCGGCGAGTCCTGGCACAACCTGCACCACGCGGATCCGACGAGTGCGCGGCACGGTGTGATGAAGGGGCAGATCGATTCGAGTGCCCGGCTGATCCGCTGGTTCGAGAAACTGGGCTGGGCGTCCGACGTGCGCTGGCCCGACTCCGCCCGGATCGAGTCCCGCCGTATCGACTCCCGGCGCGACCGTACGCATACCGAAGCGGCATGATTGACGACGTGGCGACCGACTCCAGCACCAGCAGCGAGAACAACCGTCCTTCTTCCGCCCGGCGCACCCGCCGGGTGCGGATGACCGGTAAGGAACGTCGCGAGCAGTTGCTGGACATCGGCCGTACGCTCTTCGCCGACAAGGGCTTCGAGGGCACGTCGGTCGAGGAGATCGCATCCCGGGCCGGTGTTTCCAAGCCGGTCGTCTACGAGCACTTCGGCGGCAAGGAGGGCCTGTACGCCGTCGTGGTGGACCGCGAGATGCGCCAGCTCCTCGACATGGTCACCGGCGCCCTGACCGCGGGCCACCCCCGCGAACTCCTGGAACAGGCCGCGTTCGCCCTGCTCGACTACATCGAGACGTACACGGACGGCTTCCGCATCCTGGTCCGCGACTCCCCCGTCGCCCAGTCGACCGGCACGTTCGCCTCCCTCATCAGTGACATCGCCACCCAGGTGGAGGACATCCTCGGTCTGGAGTTCAAGGCCCGCGGCTTCGACCCGAAGCTGGCCCCGCTGTATGCCCAGGCCCTGGTCGGCATGGTCGCCCTGACCGGCCAGTGGTGGGTCAACGCCCGCAAGCCGAAGAAGGCGGAGGTCGCGGCCCACCTGGTGAACCTGGCCTGGCACGGCCTGGAGAACCTGGAGTCGAAACCGCGGCTGGTAGGGCACCGCAAGAGCTGAGGGGCCGGCGCCCGAGCCGCCGGCGGTCAGGGGTGCATCCGGGCGCCCTCGAGCACCTGGCCGACCGCGTTGCGCAGCCCGTACACGGCAGGACCCACCAGGTCCGGTTGGCCCTTCGCCACAGCCCGTCACCGCCGCGCGGTTGTCCCGGTCATTGCCGGTGGCGAAGAGGCCGGACGTGACGACGGTTTGTTCCACGGAGCGCCGCGGGCGGGACGCAGTAACAGGTGCGTGGGATCAGTCGGCGTCGAGGCCGTCGATCAGGCGGTTGAGGAACCGGGTGAAAGTGGCTTCGGGGGTGAGGGTGCGTCCGGGGGCGGAAAGGGCTTCGGCGAGTTCCGGGTGGCAGCCGTCGGCAGCGACAGCGGCGAGGTAGCGGGCCTCGGCTGCGGCCCGGTTCGGGGATTGTGAGGCTGCGGCCTGCGCGATCTCGTGGGCGGCGTGTCCGGCCACGAATGCGGTGAGCTGGGCGAAGGCCTCCAGCTTCGCCGCACCGTCCAGTCCGGTGGGCCGCAGGACGGCGAGCGCGCGTTCCACGAAGGCCAGCGTGTTGGGGCCCGGAACGCGACGGGTGGACAAGGCGGCGGGCAGCCAGGGGTGGCGCAGCATGTGTGCGCGCTGCAGGTGGGCGATGGTCTTCAGATCGGCACGCCAGTCGCCGCTGGGCGGGTCCGTGGCCGTCAGTTCGCCGCTGACGTGGTCGACCATCAGCTCCAGCAGTGTCTCCTTGTCAGGGGCGTAGCTGTAGAGCGACATGGCACCGGCTCCGACCTGGGCGGCCACCCGCCGCATGGTGACCGCTTCGAGCCCTTCGGCGTCCGCCAGGGTGACGGCTGCCACGATGATCTCCTCCCGGCTGAAGGAGGGCCTGCGGCCCCTGCGGGGCTCGGTGGGACGCAGCCAGAGCTGTTCGGGGTCGACGCCTGCGGCGCCGGACCCCCCGTCACGGGACACGGTCTCGCGCTCCTTCTCCTGGTTGTTGAGGCGGCTCTTGCGAAGGTCATCCAAGCATCCTCTATTCTCGTACACCGTACGTAATAGAAATAGAGGAGGGGACCGATGCCACCACGCACGCCCGACGCCGTGGCCGGACCGGCCTGGGTGCCACCTGCCGGAAAACCGCCGCTGTCCTCACGGATGATGAGAGCGACCTGGCGGGGCCTGCCGGCGAAACGGCATGAGGCCGGATGGGAACCGGGGCTGGTGGTGCCGGCCGCCGACAGCAGCCCGTTGATCACTGATCACTACTTCCCGCGTGCGGAGGGCGACTTCCCGACCCTCCTGGTCCGCTCCCCTTATGGCCGCGGCGTGCCATGGTCTCCCCTGTACGGCCTGCTCTTCGCCGAACAGGGCTTTCACGTGGTCCTGCAGAGCTGTCGCGGCACCGGCGGTTCGGGCGGTGCGTTCGACCTGTGGCGTAACGAGGCCGCGGACGGGCAGGCCACGGTGTCGTGGCTGCGCGAGCAGCCCTGGTTCAACGGAACACTGGGGACCGTCGGCCCCAGTTACCTGGGCTACGTGCAATGGGCCCTTGCCCTGGACCCGCCGCCGGAACTGAAGGCAATGGTGGTGCAGGTGGGCCTGCACGATCCCTACGCCCTGTTCCACGCGGACGGTGCGCTACGCCTGGAGAACGCCCTCGCCGTCGGTATGGGCATGGCCTACCAGCACCGGGGCATGGGACCGTTCCTGAAGGCGACGCTGCGCCTTCAGCGCCGCCTGCGTGACGTCACCACCGCGCAGCCCTTGCGCGGGGCGTACGTGTCCGCCCTCGGGGGCGAGGTGCCCTGGTTGGACGACGTCATGACGCACCCGGACCCCAAGGACGCGTACTGGCACGGCGCGTCGCTGGCGGAACCGGCGGAGCGGCTCAGCGTGCCCACGAGTCTGATCACGGGATGGCATGACGCGCTGGCGGACCAGACCTTCGAGCAGCATGACCGGCTGCGTCGGGCCGGATGCGAGACCGCTCTGCTCGTCGGCCCCTGGACCCACACCTCCGCCCTGCAACAGGGATGGCCCGAGGTGTTCGCCGAGAGCCTCGCGTGGCTGCGCGCCCACCTGTGCGCCGACCCCTCCGGCCTGCGCCCGACCGCGGTGCGCATGCACATCGGCGGCGAAAACGCCTGGCGGGACCTCGACGAGTGGCCGCCGGCCGCGGCTGCCACCTCGTGGTACCCCATCTCCGGCGGGCATCTCACCCAGCAGGCCCCCACGGACTCCGCACCCCTGACCTCATTCCGCTACGACCCGGCCGACCCCACCCCGTCCCTCGGCGGCCCGCTGCTCTCCCGCACCGCCGGCCCCCGCGACAACGGCACCCTGGAAGCCCGAGACGACGTCCTGACATTCACCAGCCCCCCACTGACCGAGCCCCTGGACATTCTGGGCCCGGTCTCGGCTCTGCTGAGCATCTCCACGGACACCGGCCACGCCGACGTCTTCACCCGCCTGTGCGACGTGGACCCACAAGGCCGCTCCGTCAACATCTGTGACGGACTGGGCCGGCTTCGGGCGACTGAACATGTGCCGTCGCAGGTCACCGTGCCGATGAGCTCCACCGCCCATCGCTTCGCCGTCGGTCACCGCATCCGCTGGCAGATCAGCGGAGGCGCCCATCCCCGCTACGCCCGGAATCCCGGCACCGGGGAGCCGCCGGTGGACGCCACCACCTTCACACCGGTGCGCATCGCACTCCACACGGACTCGGCATTGATGCTTCCCCGCAGCTCCGGGCTCACGTGATTCTCCGGCCCTGCGGGAAACGGCCGAGTGGGCCGGGCCGCCAGGCCCGGCCCACTCGGCCGCGCCGTCCCGCAAGGGCCGCAGGCCTCCGCAGGCGGGGAGAGAAGCGCGGAACCTGTAGCAGCCCACGTAGTTGAGGCCGCGAAGCTGCTGCACGCCCACCCGACGCACCTGGTACGGGCGTTCAGCGGCGCCTTCGGCATCGCCCCGCACCAGTACCTGATGGCCCACCGGGTCGACCGCGCCCGACGGCTGCTGCTCGATGGGCAGCCGCCCGGAGAGGTAGCGGCCGCGGCCGGCTTCTACGACCAGTCGCACCTGAACCGGCATTTCAAACGGCTCGTAGGCCCCCCCCGGGCGGTTTGCCCGCGAGGGCTCCGCGGCTGCGGTACCAGTGCCGTGACCGGCCAGGTCCGACCCGGTCCCCGCCGAGGAGGACGGGCACGGGCTGCTGACCGTCGACGCGCCGGCCGCCCGATGGGGGCAGCGGCTCGCGTGCGGAAATCTCCTCGCCCGGCCGGAGGTCGACACGGGCCCTGCGTCACTCGTTGTGATGACGCGCTCGATTCCGACCGCTACCGTGAGGGAGCAGGCCCAGAATCCCGTCCATGGGAGGAATCATGACCGCCGAGCCGATCACCGGGCACAGCAGCCGCTGGCCGGTGCCGCCCCAGGACGGATACACGGTGGACGATCTGTTCACCTTGCCCGATCTCCCGCCGCACACGGAGCTGCTCGACGGGAGCCTGGTTTTTGTGAGTCCACAGCGGGATTTCCACAGCACGATGATTGATCTGCTCATGGCCGGGCTGCGCAGCTGCGCGCCGCCCGCGACGAAGATCCGCCGCGAGATGACGGTGGTCCTCGACCGCCGCAACGGCCCCGAGCCCGATATCTCCGTTGTCCGTGCCGAAGCCGTCACCGGCCCTGACCTGACCCGTTTCCAAGCCGCCGACGTCCTCCTCGCCGTCGAGGTCGTCTCCCCCGACTCCGAGGCCCGTGACCGCGACGCCAAGCCGCAGAAGTACGCCGGGGCCGGTATCCCGAATTTCTGGCTGGTCGAGATGGCCGGCACCGACCAGCACCCGGTGGTGCGGGTCTACGAACTGGACCCGGTGTCCAAGACGTACGCCCTGACGGGAATCCATCACGACCGCCTCAAGACGGGCGTCCCGTTCCCGATCGACATCGACATCACGCGGGACGCGCTCAATCAGCTCTGACGCCGGACACGGACGGGCTCTGCCCGGTCGGCCGCACCGGGCGAACATCCCACTGGCGCCGCTGCCGATACCGTACGAAGACCGAATCACCCGCACCGGAGGTCACCGTGAGCGCCCAGTCCGACAGACCGTACGGACCGCTGATCCCCATGCCTGAGCTCACGCCCGACGCCTTGCGGGCTGCGGTTGCACGGATCGCCCCGAGCCGCATTCCCGCGCTCACTCAGCATCTTTTCGAGGCCACGACGAACGCGCAGCAGACGCAGAGCCTCGCTCCACTGAGCGCGTTCATCCACTCCTGGGCCGTGTTCGTGGCAATCGAGAGGCATCCCGAGCACGCCGCCCGGCTGCATGCGCTGGAGCGGGTCGTGGACGCGGGCGAGGAAGATCCGACCGAAGCGATCACCGAGATACGGCGTATCCATGAGACAGCGGAAGCAGAGGCCGGACTGCGGTGACCGGCTGGACGTGGGACTACAACCCCAGCGCGGAGTACATCACTGGTGAACTACCGCCCGGCGTCGTGGCGGAAGTCGAGCGACTCGCCACTGAGCTCGCCGCGCTCGGGCACGATGCGGTGAAGATCGGCAGGCCGCTCGACAGGGAGGGAGGTCTCCGAGAGTTCGACATCATGGGCGGACGCGGATTCATCAGCTTTCTCGCCGTGCCGCGCCATGAGTGCGTCTATGTCTGCAACGTCACTTGGTACGGATGAGCCCTGCTGCTCGTCAGGCAACCCGCTCCAGGAACTCCAGCCGGTTCCCCACCGGGTCGTGGCTGAAGAAGCGCCGGTGCCCCGGCAGGTCGCCGTCCCAGGTCACCTCCGCGCCGCGTTCCGCCAGCCGGGCCGCGTACGCCTCGATGTCCGTGACGCGCAGGCCGGGGTGGGCCTTCCTCGCCGGATGGAAGTCGGGGTCGATGCCCACGTGGAGCTGGACCGGGCCCGCCTCGAACCAGCAGCCGCCGCGGGAGGCGAGTGCCGGGGGCTTGGGCAGTTCCGTCATGCCGAGGGTGTCGATGTAGTAGGTGCGCAGGGCGTGCTCCGAACCTTCCGGGGCGGCCAGTTGGACGTGGTCGAGGGCGGCGATCATCACTTCTCCTTACGGGCCGCGGCGAAGATGCGGCGGAACGGGAAGACCGTGCCGTGCGGGCCCCGGGGGTAGGCGGTGCGCAGCAGGTCGCGGTATTCGGCGAGGAACGCGTCGCGGGCCCCGGGGTCGTCGGCCAGGGCCGTCAGGACGGGGCGCAGGCCGGTGCCCTTGACCCAGTCGAGCACCGGGTCCTCGCCGGGCAGCAGATGCAGGTACGTGGTCTCCCAGACGTCCGCCGTGATGCCGGGGGCCGTCAGCGCGTCGAGGTAGGCGGCGGGGTTGAGCACCGCGTCGGCGTGGCGCAGTTCGCCGGCCAGGCGGTCGCGCCAGCGCGGGGACCCGGCGAGTTCGCGCATCAGGACGTGGCTGGGCTGGTGGAAGTTGCCGGGGACCTGGAAGGCGAACGTCCCGCCGGGGGTGATGGCGTCCAGCCAGACCGGGAAGCGGGCGGTGTGGTCCGGGACCCACTGGAGCAGGGCGTTGGAGACGATCAGGTCGTACGGCTCCGCGGGGGTCCAGGTCGCTGCGTCGGCCTCGGCGAAGTCCAGGAGGGGGCCGGCGTGGGTACGTGCCTGTTCCAGCATCTGCGGGGAGTTGTCGTAGCCGGTGATGTGCGCCTTCGGCCAGCGGTCGGCCAGCAGCGTCGTCACGTTGCCCGCGCCGCAGCCGAGGTCGGCGATCCGGGGAGCGGGGGCGGCCGGAGGCTCCGCGATGCGGGACAGGAGGTCGTGGAAGGGGCGGGTGCGATGGTCCGCGTGGCGCAGGTACTGCTGCGGATCCCAGGTGGGTGCGGTCATGGGATCAGGATCACGCCAGAACTATCTTGATGTCAAGACACTTGAATTCAAGAGACTTCATGTCGACAGACCCTCTACACTGATCCACATGGAGGACGAGGTCGACCGACTGGTCGCTGCATGGCGCCGCGAGCGCCCCGACCTCGACGTGGAACCACTCGAGGTGCTCAGCCGCGTCTCCCGCCTGGCCCGACATCTGGACCGGGCCCGCCGGATCGCCTTCTCCGAGCACAGCCTGGAGCCTTGGGAGTTCGACGTACTGACGTCCCTGCGCCGCGCCGGCGCCCCCTACCAGCTCTCCCCCGGCCAGTTGCTCACCCAGACCCTGGTCACCTCGGGCACGATGACCAACCGCATCGACCGGCTGACCAAGAAGAACCTCGTCGAGCGGCTCCCCGACCCCAGCGACCGCCGCGGCGTGCTGGTCCGGCTCACCGCCGAGGGGCGCGACAAGGCCGACCAGTCGCTGGCCGGCCTGCTCGCCCAGGAGCGCGCCATCCTGGGCGAGCTCTCCACGCAGCAGCGGGATGAACTGGCCGGGCTGCTACGCCGGTTGACTGCCCCGTTCGACAACATCCCCTAGGGTCTGCCCGGCCGGTTCCAGATCCACCGGTCCGACACCCGCCCGTCGGGCCAGTGCGACCGCGGCCAGCGTCGAGTGCACGCCCAGCTTTCCCAGCACGTTCTGCATGTGCGTACGCACCGTGTGCGGGGAGAGGTAGAGCCGCTCCGCCACCGCCTTGCGCCCCAGGCCCGCGACCATGCAGCGCAGCACCTCGCGCTCGCGCGGGGTCAGCGACTCGACGAGCTGTTCGCTCTCGGTGCGGTGTTTGCGTGCCGCCGTCAGCTCCCGCAGCACGCCCGTGAGCAGGGCGGGGGGCAGATGCGTCTCGTCGCGCAGCACCCCCCGGATGACCGTGAGCAGCCGTTGCAGCGAGCAGTCCTTGGCCACCCAGCCCGAGGCCCCGGCCTGCAGCGCCAGCGCGGCCCGGAGCGGGTCGTCCTTCTCGGCGAGCACCACCGTGCGCACGGAGGGCCGGCCCGAACGGACCCCGGCGACCAGCGAGATGCCGTCCACCGGGGCGGCCTCCCCGCTGCGGGGCGCCGGGACGGCTGCCCGGTGGCCCCGCGCCCCGGCCAGGTTCCGCGCCCCGGCCAGGACGCCCAGTTCGGCATCGATCAGCATCACGTCGTAGCCGCGCCCCTCGGCGGCGGCCCGTTCCAGACACCGCAGCGCGGCGGGGCCGCTGCCCGCCGCCGCCACTTCGACGTCCGGCTCGGCCGCGAGCGCCGCCGCGAGCGACTCTGCGAAGATGCGGTGGTCGTCCACCACGAGAACCCGGATACGAACCACAGGCACCCCCATGCCGCCTCTGTTGCTGGGCCACCCCCGGCCCGACGAAGGGACGGAACGGCGGCGGGTACGGCCGCCCGGATCGGGGAGATGGACCGCAGTCCCACGACCGCCGCCGTGTGTCGACTGCCACCCGCCCCGGGCGCCGTACCCGACTGTTTCGTACCCCTGAATCAGCACCGGCCCCCACCGGTGCTGTGCATCAGCGTACGGCCGTGCGGCCGATGGGGAAGGCGATTCGCAGAAGTGGCAGGCTCCGCTCCGTTGGGTGTGATACGTGATCCGTCGTGAGGCGGAAGTGAACGGCCTCAGCCGAGGCGTCGGGCACCCGCCGAAGGAACCGCCGGGAAGATGCGCGGCGCCGCGTACCCCGCCGAAGCGAACGCCGCCAGCACGGACTTGGCGACCGTATCCGCCTGCGCCTCCTCCACCAGGACGATCGCCGAGCCGCCGAAGCCGCCGCCGGTCATCCGCGCGCCGAGCGCCCCGGCCTCGCCCGCCGCGGACACCACGAGGTCCAACTCCGGGCAGGAGACGCGCAGATCGTCGCGGAGCGAGGCGTGCCCCGCGTCGAGGACCGGGCCCGCTCCCCGCACATCGCCCGCGTCGAGCAGCGCGATGACCTGCTTCACCCGCTCGTTGTCGCTGACCACATGGCGTACGTAGCGCACCACGGACTCGTCGACGCCGGCGTCGGCCAGGGTGTCCAGGGCCGCGCCGAGTCCGTCGTACGGCAGCTCGCGCAGCGTACGTATGCCGAGTGCCGCCGCCCCCGCCTCGCAGCCGGCCCGCCGCTCGGCGTACGCGCCGTCACCGAGCGCGTGCTCGACCTGGGTGTCGACGACCAGCAGCCGCAGTCCGTGGGCGGCCAGGTCGAAGGGGACCTGACGCCGGGTGAGGTCGCGGGTGTCGAGGTACAGGGCGTGTCCCTCGGTGCAGCAGGCGGAGGCCATCTGGTCCATGACCCCGCACGGCACGCCGACGAACGCGTTCTCGGCGCGTTGGCCGATGACTGCCAGCTCCGAGGCGGAGAGCTCCAGTTCGAAGAGGTCGTTCAGCGCCAGCGCGGTGACGACTTCGATGGCCGCGGAGGAGGACAGGCCCGCGCCGGTGGGGACGGTGGAGGTCAGCTGGATGTCCGCCCCGGTGACCGGGTGACCGGCCTCGCGCAGCGCCCAGAGCACTCCGGCCGGGTACGCCGCCCAGCCGTGCCCCTGGTGGGGGGCCAGTTCGTCGAGCCGGAGCCGGACGACGCCGCCCGGCACGTCGGCCGAGTGGAGCCGCAGTTCGCCGTCGGTGCGGCGGGCCACGGCGGCGCGCGCGGTGTGCGGCAGCGCGAGCGGCATCACGAAGCCGTCGTTGAAGTCGGTGTATTCGCCGATCAGGTTGACCCGGCCGGGCGCCGCCCAGACTCCTTCGGGGGCGGTGCCGTACAGCTCGGTGAAGGCGGTGCGCAGCTCAGCGTTGTCGGTCATGGAGTGGTGGGCTCCTCTCGGCGGGCGAACGTCCAGGCGTCGGAGACGATTCCGGTCAGGTCGGCGCGTGACGGCGTCCAGCCGAGCCGCTCCCTGGCGGTGGCGGCGGAGGCGACGAGCACGGCGGGGTCACCGGCGCGGCGCGGGGCCGTGGTCTCGGGGACCGGGTGGCCGGTGACGGCGCGGACGGTCTCGATCACCTCGCGTACCGAGAAGCCGTTGCCGTTGCCGAGGTTGCAGATCAGGTGCTCGCCCGCGGTGGCCGCGTCCAGGGCGAGGAGGTGGGCCTCGGCGAGGTCGGCGACGTGGATGTAGTCGCGGACGCAGGTGCCGTCGGGGGTCGGGTAGTCGTCGCCGTACACGGAGATCGACTCGCGCTGCCCGAGGGCGACCTGGAGGACCAGCGGGACGAGGTGTGATTCGGGGCTGTGCCGTTCCCCGTAACTGCCGTACGCCCCGGCCACGTTGAAGTAGCGCAGCGAGACCGCGGCCAGTCCGTGGGCGGCGGCCTCGCCGGTGATCATGTGGTCGACGGCGAGCTTGGTGGCGCCGTAGGGGTTGGTGGGCGCGGTCGCGTCGGACTCGGTGATGGGGGTGGTGACGGGTTCGCCGTAGGTCGCGGCGGTGGAGGAGAAGACCAGGGTCCGTACGCCGGCGTCCCGCATCGCGGCGAGCAGTGCGACGGAACCGCCGACGTTGTTCACCCAGTACTTCTCAGGGTCCGCGACGGACTCGCCGACCTGGGAGTACGCGGCGAAGTGCAGCACCCCGTCGTAGGAGGCGTCCAGCCACTTCGCCGCGTCCTGGACGCGGCCCTCGATGAACTCGGCCCCGGCCGGGACGCCCTCCCGGAACCCGGTCGAGAGGTCATCCAGGACGGTGACGGTGTGACCGGCCTCCAGCAGGTGCTGGGCGACCACGCTGCCGACATATCCCGCGCCACCTGTGACCAGGCACTTCTTCTGGGGCTTGCTCACTCGCTCGCTACCTCTCGCAGTCGCTGGGCCGCGGCCTCCGGCGGCACATCGTTGATGAACACGTTCATGCCGGATTCGGAACCCGCGAGGAACTTCAGCTTGCCGGATGTGCGTCGTATGGTGAAAAGCTCCAGATGGAGCCCGAACTCCTCCCGCCCCGGAACCCCGAACGGGGCCTGGTGCCAGGCCGAGATGTACGGGGTCGGCGGCTCGCCGGGGCCGAAGATCCGGTCGAATCGCCTCAAGAGTTCCAGATAGACCTGTGGGAACTCCGTGCGCGCGGCCTCGTCGAGTTCCCTCAGATCGGGGACGCGGCGGCGGGGATGGAGATGGACCTCGTACGGCCAGTGCGCCGCGTACGGCACGAAGGCGACCCAGTGCTCGGCGGCGATGACGATCCGCGAGCCGTCCTTCTCCTCGCGGGCCACGACGTCGTCGAAGAGGTTGCGGCCGGTCTCGGCGCGGTGGGCCCGGATCGAGCGGAGCATCAGCTCGGTGCGCGGGGTGACGAAGGGGTATCCGTAGATCTGCCCGTGCGGATGGCCGAGCGTGACGCCGATCTCGGCGCCCCGGTTCTCGAAGCAGAACACCTGCTCGACCTGCGGAAGCCCGGCGAGTTCGGCGGTGCGGTCGGTCCATGCCGCGAGGACCAGGGCGGCCTGGTCCTCGGTGAGGTCGGCGAACGACGCGTCGTGGTCGGAGGTGAAGCAGACGACCTCGCAGCGGCCGGAGTCGCCGGCGAGCGAGGGGAAACGGTTCTCGAAGACGGCGACGTCGTAGTCCGCCTCGGGAATCTCGCTCAGCCGGCCGTCCCGCGAGGGGCAGAGCGGGCACTCGTCGGCCGGCGGGTGGTAGATGCGGCCCTGGCGGTGCGAGGCGATGGCGACGCTGTCGCCGAGGAGAGGGTCACGGCGGATCTCGGACGAGGTCGAGACGGCGTCGAGGGGCCGCAGGTCGGCGGCGTCGCGCACGACATCGTCGCGGCTGTCGTAGTAGAGCAGCTCCCGGCCGTCGGCAAGCGTCGTAACCGTCTTCTTCACCAGGTTCCTCCAAACATAACCAAACACAATGAACCACAAGTCAACAGGAGCGTCAATGGCGAACACGGCGCGAGAAGTGCGCGTACAGGGGTCCGCGATCCAGGTCGCCCCGTGCGCGATGAGTTCAGGAAAAGTGTTCAGCTTTTGAACACAAGAGCGTTGTTTCCTTCGGGTTCAGTTCACGCAACGAAGGAAGCGGGCCTCGATGAAGTCCGGTGTCCGAGGCCGAACTGGCCGAACTGGCCGGACTGGTCTACGGAGCCGAGTCCCCGGACGCCGAGGAGGCGCCGGCCGAGGGCGACAGCGCCTGGTACCGCATGCCGGGCCCACCGGGCTGGGGCGCGATCGCCCTCGCCGCCCTGTGCTACGTCCCGTACTCGTTCTGATCGGAGGAACCCACCATGTCCGGCCCGCACAAGGAAGTCTCCGGACTGGAGCGGAAGTCCGCGACCGCGGCCCGACTCCTTCAGCAGGAGGCCCGGCCTTTCAGCAGGAGGCCCGGCGGCATCACCCGATGCCGCCGGGCCCCTGCCCGTCCAGCGGCACCGCCCGGTCCAGCAGCCCCGTGCGGGCCGCGAGTGCCGCGGCCTCCAGCCGGGAGCCCACGCCCAGCTTCATCAGCACCCGCTGCACATGCGTGCGCGCGGTGCTCGACGCGATCCGCATCCCGGCCGCGATCAGCCGGGTGTCCTGTCCCTCGGCGACCCGCACCAGGACCTCGATCTCGCGCGGGGTCAGCAGCTCCAGCAGCCGCTGCCCCTCGTCGTCCGGCGCCGCGGCCGGGTTGAGCAACTCGGCGAAGGCGCCCTGGAGCAGCTGCGGCGCCACTGCGGCCTCACCGGCGCGCGCCTTGACCATCGCCCGCTCGACGCCCTCCATGCGCTCGTCGTGGCGGACGTATCCCGCGGCGCCCGCCGCGAACGCCGCCGCGATCCCGCGCGGGCTGGGCACCGGACCGAGCACCACCACGGCCACCTGCGGGCGCTCCCGCCGGATCCGTACGATCGGGTCGAAGGCACCGGGCTCGGCGGGCGCCGCGGTGCCGAACAGGCAGACGTCCGGGGCCCTGCTGACCACCAGCTCGGCCGCCCCCGCGGTCGGCGCGGCCGCCGCGAGCACCCGGTGGCCCCGCAGTTTCAGCGCCGAGGCCAGCGCCTCGGCGAGCAGTCGGTGATCGTCGACCACCATGAGCCGCACGCCCATCGAGCACACCCCCGTAGCACCGGCGCCAGGCCCCCCGGCCCGCCCTGACCCGGCAAGCTACACGCTTGTTCGACGTTACGGGCGTCTTACCGGCCAAAAGGCTTGGGATGGCCAACTCGGCGCGCTTTCAAGATCAGTTGACAGCCTGCCATGTTCGCCCGGACGTCGTTTCGATGCGCCTGCCGACCATTACCGTTCGACGACGGCAGCGTCCGGGCCGTCAGGTGTGCGCGGGGGTGGAACCGATGGACAAGCGCCACCCCCGCGCATACGGGGGCAGTTACTCCCTGCCGAAGCCGACCGCCAGGCGGCGGCTCTCGTCCAGGGACCCATGGGGCTTGCTCACCGTGGTGCTGGCCAGGTACAAGTGCCCGTCGTTGTAGAGGAATTCGGAGTAGTCCGGCGTGAAGCTGGTCTCCGCCTCGCGGACGGACCGGTCGCTCGGGTTCTCCATCAGCACCGTCTGCTTGAACGTGGCGCCGTCGATGGAGACGACCTGGCCGCCCTTGTCGTACGGGGGCACCCGGTACGCGATGATGTTGCCGCCGTCCATGCGGATCGGGAACATCGTGTAGCGCTCACCCGCGTCGGCCCGGTCGCTGGTCGGTTTGCCGGTCGTGAGGTCGAAGGAGATTATCTCGTTGGTGTCGCCGTACTCGCCGGTGCCCTCGTGGTCCTCGGTCGGCACGTAGATGCGGTTGTTGCCGACGGCCAGCTGGCTGCAGCTCTCGACCTCGGAGGAGTGGCACTGCGCGGCGTACTTCTCGCCGTCCGCCGCGATCCTGGTGAGCAGCTTGCCGGTGGAGGCGTCGATCGAGAAGAAGTCCGAGATGCCGCTGCCGTCACCGGCGGTGTCGCCGACGTCGGCCGCGACGACCAGCGGCTTGGTGGAGACGATGCTCGCGTAGTCGACACCGGGCGGCATCTTGTACGAGGAGATCGGGGCGCCGGTGGTCGGGTTCAGTGCCTGGATGACGAGCTGCGGGTCGTCGTACGTACCGCACTTGCGGACCACGGCGAGCGCGTCCCCGCCGCCGTAGCCGGCGTCGTAGCAGCCGTCGGTGGAGGCCTTGGGCTTCCAGCGCTCCGCGCCGGTGCTGAGGTCGAACGCCGCGCCGCCCTCGGTGCCGGCCGCGGCGACCGTGGTGCCGCTGAGCGTTATCCCGTCGTACCTGACCGGCTCGTCACCGCTGGTGGCGGCGGTCACCGACTTGCTCCACATCAGCTTGCCGGTGTTCAGGTCGAGCGCGCCGACCTGGTTGCACGGCTGGTACTTCTTGGCCTTGGTCGGCTTGCCCGCCTCGAAGACGACGGCCGTCTTGTAGTCCTTGGACATGTGCCGGGAGGCGGCGCAGACCTGGCCCGCCAGCGGGATGGACCACAGCTTGGTGCCCTTGGCCAGGTCGTAGCCGACGATCTCGTTCAGGCCGGCCTTCACGTACGCCTTGTCGGTCAGCCAGGAACCGTCGACCTTGGTGACGTCGTCGACCTTCGGCAACGGCAGCTGGAAGGCGACCTTGGACTTGGGGTCGGCCGGTGTCTTCTCCTTGCCGCCGCCACCGACCGCGCCGCCCTGGCCGCCGCCCTTGCCCTCGGCGGTGCCGCCGCCGGTCTGGGACGCCTCCTCCTTCTTCTTGCCGTCGTCACCGCCGCTGGAGGAGTACCAGACGCCACCGGCGACGATCAGCACGACGGCGACCGCCGCGGCGACGATGATCTGCGTCTGGGTGCCGAACTTCTTGCCGCCGTTCCCGTTGCCGTTCCCGTTCTGCTGCGGCGGGTACTGCTGCTGCATCGGGGCGGTCGGGTAGCCGTACCCCTGCTGGGGCGGCTGACCGGGCGGCAGGCCCTGCGGGAAGCCGTACCCCTGCTGCGGCTGACCGGGCACGGGCGCCTGCGGGTAGCCGTACCCGGGCTGCGGCGGCTGGCCCGACGGGTAGCCGTACCCGGGCTGCGGCGGCTGGCCCGACGGGTAGCCGTAACCCGGGCCCGGCTGCTGCGGCGGGCCCCCGGGCGGCGGGCTCTGCGGGGCGCCTGCCGGCGGCGGGGCCTGCGGGGCGCCGAATCCGCCCGCGGGCGGGGTGGCCGGCTGCTTGCCGAACGGGTCGGCGGGCGGCGGTGTCGGCGCGCCGAACCCACCCGGCGGGGGGTCCTGCGGGGCACCGAACCCGCCCTGGGGCGGCTCGTTGGGCGGCTGGGGCGGCTGCGTCATGGCGTACGTACCTCGGGGGGAAGGGAGAGTCGGTGAGTCGGGGCGGGCAGCGGCCGAAGGGGCTCGGGCCGCTGCCCGCCGTGAACGTCGGGCGCCGACGGGTCGGTTCCGTCCGTCGGGCGCCGACGGCCCGGTTCCGTCAGAAGTCTTCGTGAGCCGTCAGTTGCCGAAGGCCATCATGGTCTTCGTCTCCAGCTCTTCCTTGTCGTTGCGCCCGCTGACGGTTCCACTCGCGATGAAGGAACGGCCACCGGCGTAGACGATCTTCGTGTTGTAGAAGGTGCTCTCGATCTCGGACATCGACACGGGGTGCTTCAGCACCATCTGCACGCTGCCGCCGGTCGGTGCGAGGGTGGCGATCCCGCCGCCCTTGTTGTAACCCGCCTCCACGTAGAGCAGCACGTTGGCGCCCTCCATGCGCAGCGGCTTCACCGTGCGCTCGGCCGGGGCCGCGGCCTTCCACTTGGGCTTGCCGGTGTTCAGGTCGAACGCGACGACCTTGTTCGTACGGGCGAGGCCGCTGGAGTCCGGCGCGGTCGCGATGTAGAACGTGTTGGCGTCGGCGGCGACGCCGGTGCAGCCGTCCAGGGTCTTGACGAAGACGGCGAAGGCGCTGCCGCAGTCCGGCGCGAACTTGTCGCCCTTGTCACTGACAAGCCCGGAGCGGAACGAGCCGTTCTCCTTGAGCGAGAGGATGCTCCACCCCTTCTCCTTCTCCTTCTTCAGGGAGACCACCAGCGGGCTCACCGAGAAGACCCGGTCGATCTCCCAGCCGCGCTTGGGCCGGTAGGTCCACTTGGGCTTCCCGGTGGTCGGGTCGAGCTCCTGGATCTGGTGCTGCGGATTGTAGGGGTCGTCGGTGCGGCAGTTGGAGGCGGTGATCAGCTTCGGCCCGCCCGCGAAGGCGAACGGCTGGCAGTTGCCCTGCTGCTTGCCGAACAGCTCCTTGCCGTCGCTGACCCGGTAGGCGTTGGAGTTGCCGGTACGCCCGACCGCCACGGTGTCGCCGCTGATGGCGAGCGAGATGTCCGACATGATGTCCCAGATGCCGTTCTTCTTGATCGACTTCTTCCAGCCGACCGTGCCGGTGTTGAGGTCGATCATCTGGAGGTCCGCGCAGACCGCCCTGTCGGTGGTGCCGTTCTTGACCCCGATGACGATCTTGCCGTCGGTGGTGGTCTGCGAGGGTGCCGCGCACAGGTCGGCGGGCAGCTTCAGCGTCCACTTCTGCTTGCCGTCGGCCACGGAGTAGCCGGAAATGCTGCGGTACACGCCCTTGACGACGGTGTCGCCGACGACCCAGGGGCCGTACACGTCCGAGCCGTTGCGCGGCAGGTCGATGTCGTTCTTCTGCAGCCAGAGGACCTTCGCCTCGCCCGGCTTGCGGCCGGCGTTGAGGTCGTCGTCGCTCTCGCGGCCGTCGCCGTTGCCGTTGCCGTTGCCCTCGTCGACGGAGGGCGAGGTGCTCGGCTTGGCGTCGTCGCTCTTCTGCGCGACGGGCTTCTTGTCGTCACCGCCCCCGCTCGTGGCGATGAAGACGCCGCTGCCGATCACGAGGAGCGCGACGACCGCGGCGCCGATGATCAGCGCGGGCTTGCGCTTGAGGAGGCTGCCACCGCCGGGACCGCCCGGGCCGCCCGGGGCCGGTGCGCCGGGGTACTGCTGCTGCGGGTAGCCGTAACCGGGCTGCGCCTGCTGGCCGTACGGGCCGGGCTGCTGGTTGTACGGGCCCGGCTGCTGCGCCTGACCGTACGGGCCCGGCTGCTGGCCGTAGGGGCCCGGCTGCTGCTGGTTGTACGGGCCGGGCTGCTGGGGGTAGCCGTAACCGGGGGCCTGCCCGGGTATCTGGCCGGGGGCCTGACCCGGCATCTGACCGGGCATCTGACCGGGCATCTGGCCCGGCGCCTGGCCGGGGGGCTGGGGATGGCCGTAACCGGGCTGCGCGGGCGGCGCAGTCTGCGGAGCCGGTGGGGTCTGCGGCGGCTGGGCAGGCGGCGGGGTCTGCGGCGGGCCCTGGGGCGGCTGAGGACTTCCCGGCGGCGGCTCCTGCGGTGCGCCGAAGCCCCCCTGCGGCGGTTGCTGACTGGGCGGCTGGGTCATCAGCACGTCCCCCTTCGTGCGGTCCGGTGCCCGTTCCGGTCTCCCCCGCGATTCCGCGGAGTTCGAAGGGGTCGACGAGACCCCTGAACTCCACGGAAAGGAGCGAATCGGGCATGGATCCCGCAGTGTTACGACAGTCGAGCGGGGCTTCTTTGTACCACCCGCATCACCACGGACACCGGGTCGGTCCACCCCCTGTTCCCAAGGGAGAACCGCCCCGTGATGCCCCCGTTACGCCTCTGCCCGTCAACTGCCGAAAGCCACCATCGACTTCATCCACTTCTCGTCGTCGTCACCGATCCCGCTGAGCGTCGCGTGCATAAGAAAACTGCGCCCGTCGAGATAGGCGACCCGGGAATCGAAGAAGTCCCGTTCGACCTTCGCGGCCGACGCCGGGTGCCGCAGCACCATCTGCGGCGTACCGCCGGCCTGCGGGAGGGACGCGATGCCGCCGCCCTTGTTCTTCCCCGCCGCCAGATACATCAGCAGCCTGCCGCCCTCCACCCGCATCGGCATCAGGGTCTGACCGGCCGGCGCCGCGGCCTTCCACCTGGCCCGGCCGGTGTTCAGGTCGAAGGCGACGACCGCGTTGGTGGGGGCGGCGGCGTCCTCGTCGGGCTTGGTCGCCAGATAGACCGTGCGGTCGTCGGCCGCCACCCCGAGGCAGTTGTCGAGGTTCTTGCCCTCGGTGAGGAGGTCACCGCCGCACTTCGTCGCGTAGTTGCCGGTGCCGCCGATCAGTTGGGAACGGTAGGTGCCGTTCTCGTTGAGCACGATAATGGCCCATTCGTCGTCCTGCTTCAGCGAGACGACCAGCGGGCTGACGGAGTAGAACTGCGCGACCTCCCACCCCTTCTTGACCTTGTACGTCCACCGCACCTTGCCGGTGGCCGGGTCGATCCGCTGTACCTGCTGCTCCTTGTGGTCGTCGGCCGCCGTCTGGCAACTGGTGGCGGCGATCGCCACGGGCCCGCTCGCGAAGCCGAACGGCTGGCAGTTGCCCGGCAGTTCCCCGAAGAGCACCTTGCCGTCGCTGACCCGGAAGGCATCCGTCCTGCTGGTGCGGCCCACGGTCACGGTGTCCCCGTTGATCGCCATCGAGACATCGGAGAGCAGATCCCAGGTGCCCTGGCGCTTGTACGTCTTGCGCCAGCCGGCCTTGCCGGTCGTGAGGTCCACCATCTGGAGCGAGTTGCAGAGCGCGTCGTCCGCGGTGCCGGTCTTGATCCCGAGGACGATCCTGCCGTCGGCGGTGGGCTGCGAGGGCGCCGCGCACAGATCCGCCGGCATGCGAAGGCTCCACTTCTGCCCGCCGTCGGTGACCGAATAGCCGGAGACCGTGTGGTACATGGCCTTGACGATGGTGTCGCCGACGATCCAGGGGCCGTACACGTCCGAGCCGTTGCGCGGCAGGTCGACGCCGCCCTCCTGGAGCCAGAGGACCTTCGCCTCGCCCGGCTCGCGCTTGGCGTTGAGCGCGTCGGCCTCCGCGCGGAGGTCGTGCGCACCCTGGCCCTGCCCCTGGCCCTTGCCGTCGCTCCCGTCGCCGGTGGAACTCGGGCCGGGACCGGCGCTCGCCTTCGCCGTGGGCTTCGACGCGCCGTCGCCTCCGCTCGTGGCGAACCAGACGCCACCGCCGGCCAGCAGCACCACGGCGAGCACGGCGCCCAGGACCGCCCCGCGCCTGCCCCGGAAAAGACCTGCGCCCCCGGGCTGCGACTGCGGGTGCTGCGGGTGCTGTGGTGGCGGTGGCGGTGGCGGTGGCGGAGCACCGTAGCCGGGCTGCGGCTGAGCCTGGTAGCCGTACGGACCGGGCTGCGTGGGCGCGTTGTACGGCCCGGGCTGCGTGGGCGCGTTGTACGGCCCCGGCTGCGTGGGCGCGTTGTACGGTCCCGGCTGTACGGGCGGCACCCCGTACGGCCCCGGCGGCGGATCGTACGGGGCGCCGAAGTCTCCCTGCGGCGGTTGCTGGCCGGGCGGCTGGGTCATCAGCACGTCCCCCTTCGTGCGGACCAAATCCGGCACCTGCACCTGCACCTGCACCGGGCAAGGCTTCTTTCTACCACCCGCCCCTTAAGCCCCACAGGTCACACCGGTCGCACCAGTCACACCGCGGGCACTGCAGGCACCGCAGCGATCAGGCGTCCTCGGCCAGTTCCAGCCAGCGCATCTCCAACTCATCGCGCTCCGCGACCAGTTCGCGTAGTTCCGCGTCCAGCTTCGCGACCTTCTCGAAGTCCGTGGCGTTGTCCGCGATCTGTGCGTGCAGCGCGGTCTCCCGCGTCGACACCTTGTCGAGCTGCCGCTCCACCTTCTGCAGTTCCTTCTTCGCCGCACGTGCGGCCTGCGGGGAGACGGTCGCGGCCGGCGCGGCCTTCTCCTTGGCCGCGGGTGCGGCGGAGGGCGTGGCCTCCTCCTCCATCCGCTGCCTGCGCTCCAGGTACTCGTCGATCCCGCGCGGCAGCATCCGCAGCGTGCGGTCGCCGAGCAGCGCCATCACGCGGTCCGTGGTGCGCTCGATGAAGAACCGGTCGTGGGAGATCACGATCATCGACCCGGGCCAGCCGTCGAGGAGGTCCTCCAGCTGGGTCAGGGTCTCGATGTCGAGGTCGTTGGTGGGCTCGTCGAGGAAGAGGACGTTCGGCTCGTCCATCAGCAGACGCAGGATCTGGAGCCGGCGCCGCTCACCGCCGGAGAGGTCGCCGACCGGGGTCCACTGCTTCTCCTTCGAGAAGCCGAACTGCTCGCAGAGCTGGCCCGCGGTCATCTCCCGGCCCTTGCCGAGGTCGACCCGGTCCCGTACCTGCTGCACCGCTTCGAGCACCCGCAGGTTCGGGTTCAGCTCCTGGACCTCCTGGGAGAGGTAGGCGAGCCTGACGGTCCTGCCGACGACGACCTTCCCGGCGGCGGGCTGGGTGTCGCCCTGCGTACGGGCCGCCTCGGCGAGCGCCCGCAGCAGCGAGGTCTTGCCCGCGCCGTTGACCCCGACCAGGCCGATCCGGTCGCCGGGGCCGAGCTGCCAGGTGAGGTGGGTGAGCAGTGTCTTGGGGCCCGCCTGGACGGTCACGTCCTCCAGGTCGAAGACGGTCTTGCCGAGCCGCGCGTTGGCGAACTTCATCAGCTCGCTGGTGTCGCGCGGCGGCGGCACGTCGGCGATCAGTTCGTTGGCCGCCTCGATGCGGTAGCGCGGCTTGGAGGTACGGGCGGGGGCGCCGCGGCGCAGCCAGGCCAGCTCCTTGCGCATCAGGTTCTGCCGCTTGGACTCCTCGGTCGCGGCGATCCGCTCCCGTTCGGCCCGGGCGAAGACGTAGTCGCTGTAGCCGCCCTCGTACTCGTGGACCGTGCCGCGCTGGACGTCCCACATGCGCGTACAGACCTGGTCGAGGAACCAGCGGTCGTGGGTGACGCAGACGAGCGCCGAACGTCGTACCCGCAGATGGCCGGCCAGCCAGGAGATGCCCTCGACGTCGAGGTGGTTGGTCGGCTCGTCGAGGACGATCAGGTCCTGTTCGGCGATGAGCAGCTTGGCCAGCGCGATGCGGCGCCGCTCACCGCCGGAGAGCGGCGCGATGACGGTGTCCAGGCCGTGCTCGAAGCCCGGCAGGGCGAGCCCGCCGAAGAGCCCGGTGAGCACATCGCGGATCTTGGCACTGCCCGCCCACTCGTGGTCGGCGAGGTCGCCGATCACCTCGTGGCGAATGGTCGCCTCCGGGTCGAGCGAGTCGTGCTGGGTCAGGACGCCGAGGCGCAGCCCACCACTGTGGGTGACGCGGCCGCTGTCCGCCTCCTCCAGCCTGGCGAGCATCCGGATGAGGGTCGTCTTGCCGTCGCCGTTACGGCCCACGACACCGATCCGGTCCCCCTCGGACACTCCGAGGGACACGCCGTCGAGCAGGGCACGGGTGCCGTACACCTTGCTGACCTGCTCGACATTGACCAGATTGACGGCCATTTCACTCCTGCCCGGGGGGATCGATCGACTTCCCAGGGTACGGGGCCCGGGGGCGGGATTCCGCGGGCGGCCTTGTCTTCCAGCCGCCTCAGACGTACGCTTTTCTGTACGTACAGCTTCCTGTACATGGACCCACGCCGGGAGGCGAGTATGCGCACCATGACCTACACGGAATCGCGCGCCAAGTACGCGGAGACCCTGAGTGCTGTTGTCAACGACCGCGAAGAAGTCATAGTGACGCGCGCCGGCCACGAGCCCGTGGTAATCGTGGCGCTCGATGAGTACGAGTCCATGAAGGAGACGGCCTACCTGTACCGCAGCCCCGAGAACGCGCGTCGCGTCCTGGCGGCGATCGACGACCTTGAGAACGGTGGCGGCACGGTACGGGAGCTCCTTGAATGAAGCTCGTCGTGCACGATCTCGCATGGACGGACTACGTGTGGTGGCAGACCCAGGACCGGAAGATCCTCAAGCGGATCAATGCCTTGCTCCAGGACATCGTCCGCAACGGAAACGAAGGCATCGGTAAACCGGAACCCTTGCGGCACGATTTCCACGGGTACTGGTCCCGCAGGATCAGCGAGGAACACCGACTCATCTACCGCGTGATCGAGGACGAGGTACGTATCGTCTCGTGCCGCTACCACTACGGCCGCTGAATCGTCGCCCCCGGCGCCGGGGAGACCGCGGCCCGGGCGTTGCGGCACGTTCCCGAGGTGATCAGCGCCTCGGCCACCTTCCGCGCCGACTCCTCGTCGGCCACCAGGAACGCGGTGGTCGGCCCGGAGCCCGAGACCAGGGCGGCCAGGGCACCGGCCCCGGTGCCCGCGGCGAGGGTGTCGGCCAGCGAGGGGCGCAGGGAGAGCGCGGCGGGCTGGAGGTCGTTGCTCAGGGCGCCCGCGAGGGCGGCGGTGTCACCGGCCCCCAGCGCGTCCAGGAGTGCGGTGGACGCGGCGGGGTCCGGGACGTCCGTACCGGCCGTGAGCCGGTCGAACTCGCCGTAGACGGCCGGGGTGGAGAGCCCGCCGTCGGCGACCGCGAAGACCCAGTGGAAGGTTCCGCCGACCTCGATCGGGGTCAGCCGCTCGCCGCGGCCGACGCCGAGGGCCGCGCCGCCGACGAGGCTGAACGGCACGTCGCTGCCCAGCTCCGCGCAGATGGCGAGGAGCTCTTCCCGGGTGGCGCCGGTGGACCAGAGGGCGTCGCAGGCCAGCAGGGCGGCGGCACCGTCGGCGCTGCCGCCCGCCATGCCGCCCGCGACGGGGATGTCCTTGGCGATGTGGATGTGCACATCGGGTGCGATGCCGTGCCGTTCGGCCAGTGCGATCGCGGCGCGGGCGGCGAGGTTCGTCGCGTCCGGCGGGACCTTCGCGGCGTCCGGGCCCGAGCAGGTGATGCGCAGCTCGTCGGCGGGGGTGACGGTGACCTCGTCGTACAGGCCGACGGCGAGGAAGACATTGGCCAGGTCGTGGAAGCCGTCGGGGCGCGGGGCGCCGACCGCGAGCTGGACATTGACCTTGGCCGGTACGCGGACAGTGACGCTCACTCGCCCCTCCCGGAGGGCTCGTTACGGACGTTCCCCGCGGACTCGTCACGGGCGTTCCCGGCGGGCTTGCTCCCGGCAGGCTTGCTCCCGGCAGGCTTGCTCCCGGCAGGCTCGTTCCCGGCGGGCTCGTTCCCGGCAGGCTTGCTCCCGGCAGGCTTGTTCTCGGCGATGGCGGCGAACTCCTCGACCGTCAGCGCCTCGCCGCGGGCCTGCGGCGAGATCCCGGCAGCGACCAGCGCCGCTTCGGCGGCGGGCGCGGAGCCCGCCCAGCCGGCCAGGGCCGCCCGCAGCGTCTTGCGGCGCTGGGCGAACGCCGCGTCGACGACCGCGAAGACCTCGGCCCTGCTCGCGCTCGTCCTGATCGGCTCGGTGCGCCGGACCAGCGACACCAGACCGGAGTCGACGTTCGGGGCGGGCCAGAAGACGTTGCGGCCGATGGAACCGGCCCGCTTGACGTCCGCGTACCAGTTGGCCTTCACCGACGGCACGCCGTAGACCTTGTTGCCCGGCCGGGCGGCCAGCCGGTCGGCGACCTCGGCCTGGACCATGACGAGGGTCCGCTCGATCGACGGGAACCGTTCCAGCATCGTCAGCAGGACCGGCACGGCGACGTTGTACGGAAGGTTCGCGACCAGCGCGGTCGGCGCCGGGCCCGGCAGCTCCCGTACCAGCATCGCGTCGGAGTGCACCAGCGTGAACCGGTCGGCGCGCCCCGGCATCCGGGCGGCGACCGTGGCCGGCAGGGCGCCCGCCAGCACGTCGTCGATCTCGACGGCGACGACCCGGTCCGCCGCCTCCAGCAGCGCCAGGGTCAACGAGCCGAGCCCGGGACCGACTTCGACGACGACGTCGTCCGGGCGGACTTCCGCCGTCCGCACGATCCGGCGGACCGTGTTGGCGTCGATGACGAAGTTCTGACCGCGCTGTTTGGTCGGGCGTACGCCCAGCTCGGCGGCCAGCTCGCGGATGTCTGCGGGGCCCAGGAGGGCATCGGGCTCAGTGGTGCTCACCCGGTAAGCGTACGGCCGCGGCGCGGCCGGGGGCTCGCGCCCGTCCGGCGCACGGCTTCTCCGGCCGGGCGCCGGGCTCCTACCTCCGCGGCCGGACCACGACCTCATCGCCGTCGGCGAGTTCGCTGCCGAGGGCCGGGGTGACGCTGTCGCGGGCGGCGAGCGTGACGCCCTGGTCGGCGAGGAGCTCGTCGACGTCGTCCGCGAAGGTGTGCAGGGTGCGGGGCCTGCCGTCGACGTCGAGCGTCACCGCCTTGTCGCAGGCCACGAACGCCGTGGTGCCACCGGCCAGGAACGCGACGACGAGGGCCTGCGGGACGAGGCGGCGCAGGCTCTCGGGCCCGATCGGGGCCCAGTGCCGCCGGGCGGCCCGGCGCGCCGCCGCCCGGCCGCCGGTGGCATGGGGGGCGGGCGGACGGCCGGGCGACGGCAGGTCGACGACGGTCGGGGCGTGGACCGCCCAGGCGGCGAGCGTCAGCCGCTCATGGAGCGGGACGGACGCGGGGGCGGCGGCCGGAAGCGGGGCGGGCGGTCGCACCACCTCCGTACGCCCCCTGCCGCGTGCCGCGCGGTGACTGCCCTTCGAGTTGCTCACGATGCTCCAGAGGATCCGATCGGCCGGCTCGCCTGATGGCGCCCGGGACGATAGCGGAGCATCGGTGACTCTCCAAAACGGCTCGACCGCGTACCGTCACCGACCGTGGGGGTGCGTACCGTCAGTAGTCGAATGCGCGAGCGGTGTTGTCGGCGATGGCCGACGCCAGGGTGTCCTCGTCCACGCCCTTCACCTCCGCCATGGCACGCAGCGTGACCGGAATGAGATACGGCGCGTTGGGCCGTCCGCGGTACGGGGCGGGGGTCAGGAACGGTGCGTCCGTCTCGACCAGCACCAGTTCCATCGGCGCGACGGCCAGCGCGTCGCGCAGCGGCTGGGCGTTCTTGAAGGTGACATTGCCGGCGAAGGACATGAAGTACCCGGCGGCCGCGCAGGTCCGGGCCATGTCGGCGTCGCCGGAGTAGCAGTGGAAGACGGTCCGCTCGGGGGCGCCCGCGTCGGCGAGGACGCGCAGCACATCCGCGTGCGCCTCGCGATCGTGGATGACCAGCGCCTTGCCGTGCCGCTTGGCGATCTCGATGTGGGCGCGGAAGGACTCCTCCTGCGCGGCCATGCCCTCGGGGCCGGTACGGAAACAGTCGAGCCCGGTCTCGCCGACGCCGCGTACGTGGTCGAGTGCGGCCAGCGCGTCGATCTCCGCGAGCGCCTCGTGCAGCGCCGCTGTCCCGCCCGCTTCGCGCGCCCCCTGTCGCGACCCCCCATCGGGGTCGCCGTGCACGATGCGCGGCGCCTCGTTGGGGTGGAGGGCGACCGCCGCGTGCACGTTCGCGTGCGCGGCGGCGGTCTCGGCGGCCCAGCGTGAACCGGCCACGTCGCAGCCCACCTGGATCACGGTGGTCACGTTGACCGCCGCGGCCCTGGCCAGGCCCTCCTCGACGGTCGCGTCCTGCATGTCCAGGTGGGTGTGCGAATCGGCGACCGGCACCCGGAGGGGTTCGGGCAGCGGCGGGGCTTCGGTACGGCTCATGACGACGATCGTACGAGGACCGCGCCGGACACCTCGTCGGCGGTGGAAGCCGGACGCGCGCCGGGTGTCGCCGGCGGTGGAAGCCGGACGCCTTACCTGCGGTGGAAGGGGTGCAGCAGGTCGGACAGGTGCCAGTGGTGCTGCGCGCCTGCGGGTGCGGCGGTGGTGGCGGCGGCCATGGCCTCGTCGTCCTGGGCGTCGATGCCCTCGACGGGCGGCCGCGTCGGCCGGGGCTTGTGGAGCAGATTCTGGACGGCCGAGACCCGGCCGGCCCGCATGATCCGGACCACGTGCCCGTCGCAGTTCACGCAGCTGGGCCGGGAGAGAGGCGAGGGAACCCGCTCCCCGTCCGCCTTGTATATGACGTAGTCGTTTTTGGAGCCGTCGACGTGGTGCTCTATCTCGTAGGCCTGTTCCCAGCCGTATCCGCACTTCATGCAGGCGAAGGCATACGCCTCATGGACGGTGGTAGGTGTGATCTCGCTCATGCCTGCTCCTTTGGTCCGCCGGACAAGCACTCCGGAGAATGCGTCCTTGGTCCAGTGGACGCCCTTACCGGCGGGAGCGCATCGGACCGTGACGAGTGTTGGAGCGGTTTTGGCCTTCTCGTGGCAGAAAGGCCCGGTGCGCAACTCTCGCTTTGCTCAGGACATCAATTCGTTGACCTATGCGGGGCCGGTTCGCTCCGCATTCTTTGCCGCCACGACCGCGTCGAAGACTTCGCGCTTGGGCAGCCCCGCGTCAGCGGCCACAGCGGCGATGGCTTCCTTGCGTCGCTCCCCCGCCTCCTCGCGCACCCGCACCCTGCGTACCAGCTCCGCGGCGTCCAGTTCCTCGGGTCCGGATTCGGCCGCGCCCTCGACGACGACGGTGATCTCGCCGCGCACCCCTTCGGCCGCCCAGGCCGCCAGCTCGCCCAGCGGGCCGCGCTTCACCTCCTCGTACGTCTTGGTCAGCTCCCGGCACACGGCCGCCCGGCGGTCGGCGCCGAAGACCTCGGCCATCGCCGCGAGGGTGTCGTCGAGCCGGTGCGGGGCCTCGAAGAAGACCATGGTGCGGCGCTCGTCGGCGACCTCGCGCAGTCTGCCGAGCCGTTCGCCCGCCTTGCGCGGCAGGAAGCCCTCGAAGCAGAACCGGTCGACGGGCAGCGCCGACAGGGCGAGAGCGGTGAGCACCGCGGACGGGCCGGGGACCGCGGTGACCTTGATGTCCTTCTCCACCGCCGCGGCCACCAGCCGGTAGCCGGGGTCGGAGACGGACGGCATCCCGGCGTCCGTGACCAGCAGGACGCGGGCGCCGCCGGTCAGTGCCTCGACGAGTTCGGGCGTACGGGCCGACTCGTTTCCCTCGAAGTAGGAGACGACCCGCCCCGTGGTGTGGATGCCGAGCGCCTGGGTGAGGCGGCGCAGCCGCCGGGTGTCCTCGGCGGCGACGACATCGGCCGTCTCCAGTTCGGCGGCGAGGCGTGGCGGGGCGTCCGCCACATCGCCGATGGGGGTTCCTGCGAGTACCAGCGTTCCAGTCGTTCCAGTCACATGAGTCATCCTCCCAGCACGGGCGACAGCGCTCGCACAGACGCGTTCCCTACGATGGCGCGGTGACGAGTACTGCGCCCGAGGCCCGACAGGGTCAAGACGCCGGGGAACCGCACGGCGAAGAGCCCGCCTCCTGGCAACAGCGGCTGCGCCGCTTCGGCCATGCGCCGCGGCCCGGAACCGGGCTGCGTGAACGGCTGGTTCCGCCGTACACCCGGCCCGGCGCCCAGCTGTGGGCGGTACTCGGGATCTCCCCGCCGCTGGCCGGGCGTCTGGTGCGGTGGTCCGCCTGGGGCGGTCCGCTGCTGGTGGCGCTGGTCGCGGGGGTGCTGCGGTTCTGGAAGCTGGGCAGCCCGCACGCGCTGATATTCGACGAGACGTACTACGCCAAGGATTCCTGGGCGCTGATCAACCAGGGGTACGAGAGCGACTGGCCCAAGAACATCGACAAGCTCATCCTCGACGATCCGTCGAAGGTGCACGTTCCGGTGGACCCGGGCTATGTGGTGCATCCGCCGGTCGGCAAGTGGATCATCGGGATCGGTGAGCACTTCTTCGGTTTCACGCCGTTCGGCTGGCGGTTCATGGTCGCGGTGCTCGGCACGCTGTCGGTGCTGATGCTGTGCCGGATCGGCCGGCGGCTGTTCCGCTCGACGTTCCTGGGGTGCCTGGCGGGCGCACTGCTCGCCGTCGACGGTCTGCATTTCGTGATGAGCCGCACCGCGCTGCTCGACCTGGTGCTGATGTTCTTCGTGCTGGCCGCGTTCGGCGCGCTGCTGATCGACCGCGACTGGGCGCGGCGCAGGCTCGCCGCGGCGCTGCCGGTCGACGAGGAGGGTGTGCTGCGCCCCGATGCCGGCGTCGCGGAGAATCTGCGGCTCGGCTGGCGTCCCTGGCGGCTCACCGCCGGTCTGATGCTGGGGCTGGCCTTCGCCACCAAGTGGAACGGCCTGTACATCCTGGCCGGCTTCGGTCTGATGACGGTGCTGTGGGACGTGGGCGCGCGCCGGACCGCGGGTGCGGTGCTGCCGTACCTGGCGGTGCTCAAGCGCGATCTGCTGCCGGCGTTCGTCTCCACGGTCCCGGTCGCGATCCTCACGTACCTCGTGTCCTGGACCGGCTGGATCGTCACCGACAAGGGCTACTACCGGAACTGGGCGCAAACCGACGGCAGGGGCGGCTACTGGACGTGGCTGCCGGACTGGCTGCGCAGCCTGTGGCACTACGAGTACCAGGTCTACGAATTCCATGTGAATCTGACCTCCGGCCACACCTACCAGTCCAATCCCTGGAGCTGGATCGTGCTCGGCCGGCCCGTCTCGTACTTCTGGCAGGAACAGCCGGGCTGCGCGGCGTCGGAGACCGGCAAATGCTCCCGCGAAGTGCTGGCCATCGGGACGCCGCTGCTGTGGTGGGCGGCATGCTTCGCCCTGGTGTACGTGCTGTGGCGCTGGTTCTTCCGGCGCGACTGGCGGGCGGGGGCGATCGCCTGCGGTGTGGCGGCGGGCTGGCTGCCCTGGTTCCTCTACCAGGAGCGGACGATCTTCCTCTTCTACGCGGTCGTGTTCGTGCCGTTCCTGTGTCTGGCGGTGACGATGATGATCGGCGCGATGCTGGGCCCGGCGGCGGGGAGCGGCCCCCGGCAGGAACTCGGCCTGGCGGCCGGCGACGCGTCCGGCGAACGGCGGCGGACGCTGGGGGCTGTCGCGGCGGGCGTGCTGGTGCTGCTGATCATCTGGAACTTCATTTATTTCTGGCCCATTTACACGGGAACGCCCATTCCCGACGGGTCCTGGCGGGACCGGATGTGGCTGGATACCTGGATTTGACCGGCACACCATGATTCGACCGTTGCATTCACGCCGCACGTATCGCGTTCCTATAACAACCATCTCGACTGTCACCACTGTCCCGTAGGGTGCCCAGCAGCATCCCCTTGAACGCGTTCAAGGGGAACTCCTGGGGAGGGGGACTGACGGATGCGCAGTGGAGCGAAGGTCGCGATGGTCGGCGGAGTGTTCGCGGTCGTGGTCGGCGGGGTGGGCTACGGCGCGTACAACGTCCTGGACGGGCTGAACGGCGGTGGCGACGACGGTACGAACAGCAGGTCCGCCTCCGCCGAGGTGAAGACGGGGCCGGTCACCGCCGCGGAGATCGATGACACGGCGAAGAAGTTCCTCAAGGCCTGGGCGAGCGGTGACGCGACCGTCGCGTCCCAGCTCACCAACAACGCGACCGAGGCCGAACCGGCCCTGAGCGGCTACCGCGAGAGCGCCCATGTCACCGATGCGGTGATCACTCCGGGCCCGGCGGTCGGTACGAAGGTGCCCTACACGGTGAAGGCGACCGTGTCGTTCGAGGGGAAGAGCAAGCCGTGGTCGTACTCCTCCGAACTGACCGTGGTGCGCGGCCTGACCACCGGCCGGCCGCTGGTCGAATGGGCCCCCGCCGTGATCCACCCGCAGCTGACGGCCGGTGCGTCGCTGAAGACGGGTGAGGCGTCGACACCGTCGATCGAGGCCGTCGACCACAACGGCAGGGCGCTCACCAAGGAGAAGTACCCCTCCCTGGGCCCGATCCTGGACGCGCTGCGCGACAAGTACGGCGAGAAGGCCGGCGGCACGGCCGGCATCGAGACCTGGATCGAGAGCGAGAACGCGGACGGGCCGGACAAGACCCTGCTGACCCTCACCAAGGGCAGACCGGGCAAGCTGCAGACCACCCTGGACGCGAACGCCCAGGCGGCGGCCGAGACGGCCGTGAAGAAGTTCAGCCAGGCCTCGGTGGTCGCGGTCCGGCCGTCCACGGGCGCGATCCGCGCGGTCGCCAACAATCCGGCCACCGGCTTCAACACGGCGATGCAGGGCAAGCAGGCACCCGGGTCGACGATGAAGATCGTGACGGCGGCGCTGCTGATCGAGAAGGGCCTCGCCTCGGCGAACCAGAAGATCGAGTGCCCGCCCACCGCGATGTACATGGGCCGTACCTTCAAGAACCTGGACGACTTCTCGATCCCCGACGGCACCCTGACGACCAGCTTCGCCCGTTCCTGCAACACGGCCTTCATCAAGCTGATCGACGACACGAAGGACGACGCGGCGCTCGCCAAGGAGGCCCGTGACGTCTTCGGAATCGGCCTGAACTGGCAGACCGGTGTGGTGACCTCCGACGGCAGCGTGCCCGAGGCCACCGGTGGCGAGGCGGCCGCCCAGTACATCGGTCAGGGCACGATCCAGATGAACGCACTCACCATGGCGTCCATCACCGCCACCGCGAAGAACGGCACCTTCCGCCAGCCGATCCTCGTCGACCGGGACCTCGACGGCCGGCCGATCGCCACCGCCTCCCGGTCGCTTTCCCCGTCCGCGTCCCAGCAGGTCACCGACATGATGCGCCAGACAGCGAGTTGGGGTACCGGAAAGGCCGCGATGGCCTCGGTCGGCGGCGACAAGGGCGCCAAGACGGGCTCGGCGGAGGTCGACGGCCAGGCCACGTCCAACAGCTGGTTCACCGGTTTCAGCAACGACCTCGCCGCCGCGGCGGTCGTCCAGTCCGGCGGCCACGGCGGCGACGCGGCGGGCCCGGTGGTGGCAGCGGTGCTCCGAGCGGGATCGTGAGGCGTCCACCCGCCAAGGCCGTGGGCACGTCCGGCCGCGGCCGGTCAGGGCCCCTCGGCTCGCGCATGTTCGTGCTCGGGATATGCGCGTCCGTCGGCGGGATCGCCGGCGCGATCAGAGGCGTGGCGGACGGCGTGGGACTCCTCAAGGTCCTTGGACTACTTGCCGTAGGAGTGCTCGGGGTGACGCTGACCGCCGGCTGCGTCGTGTCGTACGCCGGGAAGAGGTGACGGCGATTCCCTCTCGACGGGGTTCCGCACGCGCGGAACCCCGTCGCGCGCCCCGTACCGCGTTCGCTAGCGTGCGGGGCATGAGCACTCCCGACACCACCGCCGCCGAAGCCCACCCCCGATTCGCCGAGGCCCTGCGGGAGCTGGGCCTCGATGTCGAGGTCCGCCGGTTCCCGGAGGCCACCCGTACCGCCGCCGAGGCCGCTGCCGCGATCGGCTGCGAGCTCAGCGAGATCGTCAAGTCCCTGATCTTCGAGGCCGACGGCGTCCCGGTGCTGGTCCTGATGGACGGCTCCTCGCGCGTCGACGTCGAGCTCGTACGCGCAGAGCTGGGGGCCGGGAAGGTCAAGCGGGCCGGGGCCGATCTGGTCCGGGAGACGACCGGGTACGCGATCGGGGGCGTACCGCCCTTCGGGCACCGTACGACGACCCGGGTGCTGGCCGACCGCGGACTGCTGGACCACGACGTGGTGTGGGCGGCGGCGGGCACCCCGCACACGGTCTTCCCGCTCGACCCCAAGAACCTGATCGGGCACGCCGGTGGAACCGTGGTGGATGTGCGCGAGCAGTCCGCGTGACACCGTTCCTAGCCAGTGTGCATGAGTGAGTCCTGGACCCACTCATATGTGCTGGGCGCATCCCGAACGGTGTTGGATGCACTGGGTCCCCGCTTTCTCGTCCCGTTCGGCGGCATGCCTCCAGGGGCGTGATCCGTTGCGGGTGGGCGGGTTCCGTCACGCCCCCGGGTGCCCGGTGGGGCCTGGGCGGTCCGATGCCCCGCACGATCTTCCCCAAGCTCTCAACTCCGTTCGAGCAGGGGAGACCCCATTGGTCGTGTGGGGGCGGTGCCGTCCTTCCCCAAGCTCTCAACTACGTTCGAGCAGGGGATACCCCATCCCGGACCGGGTGTCCGAGGGCGCGTCGTCCGATCGCGATGCCGGCGGCATCGTGACGGGACATCTTTCGCTTGGGGGTGGCCAGCGGTTTCTGCCAGTGCTGGGCACCCCACATCGAGGTGTAGGCGGGGTCGACCGCGACAATGCTCAGGCCCTGTTCGGCGGCCATGGAAACCAGCCGGGCCTTGAGCTTCCCGGTCGGAATACCTGAGATCAGCTGCCGGAACCGCTTCTTGCGGCCGTGTTTCTCGCGGGTCTTCTCGGTGGTGAAGTCGAGGTCTTCGATGGCGATCGCGCTCACACCGGCCTGTTTGGCCCAGTTGATCAGGCGGGTCAGGGCGTGGCGGATCTGTCCGTCGCGGTGGGTGGCGGTGCCGGAGAGGTCGTAGGGGAAGCGGTGCGGGTCGCCGATGGGGTTGCCGTGCGGGTCGAGGTGGTAGGCGGCGAAGTGGTCGGCGTTGGTGTCGACACCGACCATGCCCCGGGCGCGGGCCGTCTCCAGCGGGATGGTCTGGACGACGGGGCGTTGCCAGGACGCGGTGAGGTACCAGCGGCCACGTTCGGTGTCGAGGTGGATGCGGTAGGCGACGGCACGGTTCGCGGTGATGCGGTCGGCCCACTCCTGGCCCCGGTGCGCGAACCCGATACGGGTGGTGAGGGTGTACCGGCCATGAGGGGCGTTGGCCAGGTGCGCGAGCGGGGCGGGCAGTTTGATGCTGACCTCGCCGTCCGGGGTGACGCGGATCGTTTCGTTCCCGAACCGTTTCCCGGACTCGCCGTCGGCGGCGATGAACCAGCGCTCCGCTTCCCAGCGTTCTCGCCACTGCTCTTCGGTGAGGTGGGCCTGGGTGAGGTGGTGGCGGGTGTTGAGGAGGCGCTTGCCGCCCCGCACCACCCGGACGCGTCCGGCCTGCCGGTCACGAACCGCGGCATCATGCCGCGCTTCCAGCGCCGCGAGACGGCGGGACTTGTGGAACCACTCACCCTTGGAGCGGTAGCCACCGGCTCCCCGCTTGGTGCCCTTCTGCCCGAAGGGGAGGGACAGGCGGTGCCGCAGCATCCCGATCCCGGCTTCCAGATTCCGGATCTGCGCCGCCTGACAACGGCGCGCCAGCGCCCACTGATCATGGGTGGCCTTGGTGATCGCACCGGCGATCCGCGACGACGACTGTGCGGTCAGGTCCCGCTTACGCGCCGCCCAGGTCTCCTTGCTGTGCTCCAGACCATCCGCACAACGGGCCCTGAGATCCCGGGAAGCCAGACGGCCCTGATGCTCACCCACCGCGCGCAGAACCTTCTCGTCCTGGGAGGTGGGGTGCTTGAGACGGTCCCGGATCGCCACCCCGCACGGCCCGGGCACCACGAACGGCGCCGCCAACTCCCGCACACCACCCACCCCAACACCCCCCTCCCACGAGACCGGAAACCCACTACCCAGCCCAACGAGCACCAGCCGCCAAGGTCACCCATTCGGCCCCAGAACTCCCGTTCCCACCCGCGTGAACCCGCCGACAGGACTCACTCCTGCTCACTACAACGCACTTCAGCTCAGCAAACCGACAGCAGCTCACAACCCTCTACCTGAACATCGCACAGCCCAGCTCCGACCGGCTGTGGCGCAGGGCAACCAACGACACCCCCGTGGCCAACGGCTGAACCGGTCGGCATCGGGCTGATGCTGCACACGAGTTGACCGGAAGGGGCGGGCGGCGTCTCCGGGGGCTCGCCGCCCACCCCTTCGCGAGAACGTGACACCCGAACCCCGATGTGTCACGTTCGTTTTGCACCCCACCTGTACTCCGCGCCATGCCGAGGAACAGCTGGGGCGAGCTCCCCGACGAAGTCCACACGGCGATCCGCGAACAGACCGGCCCGATCGAGAGAGTCGAGTCGGCCGGTCATGGGTTCAGCAGTCGGTTCGCCGCCACCCTGGACACCGCCCGGGGCCGGGTCTTCGTCAAGGGAATGCCCCGGGACCGCCCGCCGGTGCCCCCGGCGATACGTACACGGGCTCCGTCACTCCGCCGAAATCGCCTGCCGGAAGCCGGAGTTCACCGCGGTCAGACCGCCGTCCACCCGTAGCGTCGTGCCCGTGATCCAGGCCGCGTCGCGCGAGGCGAGGAAGGCGACGGCGGACGCGATGTCGTCGGGCTCGCCGACCCGGCCGAGCGGGTAGAGGCCACTCACCCGGGACAGTTCCGCGTCACGGCCCGCCCAGGCGGCCGTGCGGATCGTGCCGGGCGCGACCAGGTTGACGCGTACGCCGCGCGGTCCGGCGTGGCCCGCGAGGGTGCGGGTCAGGCTGCCCAGGCCGGCCTTGGCGGCGCTGTAGGCGTGGTTGCCGAAGTCCTGTTCGCCGTTGACCGAGCCGATGTTGACGATCGCGCCCCGGCCGGAGGCCACCAGGTGCGGAAGTGCGGCGCGGGCGCACCGGTACGGGCCGGTGAGGGTGATGTCGAGGTCGCGCTGCCAGGCCTCGTCGGGCTCGTCCTCGAAGAGCGGGGCATCGGGCGTGCAGGCGTACGCGTTGTTGACCAGCACGTCGAGGGAGCCGAAGGCGGCGACGGCGCGGGCGACCGCGGCCTCGACCGCCGCCCGGTCGGACACGTCGCAGGGCAGTGCCTCGGCGGTCCCGCCCGTCTCGCGTATCGCCGCGGCGGTGCGTTCGGCGCGGTCGCCGTCCAGGTCCGTGACCAGGACGCCGGCGCCCTCCGAGGCAAGCCGACGGGCCGTGGCGGCCCCGATGCCCTGGCCCGCCCCGGTGATGAGTACGCCGTATCCGTCGAACCGTGAACCAGCAGAGGAAGGAGGAGTCATAGCGCCGACCGTACTGCCCTGACCAGGGCCTGGGCACGGGGATCGGCGGTGACTCCCTTCCGCAGACCGTTCGTCACATAGCCCAGCGCGATACCGGATTCGGGGTCGGCGAAGCCGAGCGAGCCGCCCCGGCCGGGGTGGCCGAAGGAGCCGGGGGCGAGCAGCGGGGCCGCCGGGCCGTGCAGCATGTAGCCGAGGCCGAAACGGGTGTTGACGACCAGGATCCGGTCCGGACCCGCCGACTCCTCGGTGCGGGCGAGGGTGAGGGTGGCCGGGGCGAACAGGCGGTGGCCGTCGACCGGGCCGATCATCGCGGCGTAGCAGCGGGCCAGCGCGCGGGCGGTGGCGATGCCGTTGGAGGCGGGGAGTTCGGCCGCCCGGTAGTCGGGGGCGTTCTCGTCGGGGAAGGGGTCGATGGCCCCGAAGGCGCGGCGGGTGAGGGACTCCGGATCGCGGTACGCCTCGGCGACGGACCGCTTGGGGCGCATCCGCAGGGTGCCGCCGTTGCCCGCGACGGCCGGCGGTTCGACGGGGCCGATGCGGCCCACCCGGTGCGCCTCGTCGGCCGGGAGGCCGAACCAGAAGTCCAGGCCGAGCGGGCGGGCGATCTCCTCGGCGATCCAGCGGCCGACGGTGCGGCCGGTGACCCTGCGCACCAGTTCGCCGATGAGCCAGCTGTAGGTCTGGGCGTGGTAGCCGTGGTCGGTGCCGGGTTCCCACTGGGGGCGCTGGGCCGCGACGGCCTGCGGACCGGAGACCCCGTCGGCCGCCTCGGAGGGGGTCAGCGGGCAGTCGAGCGCGGGTATGCCGGCCCGGTGGGCGAGGAGGTGACGGACGAGCACCCGCTCCTTGCCGGCCGCCTTGAACTCCGGCCAGTACGTGCCGACCGGGGCGTCGAGATCGACCTGGCCGCGCTGGTGCAGCAGCAGCGGTACGGCGGCGGCGATGCCCTTGCCCGCCGAGCGGACGATCTGCACGGTGTCGACGGCCCACGGCTCGGCCCCGTCGACGTCTCTCGTACCGGCCCACAGATCGACGACCTTGCGCCCGTCCCGGTAGACCGTGACTGCGGCGCCGCGTTCGCCGCGCTGCTCGAAGTTACGGACGAAGGCATCCCGGACCGGTTCGAATCCGGCCGCCACCGTGCCCCGTACGTCCACACCTGTTCCTGCGCTGCCGCTCATCCCCCCATGGTGCATCCCGTCGCAGGTCGCAGATGTGGCGGGTCACCTCGAATCCACGGTCACGGAACGCGGGTCGAAGCCGAAGGGCAGCTCCAGACGGTGGCTGCGCATCAGCTTCTCGTCGCAGAGCAGGTCCTGGGTACGGTCGTCGGCCGCGATGACGCCCTCGCTCAGGACTACCGCGCGCGGGCAGAGCTCCAGGGCGTACGGCAGATCGTGCGTGACCATGAGCACGGTGACGTCCAGGGACCGCAGGATGTCGGCGAGCTCGCGCCGGGAGGCCGGGTCCAGGTTGGAGGACGGCTCGTCCAGGACGAGGATCTCCGGCCGCATGGCGAGGACGGTGGCGACGGCGACGCGGCGGCGCTGGCCGAAGGAGAGGTGGTGCGGCGGCCGGTCCGCGTACTCCGCCATGCCGACCTGCGTCAGCGCTTCGGTGACGCGTTCCTCCAGCGCGGCGCCGCGCAGCCCGGACGCGGCGGGGCCGAAGGCGACGTCCTCCCGGACGGTGGGCATGAAGAGCTGGTCGTCGGGATCCTGGAAGACGATGCCGACGCGGCGGCGGATCTCGGCGAGGTTGCGCTTCTCGACGGGGAGACCGGCGACCCGGACGGTGCCCGCGCCGGCGTCGAGGATGCCGTTGAGGTGGAGGACGAGGGTGGTCTTGCCGGCTCCGTTGGGGCCGAGCAGGGCGACGCGTTCGCCCCGGTCGACCGTCAGGTTCACGCCGAAGAGCGCCTGGTGGCCGTCGGGGTAGGCGTAGGCGAGGCCGCTGACCTCCAGGGACGGCGCGGGGGCGGTGTGCAGGCTCATAGGGTCCATCCCAGCAGACAGATCGTGAGGGCGAGGACGGGGAGGGCGGCGGCGTACGCCCACTGGGTCCGGGAGGCCGTCACCTCGTCGATGACCGGCATGGAACCGGCGTAGCCGCGACTGACCATCGCGAGGTGGACGCGTTCGCCGCGCTCGTACGACCTGATGAAGAGCGCGCCCGCCGATGTGGCCAGGACGCCCCACTGCCGTATCCCGCGGGCCTCGAAGCCGCGGGAGCGGCGGGCGATCGACATCCGGCGCATCTCGTCGGTGATCACATCGCCGTACCGGATCATGAAGGACGCGATCTGGACGAGCAGCGGCGGCAGCTTGAGCCGCTGGAGGCCGAGCAGCAGCGCGCGCAGTTCGGTGGTGGAGGCGAGGAGTACGGAGGCGGCGACGCCGAGGGTGCCCTTGGCCAGGACGTTCCAGGCGCCCCAGAGGCCGGGGACGCTGGCGGAGAGGCCGAGGACGTGGGTCTGCTCGCCGGGCACCACGAACGGCATGAGCAGCGCGAACGCGACGAACGGCACCTCGATGAGCAGCCGCTTGAGCACGAAGCCCGCGGGGATGCGGGCCAGTGCGGTGACGGCGCCGATCAGTACCGCGTAGAGCGCGAACGCCCACACCGCCTCGCGCGGCGTCGAGACGACGACCACGACGAAGCAGAGGGCGGCGGCGAGCTTGCAGTGCGGCGGCAGGTCGTGGACGGGCGAGTGCCCGTGCCGGTAGAGCTTGTGCGCATGTCCCGCGCCCATGTCAGACCATTTCCCGGTCGTGCGCGGAGCCGACGGGCGCGTCCGGCGTGCGACGGCGGCGGATCACGTAGAAGACCCCGCTGCCGACCACGATCGTGGCACCGACACCGATCACCCCGGCGAGGCCGCCGGAGATGCGGGCGTCGGAGACGTCCTTGACGCCGTAGTCGGCGAGCGGGGAGTCCTTGGCGGCGTGCTCCTCGGTCTTCTTGTCGATGCCCTGGTCGGCGGCGACCTTCTCCAGGCCGTCGGGGCTCGCGGAGGCGTAGAAGGAGACGAAGCCCGCCAGGACGAGGGCGGTGACCAGGCCGGTGGCCCAAAGTCCCCGGGTGGAGCGGGCGGCGACCGGGGCAACGGGCTGCCGGGCCGGGGCGTCGACGAGCTCGCCGTCGACCCGGAGCTTGAGCGGGGCGGTGAGTCCGCGGGCGCCGTGGACCAGATCGGGGCGTACGGCGACGACGGCGCCGACGGTCAGCGCGGTGATCACGGCCTCGCCGATCCCGATGAGGACGTGGACCCCGGCCATGGCGGTGAAGACCTTGCCGATCGGGATGTCCGTGGTGCCGCCGATCCAGTAGATCAGCGTGAAGACGCAGGCCGCGGCCGGTACGGAGACCAGGGCGGCGACGAAGGACGCGACCGTCACGGAGCGACGGGTCCGCGGGAGGACGCGGGCCAGCCCGCGGAAGAGGGCGTACGCGACGACGGTGGTCGTGATGCCCATGTCGAGCACGTTCACGCCGAGCGCGGTGAGACCGCCGTCGGCGAAGAGGACGCCCTGCATGAGCAGGACGACGGAGATGCAGAGCACCCCGGTGTACGGCCCGACCAGGATCGCGGCGAGCGCCCCGCCCAGCAGATGCCCGCTGGTGCCCGCGGCGACCGGGAAGTTCAGCATCTGCACGGCGAAGATGAACGCGGCGACGAGACCGGCGAGCGGCGCGGTGCGCTCTCCCCCACTCTCGGCTGCGCTCGAGCGGGAGGTGCCCCCCTGTTCACGGCGGGCACCTCGCAGGCTGACGGCGACGGCGCCCGCGGCGACGACTCCGGCGGCGGCGGAGACGGGGGCGTCGATGAATCCGTCGGGTACATGCATGGAGGGCTCCGCTTCCTGCGATCCTGCGTTACCGCGGATGGTGTCGTGAACCGCTCAATGATAGGGCCTTGTTGCGAATGCTTCGCAAGAGCGGGTATGTCACAGCTGGCCGCCCCCGGCTCCCCCTGGCGGGAGATCTCGCCGCGCCCCCGGCGGAAAATATGGGACATTGGATGACGAACATGAACAGACTGGAGGAGTCGGCCATGCCCCCCGTGATTCATGAACAGGCCGAGGCCTGGCTCGTCAATGACACCCCCGACCTCCCGGCAGTACCGGTCGACCTGCTGTACGACGCCGACGTCGACCCGCGCACCGTCCATGTCGCCTTCCCCGGCGGCACCGACTGGGCCTTCAGCCGCGACCTGCTGGAGCGCGGACTGCGCTCCCCCGCCGAACGCGGCGGCGTCCGGGTGTGGCCGTGCGGCCGGACCCAGCTGGTCGTGGAGCTCCGCTCGAAGGAGGGCGTGGAGGTGGTGCAGTTCGACAACGCGCCGCTGATCCGTTTTCTGCACCGCACCCACGGCGAGAACGCCCCCGGCCCCGCGCGCGTGACCCGTATGGACGCATGACGCATCCGCATGACAGAAGCCCCCGTGCCGCTCGCACAGGGGCTTCCGTCATCGCCCCGGTTCCCCGTCCCCACAGGTAACCGGCGCATCCGGGGCCGCGCTCCGCTCAGGCGCGGGCCCCGGAGGCTCCACGGTTCAGACGCGGGTCAGCTCGCGCTCACCCCCGGCGTCACCGCCGCGTCCGTCACCGCCGCGTCCGTCACCGCCGAAGCCGCCTCCGCCGGTGCCGCCTTCGGACGTCTCGCCGAGCTGCTTGCGCAGCCCCTCGCCCTCCACGTCCACGTTCGGCAGGAGCCGGTCCAGCCAGCGCGGCAGCCACCAGGCGCGCTTGCCGAGCAGGGCGAGGACCGCGGGCACGATCGCCATCCGGACGACGAACGCGTCGAAGAAGACGGCGATGGCGAGCGAGAAGCCGATCATCTTGATCATCGTCTCGCTGGAGCCGATGAACCCGGCGAAGACCGCCATCATGATCACGGCCGCGGCGGTGACGACGCGGGCGCCGTGCTGGAAGCCGGTGACGATCGCCTGCGGGGCCTTCTCCCCGTGGACGTACGCCTCCCGCATCCGGGTCACGAGGAAGACCTCGTAGTCCATGGCCAGACCGAAGACCACGCCCACCATGAAGATCGGCATCATGGACATGATCGGGCCGGTCTGTTCCACGCCGAAGAGCGAGCCGAGCCAGCCCCACTGGAAGACCGCGACGACCGCGCCCAGGGCCGCGACGACCGAGAGCAGGAAGCCGAGGGCCGCCTTCAGCGGCACCAGCACCGACCGGAAGACCAGCATCAGCAGCAGGAAGGCCAGGCCGACGACGAGCGCCAGGTACGGCAGCAGCGCGTCGTTCATCTTCTGCGAGAAGTCGATGTTCATCGCCGTGGAGCCGGTGACCAGAACCTCGGCGCCGGTGCCGGACTTGATGTCCTTGCCGGTGTCTCGGATCGCGTGGACCACGTTCTCGGTCTCGGTGGAGCTCGGCCGGTCCTTCGGGACGACGGTGATCATCGCGGTGTCGCCGGCCTTGTTGAACTGGGCCGGGGAGACGGCGACGACGCCCGGGATGCCGGAGATCTCGTCGGAGACCTGCTTGGCCGCGGTCTTGCCGTCGGAGCTGTTCGCGGTGTCGACGACAACCATCAGCGGCCCGTTGAAGCCGGGGCCGAAGCCGTCGGAGAGCAGGTCGTAGGCGCGCCGCTGGGTGGTGCTGGTGGGCTGGGAGCCGTCGTCCGGCAGACCCATCTCCAGGGAGGCGGCCGGTACGGCGATGACACCGAGGCCGATGACACCGGCCAGCAGCACCCAGACCGGCTTGCGCAGCACGAACCGCGCCCAGCGGGTGCCCATGTTCGGCTTCGGCTCGGGCCGGCTCTCCGCCCCGGACCGGCTCTCCGCCGCAGCGGCCTTGCGCGCCTTGCGTCCCATGACCCGCTTGCCCGCGAAGCCCAGCAGCGCCGGAACCAGGGTGAGCGCGATGAGGACGGCGATCGCGACCGTGCCGGCCGCGGCGAAGCCCATCTTCGACAGCATCGGGATGTTCACGACGGCGAGGCCGACCAGCGCGATCACGACGGTGAGACCGGCGAAGACGACCGCGGAACCGGCCGTGCCGACGGCCCGTCCGGCCGCTTCCTCGCGCTCCCGGCCCTCGGCCAGCTCGGCGCGGTAGCGGGAGACGATGAACAGCGCGTAGTCGATGCCGACCGCGAGGCCGATCATCATCGCGAGGGTGGAGGTGGTGGAGCCCAGGTCGAGCACGTTCGCCAGGGCCGTGATCGTCGAGACGCCGATGCCGACCCCGATCAGGGCGGTGAGCAGCGGCAACCCGGCGGCGATCAGCGAACCGAAGGTGATGACGAGCACCACCGCGGCGATCGCGACGCCGATGATCTCGGTGGCCCCGGTCTCCGGCATCACCTGGAGCGCGTCACCGCCGATCTCCACGGTCATCCCGCTCTTCTGCGCCGCGTGGCCCGCGTCCACCAGGGCGCTGCGGGTCGCGTCGGTCAGCTCCATCGAGTTGACCTTGTAGGACACGGAGACGTACGCCGTGGAGCCGTCCTTGCTGACGGCGTTGCCGGTGTACGGGTCGGTGACGGAGGCGATCTGGTCCGAGCCGGACTTCAGCTCGCCCGCGAGCTTGTTCACCTCGGCCTTGTTCGCCGGGTCCGTCATCTTCTGGCCGTCGGGGGCCTTGAAGACGACCCGTGCGGTCGCGCCGTCGGCGCTGGCGTCGGGGAAGCGCTGTTCCAGCAGGTCGAAGGCCCTCTGAGCCTCCGTACCCGGGATCGAGAAGGAACTGGAGGTGGCGGTGGACGCGGAAGCCGCGCCGAATCCGGCGAGTGCCAGCAGTGCCACCCAGATCAGGGCGACATAGCGGCGGCGCCGGAAGGCGAGCCGTCCGAGCTTGTAGAGGAATGTGGCCACGGAGTCGTACTCCCGGTCAGGTCGTGTGAGTGGAAAAGGGCGTGAGGAACCAGCCCGACGACGAGAGCGGCGTGTCAGGTGGAGCTTGGGGAGGGGGCCGTACGAAGGAGACGGGTCGCGCTGAACGGACCTGCCGCGCGAAGGGGTCAGACGCCGAGAGCGGGGAGGATCACGGAGTCGACGTAGTCGGTGAGGAACGCCTGGTCGACGGGGCGGTTCTCGACCAGCTGCCGAGCGGTGAAGGCACCGATCAGCATGTGCGATACATATTTCAGCGCCGGATGGTCCGGACGCAGTTCACCCCGGTCCACAGCTCGGCGCAGCAGCGTGTCGAGGCCGGTCATCTCCGGCTCGATCAGCAGCTCGCGCAGGGCCTGGAGCAGATCGGGATTGTCGTGGACGGCACGGCTCAGGCCCCGCATCAGCGCGGAGTCCTTCTCCATCTGGCAGTCGTCGCTGCGGCTCAGCACGGCGTGGAAGTCGCCGCGCAGCGATCCGGTGTCGACCTCCGCGAGGGAGACCGGCTTGTTGTGCCGCAGGGCCCTGACGACCAGCTCGGGCTTGCTCCCCCACTGGCGGTAGAGGGTGGCTTTGCTGGAACGGGTACGGGCGGCGACGGCGTCCATGGTCAGGGCGTCGTAGCCGACTTCGCGGAGCAGGTCGAGCACGGCGGCGTACAGCTCGCTCTCACGCTCGGGCGTGAGCCGGGTGCGTGCCATGGGTCGACCTCCTGTTCGCCGTTCTGTCCGCAACTCTCGCACAGCGAGTCAATCGAACGAAACTGTTTCGTACACTTCGACGTTACCCCGCCACCCAGCGAAACGAAAACGTTTCGCTTGTGTTCCGCACCACAAGTTGCCGGGGCCCCCGCACGCGGAAAGCATTGAAGAGTGAGTGACGACGTCGCGTATCTCCGATTCCCGCACCTCCACGACGATCTGCTCTGCTTCGCCGCCGAGGACGACCTCTGGGTCGCTCCCCTCGCGCCGGAGGGGCAGCGGCCGGGCCGCGCGTGGCGGGTGACCGTCGACCGGACCAGAGTCAGCCACCCGCGGTTCTCCCCCGACGGGAGCCGTATCGCCTACACGACCTGGCGCAGCCTCGACCCCGAGATCCACCTCGCACCGGTCGAGGGGGGCCCGGCAAGGCGGCTCACCTACTGGGGGTCGACGGACGCCCGGGTCTGCGGCTGGACCCCCGATCCGGGGGACGCCGCCCAGATCCTCGCCGTGTCCTCGCACAACCAGCCGTTCGCGCACATCTCCTGGGCCTACACCCTCCCCACGGACGGCAGCCCCGGCGGCAAGCTGCCCTGGGGGCCGGTCTCCGACATCGCGGTCGCCGACATCGACGGCGAGCGCCGCACCCTGCTGCTCACCGGCAAGCCGCCGCACGAACCGGCCGCGTGGAAGCGGTACCGGGGCGGTGCGATGGGGCGGCTGTGGCTGCACGGCCGGCGGCTGCTCCCGGACATCGGCGGGCATCTCGACTCACCCATGTTCGTCGGCGACCGGATCGCGTTCCTCTCCGATCACGAGGGCGTCGGCAATCTGTACTCCTGCCGGCCCGACGGCACCGATCTGCGCCGCCACACGGACCACGACGCCTTCTACGCCCGGCACGCCTCCAGCGACGGGCGCCGGGTCGTCTACCAGTGCACGGGCGATGTGTGGCTGGTGGACGACCTGACGTCGCCGGACGCGGTGCCGCGGAAGCTGGAGGTACGGCTCGGCGGGCCGCGCGTCGGACGGCGTACGCACCAGGTGCCGGCCGCCAGCAACATCGACGCGCTGTCCGTGGACGAGACGGGCCGGGCCAGCGCCGTCTCCGTACGCGGCAGCCTGTACTGGCTCACCCACCGCGACGGCCCCGCCCGGACGATCGCCGACACCCCGGGCGTCCGGGTCCGGCTGCCCGAGATGCTCGGCAGCGGCGGCCAGGTCGTCTACGTCACGGACGCCGACGGCGAGGACGCGATCGAGATCGCCTTCCTGCCGCGCGCCAGCGGTGACCGCGCTCCGCGCCGGCTGGCCTCCGGGCAGATCGGCAGGGTCCACGAACTGGCCTCCGACCCGGACGGCGAGCGCCTGGCGATCGCGACGAACGACGGGCGGCTGCTGCTCCTGGACACGGACGAGGAGACGTCCACGGGGGAGCCCGTGGAACTGATCCGCTCCATCAACGGCCCGGTCCGCGACATGGCGTTCTCGCCGGACGGCGCCTGGCTGACCTGGTCGCACCCCGGGATCGGCCGTTCCCTGCGCCAGATCAAACTGGCCCGCATCCTGGGGACGGGATCGCCGGTGATCGTCGATGTCACCAACGGCCGCTTCGAGGACGAGAATCCCGTCTTCACGGGCGACGGACGCTACCTCGCCTTCCTCTCCTGGCGCGGTTTCGACCCGGTGTACGACGTCCACACCGGGGACCTCTCCTTCCCGCTGGGCTGCCGCCCGTACCTGGTGCCGCTCTCCTCGGCGACGCCCTCCCCGTTCGCCCTGTCGCCGGAGGGGCGCCCGGCGGCGGGCGGTCTCGACCCGGCCGACGACGTACCCGATGTCGGTACGGGAGAGGGGCCGTCGACGGTCACGGTCGAGTTCGAGGGGCTGGAGAACCGGGTGACGCCGTTCCCGGTCTCCGCGTCGAAGTACTCGGCACTTCATCCGGTGAGCGGCGGCGGGCTCGTCTGGCTGCGCTGGCCGATCTCCGGCGCGCTCGGTGAGACGTTCGCGAACCCGGCGGACATGTCGGGCCGCCCCACGCTCGAACACTTCAACATCTCCAAGGCCAGGAAGACCGAACTCGTCGGCCACCTGGACTGGTTCGCGGTCAGTGGCGACGCGACGCGGCTGGTCGTCATGGACGAGGGCGAGCTGCGCGCCGTCCCCGCCACCGAGATCGGTGACAGCGACTCGACGGTCTACCTCGACCTGCGCCGCATCCTGCACGAGGTCGACCCGGCGGCGGAGTGGCGGCAGGCCTACGAAGAGGGCGGCCGCATCATCCGCTCGTACTTCTGGGAACCGGACATGTGCGGCATCGACTGGGACGGCGTGCTCGACCAGTACCGCCCGCTGGTCGAACGGGTCGCCTCCCCCGACGAGTTCGCCGATCTGATGCGTGAGGTCCTGGGCGAACTGGGCACCTCGCACGCGTACGTCGCACCGGCCCGCCGCAACGAGGGCCCGCCGCACTACCAGCGGGCGATCGGGCTGCTCGGCGCGAACCTGGTGTGCCGGGACGGCGACTGGACGATCCGGCGCATCCTGCCCGGTGACTCCTCCGACTCCAAGGCCCGTTCCCCGCTGGCCGGTACGGGCATCCGGGAGGGCTCGGTCCTCACCCATGTCGACGGCCGCCCCGTCGACCCGGTGGCGGGCCCGTACCCCCTCCTCTCCGCGGCGGGCGGCACCACGGTCGAACTGACCTTCCGCCCGCCCGGCAACGAAGGCCCTTCCCGCCGCGTCGCGATCATCCCCCTGGTCGACGAACGCCCCCTGCGCTACCAGGACTGGGTGGCCAAACGCCGTGAGGTCGTACGGGAGTTGAGCGGCGGCAAGTGCGGGTATCTGCACATCCCCGACATGGGCGGCTCCGGCTGGGCGCAGTTCAACCGGGACCTGCGCATGGAGGTCTCCCGCCCGGCACTGATCGTCGACGTACGCGGCAACGCGGGCGGCCACATCAGCGAGTTGGTGGTCGAGAAGCTCACCCGGACCATCCTCGGCTGGGACCTGACCCGCAACGCCCAGCCGGTGTCGTACGCGTCCAACGCGCCCCGGGGTCCGGTGGTCGCCCTGGCCGACGAGGCGACGTCCTCCGACGGCGACATGATCACCGCCGTGTTCCGGCTGCTGAAACTGGGCCCGGTGGTGGGCCAGCGGACCTGGGGCGGCGTGGTCGGCATGACCGGCCGGCACCGGCTGGGCGACGGCACGGTGATCACGGTGCCGATGAACGCGGCCTGGTTCGACACGTACGGCTGGTCGGTCGAGAACTACGGTGTCGAACCGGACCTGGAGGCCCTGCGCACCCCGCTCGACTGGGCCGAAGGCCGGTACGCGGTACTCGACGACGCGGTGCGGGTGGCCCTGGACCTGCTGGCCGCGCACCCTGCGGCGACCCCGCCGACGTACGACTCGGTACCGGACCGTCGGCGTCCCCCCTTGCCGCCACGGTAGAAGGCCCCCGCGACGGCTCACCGCTCGGCGCTCAGCGCGTCGGCCCGGCTCCGGATCCGCCGAGGCCCGCCGGTTCGTACACCGGCGGGCCCCACCGGGCAGGCGCCCGCAGTTCGCACCACACCGTCTTCCCGTACGACCCCTGCTCGACGCCCCACCGCAGCGTCAACGCGTCCACGAGCGACAGGCCCCGCCCCGACTCGTCGCCGCTCGCCGCAGTGCGCAACACCGGCCAGGCGCACGGCGCGGGATCGCTCAGCTCGACGCGGATACGGCCAACGCACGTACCGCTGCCCCGGAGCGTGACCGGGGTCCCCTCACCGAGATGCACGATCACATTGGTCAGCAACTCACCGACGCAGAGCAGCAGATCGGGCGAATCCGCCCCCCGCACCGCTCCCGCAAGGTGTGCCGCATCTCCGGTACGGCCTTCGGCACGGCAAGCAGATCCACCGTGAGCGGCAGCGGGCTCATCCACCGGCCGCCGCGTGCACATCGCCGACCTGGTACGGCGCAGCCGCATCGTTACGCAGATCCTGCCGTGGAACGGCCCAACCCGCCCCTTCACCGAACTGTCGCTCTTCCTCATGAACTTCGACGACGAGCCACCTCTGCTCTACACCGAGGGTCCCTACCACGGCCAGACCATCGACGATCCGTCCCTCGTGGTGCAGTACCGCAAGGCATACGATCGGCTGAGGGCCGCCGCCTTGCCGCCAGAGGTGTCCCTCGCCCTGATCGAGAAGGCGGCTGAGGAGTACCGGCATGACCAGCAGCGATCTTGATCTCCGCGCCGCTACCTGGCGCAAGAGCAGCTACAGCAACACCTCCGGCGGCGACTGCCTCGAAGTCGCGGACGGCCTCCCCGGCGTCGTCCCCGTCCGCGACTCCAAGCGCCCCGAAGGACCGGCGCTCGTCATCACCGCGTCCGCCTGGACACCGTTCGTCGAGGCCGTCAAGGCGGACTGACCGCCGCGCCGTTCGCCGCCGGGTAGGTGGGCGTCCCACCACGCGAGGGAACGGAACGCGGGCGGGCGGGCGGGCGGCGGATCGCCTTCGCGTACTTCCTCGCCCCCCACCCCCACCACCACCGGCCGGCTCAACGCCCGGCCGTGATCCTCATTCGGCAGGAGCAACGACGTGCACCAGCTCACGTACGACGACATCAAGGCAGCCACTGACCGGATCGCCGGACACATCCGCCCGGTCACCGTCGCCCCCGTCGACCCGGGAACGATCCGCGCAGCTCAGGGCGGCCTCCTCGACGCCCGGTCCGAGGAGCCCTGCGAGGTCTGGTTCGCGCTGGAGTTCATGCAGCACACCGGCTCCTTCAAGGCGCGCGGCGCGCAGAACTTCGTCCAGGCCCACCGCGAAGCCGGCACCCTGCCGGACGCGGGCGTGACCATCACCTCCGGCGGGAACGCCGGGCTCGCCTGCGCATGGGCGGCCCGGCAGCAGGGCGTGCGCGCCACGGTGTTCGTGCCGACCGTCGCCCCGGCGGTGAAGGTGGCCCGGCTCCGCGACCTCGGGGCGGACGTGCGAGTGGTCGGCGCGGAGTACGCCGAAGCCCTGGAAGCGTGTGCGGAGTTCGCCGTCTCGTCCGGCGCGCTCGCCGCGCACGCCTACGACCACCCGCTGATCGCCGCCGGGGCCGGCACCCTGCTGGAGGAGATCCATGCCCGGATCCCCGGTCTGGACACCGTGGTGGTCTCGGTCGGCGGGGGCGGCCTGTTCGCCGGCGTCGCCACCGCCGCTCAGCACCACGGAATCCGCACGGTCGCCGTCGAGCCGGAGAACTGCCGGGCGCTGAACGCCGCCATCGAGGCCGGTCGCCCGGTCGACGTCCCCGTCGACTCGGTCGCCATCGACGCCCTCGGCGCCCGCCGCGCCACCGCGCTGGCCCTGCACGCCGCCCGCCGGGACGACGTCCGCTCCGTGCTGGTACCGGACGGCGAAATCGTCCGCGCCCGCCAGGAGTTGTGGGACCACCGCCGCGTCGCCGTCGAGCACGCCGCCGCCACCGCACTGGCAGCGCTCACCGCCCCGGACCTTCCGGCCGGGCCGACAACGCCGAGCCACGGCTACCGGCCGGGCAGCGGCGAGCGGGTCGCCGTCGTGCTGTGCGGGGCGAACACCGACCCGAGCGACCTGGTGCACCCGGCCGAGAACTGATATCCGGTGGCCGGCCAGGACTTGCCGCGCTGGGCGGCGACGGCCGAAAGCCCCGGTCCACGCCACGTGAAAGGGGCGCACCCGGAGACCCGGGCACGCCCCTCACAGACAACGCGCAGTGTCGCGAATCGCGTCAGCGGTCGAAGCGCTCGCGGGTGTCGTCCGCAGCGTCCCGGACCCTGTCACGGCCTTGCTGGGCCTTGTCACGGCCCTGCTGCGCCTTGTCACGGCCCTGCTGCGACGTCTTCGAGGCCCGCTCGGACGCGCCCTGCGTCCGCTCCCGGCCCGATTCCTTGCCCTCGCTCGCCTTGTGCTTCGCCTGGTCGGCGAGCTCCTGCGCCTTGTCCTTGAACTGGTCTGCGATACCCATGCTGTTTACTCCTAGTGAGTGCTTGGGGGACGGTCCGTAAGGACCTCGACCAGACTGACACGCTCGGACATTCATCGCATTTCGATCACTTACGCTGCGTACGCACCGCCCGCGCGTCCCGGTCCGCCGCCCCTCCCGCGCCCACGAGCCCCTTGCTCACGCCCTCCAGCCGCGGCCCGAACCGTCGCATCTCCCGCTGCCCGACGACCCCGATGACCGTCGGGAGGCAGCCCCGTACGGACTGCATCCCGCGCAGCCACCACTGCGCGTACACATGCGCGGAGCGCCGCTCGATACCGGCCACGATCCGGTCGACCGCCGGGCCCAGCGGATACGTACGGTTCGACGGCCAGGGCAGCCGCTGCCGCAGTTCCCGCATGACGTCGTCCTGGTCCGCGCCCCGCACCATGTCCGTGTCGGTCCAGGACAGATAGCCGACCCCGACCTTCACCCCGCGGTAGCCGACCTCGGCCCGCAGACTGTGCGCGAACGCCTCCACACCCGACTTGGACGCGCAGTACGCGGTCATCATCGGCGCCGGCGTGATCGCCGCGAGCGAGGCGATCTGCAGGAAGTAGCCGCGGCTCTCCATGAGTACGGGCAGGAACGCCCGCCCCGTCACCGCGCCACCGATCAGATTGACCTCGATGACCCGGCGCCACGCGTCCGGGTCCGAGTCGACGAACGGGCCGCCCGAAGCGACCCCGGCGTTGGCAACGACGATGTCGATCTTCCCGAACCGCTGCTTGACCTCCTCGGCGACGCGGGCCATCGCCTCATGGTCGGTGACGTCCGCAAACCAGTGGTCGCTCTCCGAATGCAGCCGCTCGGAGACCTTCTTCAGCTCGTCCGGCTCCAGGCCGACCAGCGCGAGCCTGGCGCCGCGCGCCGAGAGCTTGCGTGCCAGCAGTTCACCCACGCCACGCGCCGCGCCCGTGACGACGACGACCTGTCCTTCGAGACTCCGCCGGTCGCTCATACGACATCCTCCTTCTCGGCCGTACCGTCCACACCGTCCACACCGTCCGTACTGCCCGCGCCGCCCGCACTGCACGCGCCGCCCGCCGGGACATACGCGGTGACGAGCTCCCGGATCTTCGCGGTGACCGCCTCGGGCGCCTCCACCGGTGTCATGTGCCCCATGCCCGCCAGTTCGGTGAGGCCCAGGCAGTCGGGGAGCGCCGCCGCGATCGCGCGGGCGTGCACGGGCGGCGTCAGCCGGTCCTGCGTACCCGCGATCACCGCCGTGGGCACCCGCAACTCCCGTACCCCGGCGTCGAGATCGAGCTCCGCGAGGACGTGCCCCCAGGCGACCCTGGCCACCCGCGGACACGCGTGCACGATCCGGGCGCAGGTCTCGACCCGTTCCGGAGCCGAGCCCGCTCCCATCGTGCCGTACTTGAGTATCCGCCTGGAGACCGGTGTGACCGGCCCCAGCGGGGCCCGCGCCCCGAGAATCGCGCGGGTCATCCGGGTCCGGACGGCCCCGGCCCGCAACGGCACCACCAGCGACTCGGCGATCAGCCGCGAACTACCGGTGCTGCACAGCAGGACGGCCGCCGCGTGTGCCCGCAGCCCGGCCCGCCGCGCGGCGGCCATCATCGTCATGCCGCCCATGGAGTGCCCGGCGAGCACGGCCTTCTCGCCCGGTGCGAGGGTGGCGGACAGCACCGCTTCGAGGTCGTCGGCGAGGGCGTCCGTGCTGTACCCCTCGCGGCCGGCCGCGGGTGAACGGCCGTGGCCCCGCTGGTCGTAGGCGACGACCCGGTGGTCCACCGCCAGGTCCCGGATCTGCGCGGCCCAGAAGTGGGTGTTGCAGGTCCAGCCATGCGCGAGGACCACCGCGGGGGCGCCGTCCGGCCCGTGCACCTCGACGTGGATCCGGGCGCCGTCGGCGGAGAGCGCGGTCAGTTCGCGCGCGGGGACCGGCGGGGCGTCGTCCCACCGCAGCAGCCGGCTCATCCCACGACCTCCTCGGCGACCGGCCGCTCGGCGGCAGCGGCCCGCTTCGGTATCCGCACGATCTCGTACTCCGCGAGGTCGACCGACCGCGTCGCCTTACGGAATTCGGCGGTGGTGCCCGGCCACACCGTGGTGTTGCGCCCGTTGACGTCCAGGTACCAGCTGGTGCAGCCGCCGGTGTTCCACACGGTGCGCTTCATCCGGTCCTGGACGCGACGGTTCCAGGCGTTGACCGCCGAGGGCCGCGCGTCGAGTGCGACTCGGCCGCCCAGCACGTTCAACTGGCGCAGGTAGTCGGCCATGTAGTTCAGCTGGGACTCGATCATCAGGATCATCGAGGAGTTCCCGAGCCCCGTGTTGGGGCCGATGATCGTCATCCAGTTGGGGAAGCCGGCCGCGCTCGCACCGCGCAACGCCTGCATACCGCCCTTCCAGGACTCGGCGAGCGTGCCGCCTTCCGTGCCCACCACCCGGTCGGCGATCGGCATGTCGGTCACGTGGAAGCCGGTGCCGAAGATGATCGCGTCGACCTCGGTCTCCGTACCGTCACAGGCGACGGCCGTGGAGCCGCGCACCTCGGCCAGACCGGAGGCGACCACGTCCACGTTGGGCTGCGCGAGCGCCGGGTAGTAGGCACTGGAGAGCAGGATGCGCTTGCAGCCGATGCGGTACGAGGGGGTCAGCCTGGCCCGCAGCGCCGGGTCCTTGATGGACCGGGCCATGTTGGACTTGGCTATCTTCTCGACCAGGCCCAGCTCGTTCGGATGCTTGGTGAAGGCGCTGACCTGCAACTCCCGTATGCCCCACAGCAGTCCGCGGCGCGCGGTGCCGGTGACGGGGAGCGTGCGGTGCAGCCAGCGCTCGGCGCCGCTGATCCTGCGGTCCATGCGGGGCATGACCCACGGCGGGGTGCGCTGGAAGAGCGTCAGCCTGGCGGCCTTCGGCTGGATCGAGGGCACGATCTGGATCGCGGAGGCGCCGGTGCCGATCACCGCGACGCGCTTGCCGGTCAGGTCGTAGTCGTGGTCCCAGCGGGCCGAGTGGAAGACCCTGCCGGGGAAGCCGTCGAGCCCGGGGATGTCCGGCATCTTCGGGTCGGAGAGCGGGCCGGTCGCCGAGACGACGACATCGGCGGTGAACGTGACCCCGTTACCGGTCCCGATGACCCAGTGGAGCTCGTCGCGGTCCCAACTCATCTTCATGACTTCATGGTTGAGCCTGATGTGCGGACGCAGCCCGAAGGTGTCCGCGACATGCTCCAGATAGGCGCGGATGTGTTCCTGCCCGGAGAAGGTGCGCGGCCACTCGGGGTTGGGCGCGAACGAGAACGAGTAGAGGTGGGACGGTACGTCGCAGGCGCAGCCCGGATAGCTGTTGTCGCGCCAGGTGCCGCCGACGGAGCCGGCCCGTTCCAGGACGACGAAGTCCGTGATGCCTTCGCGGCGCAGCCGGACCGCGGCCCCGAGGCCCCCGAATCCGGATCCGATCACCGCCACTCGTACGTGCTCGTGCTGGGCCATGCTGCCGCCTCCCGCGGTACGTCACACGACTCTGCCAGCAATCACTGGCATTGTTGGGAGAGTAGAGCAGCTCCGTACTGATGGGTAGGGGTCCGACAAGGGAAAGTTACCGGCGGTACAACATAGGGTGCGGGTGTGGCTGAGGAACGCGAGCACCGCGAATACCGGATGGAGGAGCTGGCCAAGGAGGCCGGCATCCCCGTACGGACCGTGCGCTTCTACCGGGAGCGCGGCCTGATCTCGCCACCCCGCCGCGAGGGGCGCATCGCCTGGTACGACGATCACCACCTGGCCCGGCTGCGCACCATCGCGGGCCTGCTGGAGCGCGGCCACACCCTGACCGGCATCGCCGATCTCGCCCGCACCTTCGAGAGCGGCCGCGATGTCGCCGAGGTGCTGGGCCTGGGCGAACCGAGCGAGGAGACGCCGGTCCGCCTCACCCCCGAGCAGCTCGCGGACCACTTCGAGGGCGAGGTCACCCCGGAGAACCTGGCCGCCGCCCTCGACCTGGGCTATCTGGCCACCGACGGCGACGAGATCGTCCACATCAGCCGCCGTCTGCTGGAGGTCTCGGCGGAGCTGGTACGGGAAGGGGTGCCGCTCGCCACGGTGCTCTCGGCCGGCCACCGGGTCCGCGAACACGCGGACGCGCTCGCCGAACTCTTCGTGAGTGTCCTCGAAGCCCACAGCGACGAGGATGCCCGCGGCGACGCACCCGAACCGCCCCAACTCCGCCCACTGGCCCGTGCGGTGGTGGACGCCGAACTCTCCATGGCCCTGGACCGCCGCCTGCGCCGCGCGGACACCGCACGCACGCCGCGCAAGCCCGCCCCGTGACGCAGCGGGCCCAAAACCGCGCACACCCGACGGCCGACGGGCCGATGACCGAGACCGCGACGACCGACACGGCGTAGAACCACGGGCCGAAGTCCTACAGCTCGAAGACCACCGTCACCGGCGCGTGGTCGCTCCACCGCTCGTCGTGCGTCGCGGCCCGCTCGACCCAGCCCTTCACCGCACGCTCCGCCAAGCGAGGCGAACTGGCGATGAGGTCAATCCGCCAGCCCGTGTCGTTGTCGAAGGCCCGCCCGCGGTAGGACCACCAGGAGTACGGCCCCTCCTCCTCCGGGTGCAGCGCCCGTACGACATCGACGTACGCGGCCTCGCCGAAGACCCGGGTCAGCCACTCCCGCTCCTCGGGGAGGAAGCCGGAGTTCTTCTTGTTGCCCTTCCAGTTCTTCAGGTCGGCCTCCTGGTGGGCGATGTTCCAGTCGCCGCAGACCACGACCTCGCGCCCGTCGGCCGCGGCCCGCCCCCTGAGGCCCTTCAGGTACGGGAGGAACGCGGCCATGAACCGTTCCTTCTCCTCCTGCTTCTCCGTGCCGACCTCGCCGGAGGGCAGATACAGACTGGCGACCGTGACGCCGGGCAGGTCGACCTCGACATAGCGGCCGCTCGCGTCGAACTCCTCGCTCCCGGCGTCCCCGAAGCCGCCGAACCCGATCTGCACTCGCTCGGGCGCACGCCGGGTGTAGAGGGAGACACCCGCCCGCCCCTTGGCGGCGGCCGGCGCGTGCACGGTGTGCCAGCCCTCGGGGTCACGCACCTCGTCGGGCAGCTGCTGCGGCTCGGCCCGCACCTCCTGCAGGCAGATCACATCGGCTTCGGTCCGGGCCAGCCACTCGACGAAGCCCTTTTTGGCGGCGGCGCGGAGCCCATTTACATTGACGGTGGACACAGTGAGCATCCAGGAACGATACCGACAAGACGATCCGCATACCTGTACGATATTCCGCATGAATATCCAGCCACGCCCCTTCGACCACCCCGACGCCGTCAAACTCAACGACCAGGTGCAGCTCGAATACGCCGCGCGGTACGACGACGAGGGCGATGTCACACCGCTCGATGCCTCGATGTTCGAGCCGCCGAACGGTCTGTATCTCCTCGCCTACGATGCGCAGGGCCGCCCCGTCGCCACCGGAGGGTGGCGTTCCCAGGAGCGGAACGAGGAGGGGTACTCCGACGGCGACGCCGAGATCAAGCGGATGTTCGTGATACCCGAGGGCCGTGGCAACGGGCTGGCGCGCCGCATCCTGGCCGCCCTGGAGGCCGACGCCCGGGCGGCGGGCCGTAGCCGGATGGTGCTGGAGACCGGGGACAAGCAGCCCGAGGCCATCGCGCTGTACACGTCCAGCGGTTACACCCTGTGCGAGAAGTTCGGCCACTACCGCACCTACGAGAGCAGCCTCTGCTTCGCGAAGCCGCTGCGGTAGCGGCCCCGCGCTCCCCGTGCATCGGACCCCGGGCCCCGGCCGCGACCGCTCCCCCGGTCAGCGCACTCGCGCGACGCCCACGTAGAACCCACTGCGCTCCTGCGCCGGCGCAGGCTCCTCCTGGTACCACTCCGGGGCGTACACCAGCCCGGGCTCGACGAGATCCAGGCCGTCGAAGAAGGGCTCGACCTCGCTCCGGGTGCGCATCCGCAGCGCGATGGCGCCCTTCTTGTACGCGGTCTCGGTCTCCTGCCGCAGCTCGGGGTGCTGGTCGGCCGTACCGTGCGAGAGGACCAGGAAACTGCCCGCGGGCAGGGCGTCGACCAGGGTGCGGGTGATGCCGTACGGGTCCTGGTCGTCGGGCAGGAAGTGCATGAGCGCGATCAGGGACAGCGCGACGGGCCTGCTGAAGTCCAGCAGCTCACGGGCTCGTTCGAGGATCGCCCGCGGCTCCCGCACATCCGCGTGGAGGTAGTCGGTGGCGCGTTCCGGGCTGCTGACCAGCAGCGCTTCCGCGTGACGCAGGACGATCGGGTCGTTGTCCGCGTAGACGATCCGGGCGGCCGGCGTGATGGCCTGGACGACCTGGTGCAGATTGGGCTCCGTGGGGATACCGGTGCCGATGTCGAGGAACTGGTCGATCCCGCCGCGCGCCAGCCAGGCCGAGGCCCGGTGCATGAACGCCCGGTTCCGCGCCGCGTTGCCCCGCGCCTGAGCGGGCAGCTTCTCCCCTACCCGCTGGTCCACCGGATAGTTGTCCTTGCCGCCCAGGAGCCAGTCGTAGACGCGCGCGGGGTGGGGCTTGCTGGTGTCGATCAGGGGCTGGGGCTGGGGCATTCCGGCCGTCACAGGACGCTCCTCCGTACGGGGTATTCATGAGCAGGCAAGCGCTCTGCCCGCCCGGGCGTCTCGTATTATCGGCCCGCACTGACGTCGAGTACCACCAAGGATTGTGTGAATCACTCCGATCTCCAGGCCAAGGCCCTTTCGCTCGCGGCCGGCATGGCCGCCGCCGATCACAGCCCGGATATCCAGCTGTCCCAGACTCGCCACCGGGCCGCGCTGGTGGCTAACTGGCACATCGCGCGCGGCTCAACCGTCCTCGAACTGGGCTGCGGACAGGGCGACATGACCGCCGTCCTCGCAGAGGCGGTCGGACCCAAGGGGCGCGTGGTGGCCGTCGACGTGGCCGAGCCCTCCTACGGGGCGCCGGTCACGCTCGGGGAATCGGCCGCCCGGCTCGCGGCGGGCCCCCTCGGGCCGCGCATCGACTTCCGCTTCGGCACGAACGTTCTCGACCCATCGGTCGACTTCCCCGAAGGCGCCTTTGACCACGTGGTGCTCGCACACTGCTCCTGGTACTTCGCCTCGCTCGGGCAACTGCGAGACACACTGGCCCGGGTACGGCCGTGGGCGCGGCGACTATGTTTCACCGAGTGGGACTTGACGCCCACCTCTGGCGACCAATTGGCGCACCTCCTCGCCGTGCTGATCCAGGGGCAGATCGAGGCCGCAGGATCGCATGGCGAGGGCAACGTCCGCACGCCCTTCTCCCGTGAGGGGCTGCTGCGGCTCCTGCCTGAGGCCGGATGGACAACCGACGGCAGCGGGTCAGCCGATACCGAAGACCTCCAGGACGGCGACTGGGAAATCGCTGCCTGCCTAGACCTGGCCGGAACGGAGGAACGCTTGGCCGCGCTGCCCGAGCCGGTGCGACAGATCGTCCTGAGCCAGGCCGACGTTCTCCGGGCCATCGCGAGGCGGCGCGGCAACCGAGCGCTCGCTGCGTATTCAGTCACCGCACGCTGACACGCCCCAGCGGCTGGCCGGTCAAAGTTCAGTGACTGACCGACGGCCTCGGCCACACCAAGCGGTAGGCCATGTCAGTCGGCCAGTCCTTGGAGGGTCCGCCAGGGCGCGGAGCGACCGTCGAGGAGGTGGAATTCAGGGGCCCGGACACTGGCAAGACCTGGCGCAGGCAGCGTCACCGCAGCTTCAACTGCTCGCGAAGACGGCTCACATGAGCCTGGATGTCACGTTCGATGCCAGGGGCCGCCTCGGGGGCAAGGTGGGCGGCAGGGTCCGGAGCGGGTTGGCGGCAGGGGCCGCACAGCCCGTCGCGGAACGCCTCGGACTTGCCGGGTGCGCCGCATTCGGTGCACTCGACCATCAGACGGCGTACGGGAGCGCCCGGCGCAGCCGGTGCCGGGGTGACGGGCAGGCGGGGCGGGATCTTGTCGAGGAGGCGACGCCTGACGAAACCGACGGGCGAGTCGACAGCCGCGGGAAGTCCGGCGGTGAGGGCGTGCGTGAGGTAGTCGGCGTCGACACCGCGTGCGAACCACTCGGCGGCCGTCTGCTCCAGCGCTGTGCAGTCTGCGGCGGAGAGGGCCAAGCGGGGTTCGGTACGGCCGAGTCGGGCCAGGGTGAGGAAGGCGATCGAGGAGTGCCCCGAGGCACCCTTGTCGCACTTCGGCTCCGCAGTGCGCTGCTGCGGCACGGCCGGGACGGGTGGCGGTACCACTACGGGTGCGGCCGCTTCGGCCGGGACATCTGCCCGGGGTGCGGCGGGATCGGCAGGGACCCACGGCGGCGGGGTTGCGACGGCCACTGCGGCCTCCTGCGGTACGGGGCGGCTCTCCTCGGCGGCGAGGAAGGTGGTCCACCACTCGTTGTCGCGGGCGGTGCGGGACCAGAAGGTGCGCGTGACCCAGCGGACCTGGCCGCCTTCGCCGGTCAGGCACCGTACGTGACGCAGATGACCGGCCACACCCAGGGCCCGCAGGGCGCTGCCGACGGCCATCTGCCCGTACAGCGGCTGGCTCTTGGCCAGCGACTTGATGTCCATCGCCGCGCCGTCGGGCAGTTTGTCGACGTAGCCCGCGATGTGCCGCTCGCGCTCGGGCAGAAACGCGAAGTCGGCCTCGCGGGGCGGGCGCTGGTCCGGTACGGATCGTTTCCCGTATCCGGACTTGGCCTTCGGGTACGGGCGCGAGGATGCGGGCGCGCACAGGGCAGGGCTAAGGTTCTGGGTAACCACGGGATCGGCCTTTTCGATCTTGGGGTGAGACCCCGGCTCGGTGCTGTGAACACCGCGTCGGGGTCGTTACGTTGGGGGCACCGTAAGCAGCCGCGACTCCGCGCCGCAAGTTGGTCACGATTAGTCATACTTGCTGGCCGTGACGGGTCAGGGAGGGTGGGAAGGTTTCCCCAACCCCCCTTCTTTTACCTACCGGTTGTAAGACACAGCTCGGGTCACGAAGCCCGGACCCCGACGCCCGGAGCCCGAAGCTCAAGACTCGGGCTCGGCGCCGCCCCGTACCCACGAAAGAATGAACAGGCCCCTTCCGAGGCTCGAATCCCGAATCCCGGCTCCCGAATCCCAGCTCCCGAAGCTCGGGCTGCGGGGAGCCCGCGAGCGCACATGATCACGAACCGTCCAATGCGGTGCTCGCGGCCCACACCCAGCGGTTCCGTCGCAGACGGCGGGCCTCTTCGGCCTCGGGTGCGGTTCGGGTGCGGCGAGGTTTCACACCTTGACGATCTCTACCGCGGGACCGCAGAGGAGCGTGAGGTCCTCCGGGTCGGAAGTGAGAACAGTGACCGGCTGGGGCGCGATGCCGGCGATAACGGCAAAGGCAGAGTCGATGGCGTACTTGTGGCCGTGGAGACGGTGGGCGCGCAGGAGGGCGGCGGCCTGGTCGGTGATCTCCTTGGTCACGTCGTGAACGTCGACGCGGGAGAGGACCCACTTGATGCGGGCGGGGTGGACGCGCTCGTAGTCGGCCTCAAGAGTGGTCATGGCGCTTGTGGCCACGCGGACGCCCTCTTCCGACGCCGCTTGGACCAGGGCCACGACAGCACGGTCCTTGCGGTAGAGCTTCGAGAGGCCTTCGCTGGCGAGCAGCAGGGTGCCGGGCATCAGGCTGCCGCTCCGCCGACCTGTCGATGATCATGGCGCAACAGGGCGCGGGCGGCCTCGACCTCCTCGCGGGTGAGCTCGTCGTTGTCGGTCTCGAAGTCGGCGACGATCTCCCGGAGCTTGTCCATGGCGACCCGCTGCTCGAGGGCTTCGGCGACGTAGGCGGAGAACCCGCCGGGCCCGACATGAACGCGTACGGCCTCGGCAAGGTCCTCGGGCAGGCTGATCGAGTACTTCTTACTACCGCTCATGACGTCGATCCTACCCTCGGTGGTATCACCACCGGTATGCAGAGTCGCTGTGGCGCGACCCTCCGCCTCGTAGTGGGCAGGTCTGGCGCTACCAGCTACCAAGACCGCCGGCTCGATGAAGGAGGCCTGTCTCGGGTTCTTGTTCAGCGCACGCGCCGCGCGGGTGAGCTGCTCCTGCTCACACCCGAACCGAACTCGGAGCGGCGCGGCTTGAATCAACGCTTCCGACGCGGCGAAGGACCGGGCTCCGGGACGGGCGGCGGCACGGCAGACGTCACCGGGAGACCTCCAGGGCGATCGCCATCGGAAGGGCAAAGGCTCTGACATCGGCAAGGCTGGGAACGCGGCGCACAGCGACCGCCAGGTTCCCGAGCATGCCTTCGGCGGCACTTTTCGATGAACGAGGAACAAGCGCCGAACGAATCGCGGCACCGAACGCATCCGCCCCACGGCATGCGTACGTCTCCACCGCCGGCCCCGGCCCAACACCCCACGAACATCGCCCAAGTGAGTGGGTGAACAGACTTGGGTACCAACCACGCCTGAAACGACAGAATCCCGGTCCGACGGTGATCGTCGGACCGGGATCCTGTATGTGCGGTGGACCTGTGGGGATTTGAACCCCAGACCCCCTCGATGCGAACGAGGTGCGCTACCAGACTGCGCCACAGGCCCTTGCAACGAGTGAAACTTTAGCACCCCCACGGGCGTGCCCGGAAATCCGGTCCGTACTGGTCAGCCGAGTCGGTGTCGCAGCGGGGCCCGGCGGTCTCACTCGTTGGCGGCACGGGGGCGTTCCCCGTCCTCGTACTGGTCGAAGAGCGGGGTCCGGCCGCGGTCGCGGGTGCGGCGGGACTGGTTGGTGCGCTGGCGCGGCGCCGGGTCGACGGGCGGTGCCGCGACGTACGAGGTGCCCGTCTGGGTGGGTTCGGCGGTGCTGGAGCGGGCCGCGCTCCAGGTCTCCGGGTTGCCGACCTCGACGCCGCCCGTGGCGCGCGGGGCGACCGGGGCGGTGACGTAGGTCGGCAGCGGGACCGGGACCGGCTCCCAGCTGTCGCCCTGGACCCGGCCACGTTCGCGCTGCTGGTCGACCCATTCCGCGTGGTCCGTCTGCTCGACCAGGGCGCGGCGGCCGGCCTCCTGCGGGGAGACCGCGGGTGCGGGCTCGGGCTCGGGGTGGCGCGCTTCGGGCTCCTCGTCGGCCTCTGCGGGGGCCGACGCGGCCGGCTGGTGCCTGCGGGGACGGTTCTCGCGCAGACGCTGCGCCGCCACCTCGGCCCGCCGCCGGTCCATGGTGAAGGCGAACCGGCGTCGCTCCTGGGCGCGCAGATGCACGATGTACGTGCTCAGCAGCAACGCCGGAACCGCGGGCGCCCACAGGAAGCCGAGGCCGCCGACCGCCGCGACGACCGCCCCGAGGGTGAAGGCGAGGAAGAGGACGACGGTGGTACGCCGACGGCGCGCGAGGACCTGCAGGCGCTGGGCACGCCGGACGCGCTCGGCGTCCGCCCCGCCGGGGCGCGGGCGCGCGCGCCGTGCGGATGCGGGGCGCACCCGGTCCGCGCGCTCGGGCGGGCGCGCCGGATCGTGCAACCTGGCTTCGGTATGCGCCGGAGGCGCGGCGAAGGCCCGGACGTCCACGGAATCCATACGGTCCGTGTCGACGTCCGGGTCGGCGTCGGGCCCCGCCTCCTCGGCGGTGCGCTCCCGCAGCTCCCTGGCGTACCGGCGCTCCATTGCCGCCCGTCCGGACAGCAGCCGGATGGCGGTGCTGAAGCGTTCCGTCGGACGGGCTTCGTTGAGCTCGTCCTGCCTGCGGAGCCACATCGGCACCAAGTAGGCGGCCCAGGCCCCGACGATGACTGCGTAGATGAGGCCGCTGCTGCTCACGTCTCACACCGTAGAGGGGTTTGCACGGAGGCATCCGCCAATTGGCCCGGTGTGTCGCACGATCCGGCTGATCTCAAGGACTTTTTTTGTGATTGTTCAGATCGGCAGTGCATGTTTGCGCGTTCATTTGTGCTCATACGCCGATCGATATCGAACACTTATTTCATTTCCGTCGCGTTCCGGGTCGTGCCTGGTGCCAGCGCCGGAGCAGTCCCTCGGGCACTTCCTCCGCGGTGAGCGCGTAGATCAGATGGTCCCGCCAGGCGCCGTCGATGTGGAGATAGCGCGGACGCAGGCCTTCCTCACGGAATCCCAGTTTCTCGACGACCCTTCTGCTGGGCCCGTTCTCCGGCCGAATGCACACCTCGATACGGTGCAGTCCGACCCTTTGGAAGCAGTGGTCGACCGCGAGGGCGACGGCGGTCGGCATCACGCCGCGGCCCGCCACGTCCTGGTCGACCCAGTAGCCGATATGGCCCGAGCACATCGAGCCCCAGGTGATGCCGGCGACCGTCAGCTGGCCGACCAGACGGCCCTCGTACTCGATGGCGAAGGGCAGCATCCGGCCCGCGTTGGCCTCGGAGCGCAGATGACGGACCATCTGACGGTAGGTGGGGCGCTGGGCCACCGGGCCGCCCGGGGCGGGCGGCGGCACGGTCGCCTCCCAGGGACGCAGCCAGTCACGGTTGCGCCGGTTGACCTCGCGCCACATGCGCTGGTCGCGCAGTTTCACCGGGCGGAGGGTGACCTCTCCGTCCGTGAGGACCACCGGCCAGGTCGGGACGTTCAGCTCGGGCTCCCGGGTCGGGGGTGATCGCCGCCGCGAAGCTGGTCGACGGCGTGCACCAGGAGACGTGCGAGGACGGCGAGGCCGTCGCGCACCCCGCCGGTGGAGCCCGGCAGGTTCACGATGAGTGTGTGGCCGGCGACGCCCGCGAGGCCGCGGGAGAGCGCGGCGGTGGGCACCTTGTCGCGGCCCTCGGCACGGATCGCCTCGGGGATGCCGGGGATCTCGTGGTCGAGGACGCGCCGGGTGGCGTCGGGGGTGCGGTCGGTGGGCGAGATGCCCGTACCTCCGGTGGTGACGATGACGTCGTACCCGGCGGCCACCCCGGCGCGCAGCGCCTGTTCGACCGGGTCGCCGTCGGGCACGACCTGCGGCCCGTCGACGGCGAAGCCGAGCCGCGTGAGCGCCTCGGAGATCAGGGGGCCGCCCTTGTCCGCGTAGACCCCTGCGGAGGCGCGGTTCGACGCGGTCACCACAAGGGCGCGGTAGGCCGACGACGCGGCCTCGCCGGGGACGCCCGCCGCTCCGCCGCCGGCCGCTTCACCGGGCGCCGTCACGCGTCCGCTCCGTCCGGCGCGGTGCGCCGGTACTCGCCGGACTTGCCGCCCGACTTCGACTCGACCCGCACGTCCGTGATGACCGCCGCCTTGTCGACCGCCTTGACCATGTCGATCACGGTGAGCGCGGCGACCGAGACGGCCGTCAGGGCCTCCATCTCGACGCCGGTGCGGTCCGTGGTCCTCACCGTGGCGAGAATCTCCACCGCGTCGTCGGCGACACTCAGCTCGACCTCGACACCGGAGACGGCGAGCGGGTGGCAGAGCGGGATCAGCTCGGGGGTGCGCTTGGCGCCCATGATCCCGGCGATCCGGGCGGTGGCGAGAGCGTCGCCCTTGGGCACTCCTTCGCCGCGGAGCAGCTCGATGACGCGCGGCGAGACGAGGACCCGGCCGCTGGCGCTGGCCGCCCGCGCGGTGACGTCCTTCTCCGAGACGTCGACCATGCGGGCCGCGCCCGCCTCGTCGATGTGCGTCAGCCTGTTCTGCGTACTCAACTCACTCCGCCTCGCGGTAGGGCGCCGGTTGTCCGATCGGCCCGCACCACTGGTGCGGGCCGAGGGGCCCGGGGGTGTCCCCGGGACGGCACAGCGGCAGATACCGTACCGCCACCGCCCAAGGATCAGCGGAGCAGGATCACCTCGGTGTCCGTGCCGGGCTCGGCGGAGGTGACGTCCTCGGGCAGCACGATCAGCGCGTCCGCCTGCGCGAGGGCGGCGATCAGATGCGATCCGGAGCCGCCGACGGGGGTGACGGTGCCGGCCTCCGCGTCGTACGTACCGCGCAGGAACTGGCGTCGGCCGGCCGGTGAGGAGAGCGCCTTGTCGGTGTTCAGCGTGGCCCGGGTGGTGGGGCGGTTCACGTCCTGAAGGCCCATCAGGGCGCGGATCACGGGCCGTACGAACAGCTCGAAGGAGACGTACGACGAGACGGGGTTGCCCGGGAGCGCCAGCAGCGGGGTGTGTTCGGGGCCGATCGAGCCGAAGCCCTGCGGTTTGCCGGGCTGCATGGCCAGCTTGCGGAAGTCGATGCCGCTGCCTGGCTCGTCCTCGTCGCCCACCGACGACAGGGCTTCCTTGACGACGTCGTACGCGCCGACGCTGACACCGCCGGTGGTGACGACGATGTCGGCGCGGATCAGCTGGTCCTCGATCGTGGCGCGGAGCGTGTCGGCGTCGTCGGTGACGGCGCCGACCCGGTAGGCGATCGCTCCGGCGTCCCGGGCGGCGGCCGTGAGCGCGAAGCTGTTGGAGTCGTAGATCCGGCCGCCGGTCAGCTCCTCGCCGGGCTGCACCAGCTCGCTGCCGGTCGAGATGACGACGACGCGCGGCCGGGGCCGCACCTTCACCGTGGAACGGCCGATCGCGGCGAGCAGGCCGATCTGCGGCGGGCCGATCACCGATCCGGCACTCAAGGCCAGATCGCCCGGCTTGACGTCGCTGCCGCGAGCCCTGACATGGGCGCGGGCCTCGACGGGGCGGTGGACGCGGACCTCGCCGCCCGCGCCCTCCGGGGCGTCGCGGTGGGCGCGCATCGTGTCGGCCGGGCCGCCGCCCGTACCCCCGTCGGTCCATTCGACCGGGACCACGGCCTCGGCGCCCGCCGGCAACGGGGCGCCGGTCATGATGCGGGCGGCCTCGCCGGGGCCGACGCGCCGGTCTCCGGGCAGCCCGTCGCTGCCGGCCGCGACGTCACCGATGACGGTGAGCACCGCGGGGAACTCCTCGTCGGCGCCCTCGACATCGGCGACACGGACCGCGTACCCGTCCATCGAGCTGTTGTCGAAGGGCGGCAGGGCGATCTCCACGACGACATCCTCGACGAGGACGCAGCCCTGGGCATCGTGCAGTTGCAGCTCGATGGGTTCGAGCGGTCGCACCGCGCCGAGAATGTCTTCCAGGTGCTCGTCCACCGACCAGATCGTGCTGCTCAAGGTGCTACATCTCCTCGGTGACGTAACTGCGGAGCCAGGTCCTGAAGTCCGGGCCCAGGTCTTCACGTTCGCACGCGAGTCTGACAATGGCACGGAGGTAGTCGCTCCGGTCACCGGTGTCATAGCGGCGCCCCTTGAAGACGACGCCGTGCACGGGGCCGCCGATCTTCTCGTCCTCGGCGAGGAGTTGCAGGGCGTCGGTGAGCTGGATCTCGCCGCCGCGCCCCGGCTCGGTCCTGCGCAGTATGCCGAAGACGGCGGGGTCGAGGACGTAGCGGCCGATGATGGCGAGACTGCTGGGTGCCTCGGCCCTGTCGGGCTTCTCGACGAGGCCGGTGACGCGCACCACATCGCCCTCGACGGTGGGCTCCACGGCCGCGCAGCCGTACATGTGGATCTGCTCCGGCGGGACCTCCATCAGCGCGACGACGCTGCCGCCCTCGCGCTCCTGGATCTCGACCATGCGGGCCAGCAGCGGGTCGCGCGGGTCGATCAGGTCGTCGCCGAGGAGGACCGCGAACGGCTGGTCGCCGACGTGCGGCGCGGCGCACAGCACGGCGTGACCGAGACCGCGCGGATCGCCCTGCCGGACGTAGTGCATGGTGGCCAGGTCGCTCGACTCCTGGACCTTCCGGAGCCGTTCGGCGTCTCCCTTGCGGGTGAGCGCGGACTCCAGTTCGTAGTTGCGGTCGAAGTGATCCTCGAGGGGACGCTTGTTGCGGCCGGTGATCATCAGGACGTCGGAGAGGCCGGCGGCCACCGCTTCTTCGACGACGTACTGGATCGCGGGCTTGTCGACGACAGGCAGCATCTCCTTGGGAGTGGCTTTGGTGGCCGGCAGAAAGCGGGTGCCAAGTCCTGCCGCCGGGATGACAGCCTTGCTGATCCTGGTGTGCGACTGAGTCATGCGCAGAACCATAACCGGTACGCATGGGCGGAAGATGAGGTTCCGGTTAACTTTGTACGCCTATGTGAACTTACGAGAAATTCAGGTGCCCATTGAATACCGACATGTCGCGAAAGGCGCTTCTCCGACGTGAACTGCTGGCCGCGCGGCGCCTTCTGACCAGGGAAGACGTGGACAACGCCGCAGCGGTTCTGTCCCGCGGCGCATTGCGTCTTCCGGAGCTCTCCGGGGCCCGCACCGTCGCCGCGTACGTCTCGGTGGGGAGCGAGCCGGGCACCCGTCCCCTGCTGGACGCGCTGCGCGCGCGGGGCGTGCGGGTGCTGCTGCCGGTGCTCCTGGCGGACAACGATCTGGACTGGGCGCCGTACGAGGGAGCCGGCCGTCTGGTGCGGGCCGGTCGCGGGCTGCTGGAGCCGGACGGCGAACGGCTCGGCCCCGACGCCGTTCTGGACGCCGAGGTGGTCCTGCTGCCGGGTCTCGCGGTGGACGCGCGCGGGATGCGGCTGGGCCGTGGCGGCGGCAGTTACGACCGGGTGCTGGCCCGGCTCGCCGCGGCGGGGGCGCATCCGGCGCTGGTCGTCCTGCTGTACGACGACGAGGTGGTCGCGCAGGTCCCTGAGGAACCGCACGACCACCCCGTGGACGTGGTGGTGACTCCGGCCATGACCCGCCGGACGGGTCCTACGGTTTGAGGGTCAGGGTGTCGGTTGTCGACTCGGCGACGGAGTTGGTCCCGAAGGACCAGTCGAGCAGTTCGCCGTTGACCCACTTGTCGGTCTGGTCGGTGTAGTGCGCGCTGAACGCGTGCCCGGAGGCGCCGGAGAGGTTGATCCAGCGGGACTTGTCCCAGTCCCCCACGTTGACGACCATCCGCATCGACGGAACCCAGACGACGTCGTAGCCGCCCGCCGCGTTCCAGCCACTGGCGTTCACCGCGGCCTCGCCGCCGCCGAGGTTCCACGGACCGCGGTTGAGGGCCCGCTGGAGCAGATCGGGGCCCTCGGTGCCGAGGGTCTGGTTCTTCAGGGTCAGCCGGTGCAGCCGGCCCCAGTTCCAGGTGGTGATGTCCTTGCCGAGCTTGGCGGTCAGCTCCCAGCGGGCGTCCGCCATGGCGCGGGCGAAGAGCCGGTCGCGGTTCTCGGTCGCCTCGTCGCGGCCACGCTCCGGCGACTTCCACCAGTCGCTCTTCGGGTCCTCCATCAGCCGCTCGACCACCTGGTACCAGCGGTCGCCGCCGTCCGGCTGTGCCGTGTCCGCGTCGCGCCGGCCGCACTCGCGCACCAGCTTGCCCTGCTCGTCGACCGGGCCCGAGCTGTCGGCCCGCGGTACGTACAGGCACTCGCCCTTGACCCGCAGCTCCTTGGGCAGCTTGTCACCGAAGGCCAGCTTCAGGATGTTGCGCCAGACCGCGTTGAAGTACGCGGCGGCGGCCGAGTCGGGCTCCTGGGTGTAGTCCCAGCCCTCCAGCAGCTTCTGTGCCTCGCGGACGCTCTTGTCCGAGATATTGATCTTCATCAGCTCGGGCACCAGCAGCGCGGCGATCTCGCTGGTGTTGTCCATCTGCATCTTCTGCATGTCTTCGGTCGAGATCTTCCCGCCGCCCTTGATCTTCGACTTGATGAGGTCGTCGATCCGCTGGCTGCGGGCGCCGTAGCCCCAGTCCTTGGTGAGCAGGTGGCGGTACTTCTTCTCGTCGATGACGGCCTGGTTGGCGGTGACGATGTAGCCGCGCTTCGGGTCGTACTCGTAGGGCAGCTCGTCGAACGGGACCGGGTCCTTCTTCCAGCCGTACGCCGAGGACCAGCCGGGGCTGGGCATCGTGCCGTCGCCCTGGAGTCGGACCGGGATCTTCCCGGGCGCCTGGTAGCCGATGTGGCCCTCGGTGTCGGCGTAGATGAGGTTCTGCGAGGGAACCTCGAAGTGCTCGGCCGCCGCCCGGAAGCTCTTGAAGTCCTTGGCCCGGTTGAGCTCGAAGACGGCGTCCATGGATTTGCCGGGCTCCAGTGCGGTCCACTTCAGGGCGACCGCGTAACCGTCGGCCCGGTCCGGGGCCGCGTTGGCGACGGGGGCCTTCTGGCCGACCTTCTCCAGTTCGCTGCTGCGGTCGGAGACCAGCGGACCGTTGTTGGTCTCGCGGACGGTGATGTGCCGGCTCTTGCCACCGGCGACCTTGATGGTCTCCTCGCGGACGGTGAAGGGCTTGACCTTGCCGTCGTACAGGTAGCCGTCGCCGGAGACCTTCTCCAGGAAGAGGTCGGTGACGTCCGCGCCGAGGTTGGTGAAGCCCCAGGAGATGTCCTGGTTGTGGCCGATTATCACGCCGGGCATGCCGGAGAAGGTGTAGCCGGCGGCGTCGTACTGGCACTTCGCCGTGATCTGACGGCAGTGCAGCCCCATCTGGTACCAGAGCGAGGGCAGCTGGGGCGCCAGGTGCGGGTCGTTGGCGAGCAGCGGCTTGCTGGTCGTCGTGTACTTGCCGGAGACCACCCAGGAGTTGGATCCGATGCCGGTGCCGTTCGGGCCGAGGAGCGCCGGGATCTGGTCGAGGGTGTCGGAGAGCGAGGAGAGCTGGGTGTTCAGGCCCTCGGTGGCGCCCGCGGCGGTGTCCGAGCCGATGCTGTCGGACGGTGTCGCGTCCGGGTCGAACTTCCCGGTGACCGGGGAGATCCCGCCCCCGCCGACGATCGGCTTGTGCTTGCCGTACGGGTAGGGCGGGTACAGGTCCTCGATCTGCTTCGTGTCGAGCCTGCTGGTCATCAGCGAGCGGTCGATCTCGTCCTGCATGTTGCCGCGCAGGTCCCAGGCCATGGCCTTGAGCCAGGCGACGGAGTCGACCGGGGTCCACTCGGCCGGCTTGTAGTCGTTGGTGAAGCCGAGGGCGGCGTACTCGACGGAGATGTCCTTGCCGTCGCGCCCCTTCAGGTAGGCGTTGACGCCGTCCGCGTACGCCTGGAGGTTCTTCTTGGTGTCCGCGGACAGGACCTTGTCGTACTCCTCCTGCGCGACCTTGTGCCAGCCGAGCGTGCGCAGGAAGGAGTCCGTCTCGACCTGGCCGGAACCGAACATCTCGGAGAGCCGGCCCGCTGTCATGTGGCGGCGGACGTCCATCTCCCAGAAGCGGTCCTGCGCCTGCACGAAGCCCTGGGCGCGGAAGAGATCGGTGTCGGAGTCCGCGTACAGCTGCGGGATTCCGTAGGAGTCGCGCTTGACGTCGACGGTGCCGTCGAGGCCGTCGAGCTTCAGCGACCCGGTCGTCTGCGGGTACGAGGCCCGCACGGTAGATACGGACCAGAACGCGCCGTACCCGATACCCGCGACAAGCGCCAGCACCAGAACGATCACGATCAGGCGGGCACGTCGCCCCTTCTTCCTGCCGGTCTTCCCACCGGCGGAACCGGTGGTGCCGGAAGAGGCGGTTGTGTTGGCGGGCATCGCTGTCCTTCGAGGGGCAGGTGGTCCTGGGAGTGCAGGAGCAACCATAGGCGCAGCACCGGGGCGGCTCTGACGCGGCATAGGGATGGTTCGCATTCCGCAGCGATCGTACGAACGATCGAACGCGTCAAGAAAGCGTTAAAGATTAGGTAAGGTAACGAAGTGTCGGCCGGGAAGAGCCGATGCCGAGGGTCGATTCGGCAGGCGTACGCAGGGAAGGAACGGCCACTGACTGTCCACGCGCTCAACGAACTCCTGCTCGCCTGCTCACTCGTCCTGCTCGTCGCGGTGGCGGCGGTGCGTGTCTCGTCCCGCAGCGGGCTCCCCAGCCTGCTCCTGTACCTGGGCATCGGGATCGCCATAGGGCAGGACGGCATCTTCGACGTCACGTTCAACAACGCCGAACTGACCCAGGTGATCGGCTATGCCGCACTGGTCGTGATCCTCGCCGAGGGTGGCCTGGGCACGAAGTGGAAAGAGATCAAGCCCGCGCTGCCGGCCGCGGCGATTCTCTCGATCGTCGGCGTCGCGGTGAGTGTCGGCGTCACCGCGGCCGGGGCCCATTACCTGGTCGGCCTGGACTGGCGGCAGTCACTGATCATCGGCGCGGTCGTCTCGTCGACGGACGCCGCCGCGGTCTTCTCCGTACTGCGCAAGGTGCCGCTGCCCGCCCGCATCACGGGTGTACTGGAGGCCGAGTCCGGCTTCAACGACGCCCCTGTGGTGATCCTGGTGGTGGCCTTCTCGGCCAAGGGCCCCGTCGACAGCTGGTACGCACTGGTCGGCGAGATAGCCCTGGAGCTCGCGATCGGCGCGGCCGTCGGGCTCGCTGTCGGCTGGCTCGGCTCGTTCGGACTGCGTCATGTGGCACTGCCCGCGTCCGGTCTCTATCCGATCGCCGTGATGGCGATCGCGGTGTCCGCGTACGCGGCGGGCGCCCTGGCCCACGGCAGTGGCTTCCTCGCCGTCTACCTGGCCGCGATGATCCTCGGCAACGCCAAACTGCCGCACTGGCCCGCCACCCGCGGTTTCGCCGACGGGCTCGGCTGGCTGGCCCAGATCGGCATGTTCGTGCTGCTCGGGCTCCTGGTCACGCCGCACGATCTGTACGACGACTTCTGGCCCGCGGTCATCGTGGGACTGGTACTGACCGTGGTGGCACGTCCGCTGGAGGTCTTCATCTCGCTGGCACCGTTCCGGCTGCCCTGGCAGGAGAAGGCGTTCATGTCCTGGGCGGGGCTGCGCGGCGCCGTACCCATCATCCTGGCGACCATTCCGATGGTGTCCGGAGTCGAGGGCTCCACCCGGATCTTCAACATCGTCTTCGTGCTCGTCGTCGTCTACACCCTCATCCAGGGACCGACCCTGCCCTGGCTGGCGAAGGCTCTGAAGATCGCCGACGTTCCGTCCGAGGCCGCCGACCTGGGCATCGAATCGGCGCCGCTGGAGCGGCTGCGCGGCCATCTGCTGTCGGTGGCGATCCCCGGGAAGTCGAAGATGCACGGCGTGGAGGTCGGGGAGCTGCGACTGCCCGCCGGGGCCGCGGTCACCCTGGTCGTACGGGACGGGAAGAGCTTCGTACCGGCACCGTCGACCGTGCTGCGGCGCGGTGACGAACTGCTGGTGGTCACCACCGACCCGGTGCGCGACGCGGCGGAGGAGCGGCTGCGCGCGGTCGGCGAGGGCGGCAAGCTCGCGGGCTGGCTGGGGAAGACCGGCAAGGGCGGCGAAAGCCTCGCCGGGAACCATGTGGCACATGATGTGGCACACGCGCTGAAGACGGTGACGAAGCGCGGGAAGGCCGACGGGTCCAAAGCGCAGCACTGAGACTCCTGCGTCACCAGGGGTGAAGGTTTCTGCCAGTCAAGGCTCGATGTGCTGCCGATCCGAGGCGGGGGCGAGGGCCCTCTGCACAATCAGAGGTGTGCGGGGGCGTCTGCCTGTATCATGAAGGAGGCCGGTTCGGCCCTTATACGGGGCCGGTCGGCCCGACGACCCACTCGAACGACCCACTCGAACGACCCACTCTGCCTGATGCAGAGCTGGCGCGACCGTATGGCGGTCGTGGCGTCCTCCGCCTCTGCTGAGCGCCCGGCATCTACCGCAGTCCCGCGCGAAGAGGACAGCTCTCGGCAGCACCCGCACGAGCCCGCACCACCCGTGCCGGCCGGCCCCGGGAGCTCTGCCACCAGGCGGCAGAAAGGCATGGACCGTGGCATCCACGGTCTCCGACCGCCCCGGTTACGGGCAGTTGCTGCGCACCCCTGGTGTGTGGACGTTTCTCCTGCCGGGCTTCGCCGCACGGCAGCCCTTCGCGATGCTGACGATCGGCATCGTTCTCCTGGTTCAGCACACCACCGGCTCGTACGGCAGCGCGGGCTCCGTCGCCGCCGTGACCGGTGTCTCCATGGCCCTGTTCGCGCCGCAGACCGGCAAGCTCGCCGACCGTTTCGGCCAGCGCGCCGTGCTGCTGCCCGGTGTCGTGGTGCACGCGGCATCGGTGTCGGCACTGACGGCGCTCGCGCTGGCGGACGCGCCCCTGTGGGCCCTGTTCGCGGCGGCCGTGCCGACCGGTGCGTCGATTCCGCAGATCGGGCCGATGGTCCGGGCCCGCTGGGCGGCCCTGCTGGGCGCGGCACCGGGCCGCGAGGCTTCACCGTTGCTGTCCACCGCAGCCGCGTTCGAATCCGTGACGGACGAGTTCACCTTCGTCATCGGCCCGGTGCTCGCCACCGCGTTGTGTACGGGGGTGCACCCGGCGGCAGGCCTGATCACGGAGGCCGGGCTGACCCTGGTCGGCGGACTGCTCTTCGCCGCCCAGCACCGCACCCAGCCCGCGGTGCGCAATACCGCGCCCGGCACCTCCCGGCGGCATGCGTCCGCGCTGTCCGTACCGGGTGTCCGGGTGCTCGCGGTGGCCTTCCTGGGGATCGGCGCGGTCTTCGGCGGCATGCAGGTCTCGCTGACCGCCTTCGCCGAGGAGATCGGCCGGCCGGGGGCGAACGGCCTGCTGTACGGGATCTTCGCGGCCGGCAACATGCTGGCCGGGATCGCCTGCGGCGCCATTGCCTGGAAGATCGGGCCGCGGCGGCGGCTGATCGTCGGGTACGCGGCGCTGACCCTGACCGCGTCCGGACTGTGGGCGGTGCACTCCGTGCCTCTGCTGGCCGGGCTCGGACTGCTGGTCGGGCTGTCCATCGCCCCGGCCCTGATCAGCGGCTACACGCTGGTGGAGGCGCTGGTTCCGGAGTCCGCCCGGACCGAGGCGTTCACCTGGCTGACGGGCTCGGTCGCCCTCGGCCAGGCGGCCGCGGTGACGGTCGCCGGACGGCTCGCGGACGCACACGGCGCGAGCACCGGATTCGTCGTGCCGCTGGTCGGGACCGTACTCGCGCTGGTCATCCTGGTCGCGCTGCGTTCGAGGCTGGCCCCTGTCCGCGCCACCGTCACAGCCGCGCGTGGCGCGGTTCGCCGCGATGCTGTCACGGCCGGAGAGTGACGATTCCTGCACTCGAATCACTGGAACCACTGGAACCGCGGGTACCAGGTGCAGCTGGAACCGCGGGTACCACTGGAATCAGCGGAATACGTCAGTGTGACTCCTGCGGACTTCTGCGCCGCATGATGTGGCAGCCTTCTCATCCAGGCCGACGGCCCTCATGACGGCCGAGCCCTGACCGCTGCCCACCGGGCAGGTGACAGACGTTACTGCAAACAGCGGCCCGCAGCAGTTACCATTGACGACTGTTAGCACTCATCGAGTGAGAGTGCCAGGAGGAAGACAAGTGCCGACCTATCAGTACCAGTGCACCGAATGCGGCGAGGGCCTCGAGGCGGTGCAGAAGTTCACCGATGATGCCCTGACCGTTTGCCCGAGCTGCGAAGGACGCCTGAAGAAGGTGTTCTCGGCGGTCGGCATTGTCTTCAAGGGTTCCGGTTTCTACCGGAACGACAGCCGTGGCTCCTCGTCGAGCACCACGCCGACGTCGTCCTCGGCGAAGGCGGCCGGTTCCGATTCGTCGTCGTCGACGGGGTCGGACACGAAGTCGTCCGCCTCCTCCTCGGCTGCCGCGTCTTCGACGTCCTCTTCGTCCTCTTCGTCATCGACGAGTGGTACGTCGGCCGCCTGACCCGCACCGCACTTCCCCGAGGACCCCGCCGAACCGTCCGGCGGGGTCGTCGGCGTTTTTCCGCGTCGCTACTGTGATCGCATGGCGAACGCAGAGATCGGTGTCATCGGTGGCTCGGGCTTGTACTCCTTCCTGGAGGACGTCACGGAGGTGCGTGTGGACACCCCGTACGGAAAGCCGAGCGACTCCCTCTTCCTCGGCGAGGCCGGCGGCCGCCGGGTCGCTTTCCTTCCCCGCCACGGACGCGGCCACCATCTACCGCCGCACCGCATCAACTACCGGGCCAACATGTGGGCGCTGCGTTCCGTCGGCGTACGACAGGTGCTGGGCCCGTGCGCGGTGGGCGGACTGCGTCCGGAGTACGGACCGGGTACGCTGCTCGTACCCGACCAGATGGTGGACCGCACCAAGGCTCGTACGCAGACGTACTACGACGGGGAGATCCGGGCCGATGGCGCGGAGTCGAATGTCCTGCATCTGGGCTTCGCCGATCCGTACTGCCCCGAAGGGCGCAGGGCGGCGCTGGCGGCGGCTCGCGCGAAGCGCTGGGAGCCGGTGGACGGCGGGACGCTGGTGGTCGTCGAGGGGCCGCGCTTCTCGACCCGGGCGGAGTCGCGCTGGCATGCGGCGATGGGCTGGTCGGTGGTCGGGATGACGGGGCACCCGGAGGCGATCCTCGCTCGTGAACTGGGCCTCTGCTACACGACGATGACGCTGGTGACGGACCTGGACGCGGGGGCGGAGGCCGGGGAGGGCGTCTCGCACGGGGATGTGCTGAAGGTGTTCGCGGCCAATGTGGACCGGCTGCGCGCAGTGCTCTTCGACGTGGTGGCCACGCTGCCCGCGGCGGCGGACCGCGACTGCCCGTGCTCGCGTGCACTGGACGGGCTGGAGACGGGGATCAAGCTTCCTTAGCCGGGGCAGCCGGTGGAGGCAGCCGGTGGAGGCAGCCGGTGGAGGCAGCCGGGTGACGAGGTTATCCACAACCCTGGGGCTGTCCACAGGCTTCGGCGGGAATCTCGCGGACGGTGGATCGTGAGGGGTGTTCGTCCGAAACTCCTCATGCCAGGTGGTGTTGACCATGTTCCCGTCGTCGCAGTCGTCCCCGTCATCCCCGTCGTCCCTGCCATTCCCGTCACTCCCCTCTTCCGAGTCGTCCCCGTGTGCGCGCTCCGGGCGTTCCGCTCCGACGATGGCTCCAGGGCCTCCGGCATCGGCTCCCCCGCCCTGTGGTGTGCCCGCGTTCGAACCATTGCGGGTGCGCGGAGGCGGTGGGCACCGGCTGCGGCGGGCACTGTGGCGGCAACGCCACACCATGGCCGCCGGACTGGCCCTGACGGCTGCCGCGCTGGCCGCGACGGGGCTGGGCGGGAGCGTCGGGAGCGGCGTGGGCGGCGATTCCGGGCATGGTGCGGGTGCAGAGGCAGGGGGTGCGGCCGGGGCGGCGCCGGAGCGGGCGCGGGGGACGGCTCCGTTGGTGTCCGCACCGGTCCGGATCGCGGATGCGGGGACGGTGCGGCTGTTACGGCCGGGTGACCGCGTCGATGTCATCGCCGCCGAGAGAACCGGATCCGATGCCCGGGTGCTGGCGAAGGGCGCGCGGGTGGCAGACGTACCGCAGGCCCCGGCCGAAGGTTCCGCGGAGGAAGGTGCGCTGATCGTGCTGTCCGTACCGCGGGGCACGGCCGCGTCGCTGGCCGGTGCGGGCATCTCCGCCAGGCTGGCGGTGACCCTGTGCTGATGCGTACTGATGGTCGGTCAAGTAACCGGATCCAAGGCGCAGATCGGGTGATTCCACGGCGTACTGCCGTAGGTTGCGGAGCAGTTTTACAGCTCCTGCCTCAAGGGACCCTGCGTCACGGACCCGAAGATGGGCGAGGCGATCAAGGCGATCGAGGGCATCCGGATCCTGCGGGGTTCGGTGCACAGAGAGAACCGACAGCAGCGTCGTCGGACCACCACGGAGCGGGGGCTCAGATGTGGTGGGGCGGCTTCTCGTCGAGAAAGCGTGCCAGATCGGCGGCGCTGCCGCCGGCCGGGGCCCGCTCGCCCCACCCTCGGTCCGTATCGTCCGCGGACTGCTGGTCCAGCGGATCGTCGAAGATCAGAGCCGGTTCGGGTTTCGGCTGTTCCGGCTGGGACGGCTTCGAATCGCGCGGGCCGGGGGCGGGGGCGGTGCTCATGCATCCAGGGTACGGCGACGGTCTGCGGTACGACGGTCGTCAGCCGGACGTCTGTGATCAGAGGAACGTCGGTGGCCATCGGTACGTCGGTGGTCAGCGGAACGTCGGTGGTCAGCGGTCCTTCGGGTCGAGCAGCCACAGCCCGAGGACGACGAGGAACGACAGACAGAGGAAACCGGCGCCCCACCAGGCCGTGCCGGTGTTGCCCTCCATCCACGCGTCGACGATGACGGTCAGGCCCCAGAGCTGTCCGATGACGACGGTCATGGCCAGGGCCAGCCGGGCCGTCAGTTTCGAGGAGCGTTCGGGCTCCTGGTCGGTCCCCGCGCCCGGGCCGGGACCGGTGTGGCGGATCCGGGGGTCGCCGTAGCCACTGGTGGGGCGGATCTGTGGATAGCGCTCGTGGACGGGGCGGTTGAGCTCGGGGCGGGCACTGCCCGGGTGGTACTCCGGGTACTCCCCCGGGTGTTCCGTGGATTCCTGGCTCCGGGGCTGCTGGGCGTCGGTCATGTCCGCCTGCCGGTGGCCTCGGCCTCAGCGGCCCGGGTACGCGACGTCCTGCCTCTTTGGCGGGCGGCACCGGTCCCGTTCACTCTGACTGTTCCTGGTCCGTCGCCCGTGGGCGGCCCCGGTGCGTCGGCAGCTGTCCCCGACGCATTGGCCACGGGCGCCTCCGCGCCTCCGTCCTTGACCGCGGGGCAGCCGATGCGGGACGCGAGGTCCGGGCGGTCGGCGCTGAGCTGACGGCACAGTCCGTGTTCGATGCTCTCGCCCGAGCGGGTCGTACCGACCGCCCAGATACTGCCGTCGGCCTGCTCGGTGAGCACCACCTTGGGCAGTGCGCGGGGTGGCGGCCCGGCGGTGACCTCGCCGGTGCGGGCATCGAAGACGCCCTCGTGGCAGGGGCAGTACAGCTCGCCCTGCGAGCCGCGGTCCTTGCGCCAGAGCACGGCACAGGCGAGGTGGGTACAGATCGCGGAGTAGCCGACGAGGGTGCCGTCGTCGAGCCGGACGGCGACCGCCCGGTCCTCTTCGTCCGGGTAGTGGAAAGCGATGGACTCGCCGGGAAGGAGCTGAGTGGTGATCTTCTTCGGCGCAGGTGTCTTGCCGTCGTCGGGTTCGCCGTGGCGCGGAAGGATTCCGCCGGCCACGGCGAGACCGCCGACGGCGAGGCCGCCCGAGACGGTCGCGACGATCCGGAGGTAGTCGCGCCGGGTGGTGAGGGAGTCGGCGGCGATCCGGTCGTGCAGGGCTTCGCGCGGGTCCCCGGAGGGCGGCTGGTCGGTGGCGCTCATCGGCGGACGTCCTTCCCGTTGATCTCGACGACGGGAAGGCCGCCGGGCACCGGCCACTGGACCTTGTCTGCGGGGACGACCATGGCCACACCGGTGCGGACCTCGCTGCGGCCGAAGACGAAGGTGTCGGCGACCTGGACGCCGGGGCGCTCGGCCTGGAGTTCCTCGACGGTCCCGTAGAACAGCGCTCCCGTCGGGCAGACGGTCGCGCACATGGGGGCGAGGCCGTAGGCGGTGCGGTCGCAGCAGAGGTTGCATTTCATCTGCAGCTTCGCCTGCAGATCGATCTTCGGGACGCCGAAGGGGCAGGCGTTGACGCAGTTGGCGCAGCCGATGCAGCGGCTGGTGTCGGCCTGCTGCACCACACCGTCGGCGGTCACCAGGATCGCGTCGGCGGGGCAGACCTCGGCGCACGGGGCGACCGGGTCCTCGCAGTGCATGCAGACCGTGGGAAGGGAGGCGACGGACTGGCCCTCGTCGGTGTAGTCGAGGTGGATCATCGATTTGCCGCGGTGCGAGTCGCATTCCCGGCAGGCGGAGACACAGGCCTGGCAGCCGATGCAGCGCCCCGGATCGATGAAGATCGTTCTGCCCATCATGCGGGGATCAGCCCCTCTCCGAGGTACCACGGCCCTGCGGGGACGTGGGCGGCAGCGGGTCGGTACGGGAGACCTGGGTCTCCGGGTAGGCGATATGTCCGGGTGCGACGGGAGGCGCGGGGACCTCGTCGATCCTGTCCGCGTGCTCGATACGGCAGGCGCACACCTTGTACTCGGGGATCTTGGAGCGGGGGTCGAGGGCATCGATGGTGAGGGCGTTGGCCGAGGTGGGAACGGGCCAGTGGTACGGGATGAAGACGGTGTCGGGGCGGATCGCCTCGGTGACCAGGGCGGGGAAGACCTCGCTGCCGCGCCGGGTGACGACGCGGACCGGTTCGCCGTTGCGGAAGCCGTGGGAAGGGTGGAGTTCGGCCCAGGGGCGCGGGGTCTGTTCGACGAGGGCGCCCAGTCGGCGGGTCTGGTTGCCGGACAGGAAGTGGGCGACGGTGCGGCCGGTGGTGAGCGACATGGGGTGCTCGTCGTCGTACGGGTCCATCGGCGGGTGCCACTCGACGACCTGCAGATGGATCTTGCCGTCGGGGTGGTAGGTCTTCCCGTCCTCGAAGAGCCGGGGGGTGCCGGGGTGGTCGGTGGAGGGGCAGGGCCAGGCGATCCCGCCGGTCTCCTCCAGCCGTTCGTAGGTGATGCCGTAGTAGTCGTTGACGGTTCCGGCGGAGGCGGTCCGCAGTTCGTCGAAGACCTCGCGGGAGTCGGCGAAGGCGAATTTGTCACCCGCGCCGAGGCGCTTGGCGAGTTCGCACATCACCCAGGTGTCGGTCCGTACGCCGGGGGGCGGGTCCTGGGCCTTGTTGTGCTTGACCACCCGGGCCTCGGCGTTGGCCATCACCCCTTCGTCCTCGGCCCAGGTGGTGACGGGGAAGACGACATGTGCGTTGGCAGCGGTCTCGGAAAGGAAGAAGTCGAATTGGGCATGGAACTCTGCGGCGTCGTAACCCTCCTTGACCACCTTGTAGTTGGGCAGGGAGACGAAGGGGTTGTTGCAGATGCCGATCAGTCCGCGGATTTCGCGGCGCTGCATCTGCCAGACCATTTCCATCATCGAGGTGCCGGCGGGCGGGAGTTCGGACTCCTCGATCCCCCAGATCTCGCAGATCTGTCTGCGGTGCTCCTCGTTCGTGATCGAGCGGCCGCCGGGAAGGAGGTCGGATTTCTGACCGTGTTCACGGCCGCCCTGGCCGTTGCCCTGGCCGGTGAGGGTGCCGTAGCCGGCGCCGGGCTTGCCGATGTGGCCGGTGGCGGCGCAGAGGTTGATCACGCTGAGGCAGTTCTCGACGCCCTGCGAGTGGTGTTCGATACCGCGGGCGTGCCAGGCCATGGCCTTGGGGGCGCGGGCGAAGGCGCGGGCGACCTGGACGATCTGCTGGGCGGGGACCCCGCAGATCTCGGCGGCCCGGGACGGCGGGTACGCGCGGGCCTTGGCCTTCACGTCCGCCCAGCCGGTGGCGTGGGCGGCGAGATAGGCCTCGTCGGTCAGTCCCTCCTCGATGACCACGCTCAGCACGGAGTTGAAGAAGGCCGAGTCGGTGCCGGGCCTGAGCGCGACATGGATGTCGGCGGTGCGGGCGATCGCGGTTTCCCGGGGATCGACAACGATCAGGCTCGCACCGCGGTCCCGGGCTCCCCACACGTACTGGGTCATCACGGGGAAGCACTCACCGACGTTGGAGCCCGCGATGAGCAGACAGTCGGTGAGCAGGATGTCGGAGAAGGGGTTGCCGGCCCGGTCGATACCGAAAGCGAGTTTGTTGGCGCCCGCGGCGCTGACCATGCAGAGCCGGCCGTTGTAGTCGACATGCCGGGACTTGAGGGCGACCCTGGCGAACTTGCCGACCAGATAGGTCTTTTCGGTGAAGAGACTGGCGCCGCCGAGGAGCCCGAAGGCATCGTTCCCGTAGCTGCGCTGGATGCGCTTGATCTCGGAGACGGTGAAGTCGAGTGCCTCGTCCCAGGAGACCTCGCGGAAGTCCTCGTCCCGGGAGCGGCGCAGGAGCGGGGCGGTCAGCCGGTCGGGGTGGTTGACCTGCTGATATGCGTTGATGCCCTTGGGGCACAGCCGCATCCGGTTGATGTCGTGGTTGCGGGGTTCGACGCCGAAGACCTTGCCTCCCCGGTCGACGCGCAGATACATCCCGCACTGGACCCCGCAGAAACAGCAGTGGGTGGGGACGAGCGTCTCGCCGTCCTGGTCGGCGTGCCACTGGTCGGCGGGGATACCGCCCGCGTCCCGGAAGTCCCGGGTGCCGGGCGGCGCGAGGGAGGAGCCGAGAGGGACGGCCGTACGGGGGGCGGCCGCTCGCGCATCCGGGGTCACTGGAAGCCCTTCTTCACCTGGGAGAGATAGGCGCTGCCGCGCAGCACCCGCTTGCAGCGCGGGCAGTATTCGGCCCACTCGTCGAAGTCGAGACTGAGATCGCGCATGGTGCCGCGGAGGTTCTCGACGTACGGCGCGGTGTCGATGGGCTCCTCGCAGCGGCGGCAGCCGAAGATCTCCTGGTCCTGCCGGGCGGTGTATTTGAACAGCTGCATGCCGACCGCGGCCGGGCGCTGGACGATGTGGAAGAACTTCCCGAACGGGATGTAGATGAGGGTGAAGACCACCGACACCATGTGGAGAATCGCCAGGAACTCGTATCCGCCGCCGTGCAGGAAGATCGACGAGAAAGTGAGCAGCAACCCGGACACGGAGATGACGATCAGGGCAATCAGCGGCACCAGGTCGTACGCGAAGCGCTGGCCGGTGATGGCGCCGCGGTCCTTCATCCGCCGCCAGAGGAAGTACGAGGCGCCGGGGATGACGAGAACGGCGGCGATGTCCAGGCCGTGGAACATCAGCCAGCCGAGGATGTCCAGGGAGTCGAATCCAATGATCTCGAAGCCCCAGATGCGCATCGCGTAGCCGGGGCCCGAGCCGGAACCGGAGGTGAAGGTGAACCAGCCCCAGGTCAGCGGGAAGGTGATCAGGGAGGCGAGGACGCAGCCCCAGAAGATCAGTTGGTGGGCGGCCCAGCGGGCGTGGGAGCGGGCGCCGAGGAATTTCTGGAAGCCCAGGTAGGTGGCGATCATCCGGGGCAGGGCGGTGGGGGCGTTGCGGAAGTTGGCCAGGGAGAAGAAGCTCCGCCACCCCTGCTTGAACAAGCGCCGGGCGCCGGGCGCGGAGACCCAGACGGTGTAACGGTGGGCGACGCCGAAGGCGAGGAAGACGGTGGCGACGGCGTACGGGAGAAGGGCGGAGTCGAAGTTCTCCAGGAGCCGGCTGCCGAACACGATCGCGAGGATCAGCAGGGCGGAGACGATAACCCCGGCCGCGGTCGCACGGGCGGTGACGGACCGGGGCGCGGCGGCCCGGTGTCCGGCACCCTCGGCGGGCTGCGGGGTGCCGGGCGCTCCGGGGAGGCCGGTGTGCCCGCCACCGGGGGCGGGCTGCGCGGCAGCGGCAGAGGCTTCTGGGGGCTGGGTCACCCCGTCACCGTAGGGTCGTATGGGATGGTTGGTCCTGTTTTACGGCTCGGCGGGGTGAGCCCGTTCGCCTGACCGGCTCGCAGATCGTGGGCGGACCCGCGGCGCCCGTCGGGTGGCTCACAGCCCGCCGGAAGGCTCGCGGCGCCCGTCAGGTGACTCACAGCCCGCCGGAAGGCTCGCGGGCCCGTCGTGTGACGCACAGCCCGTCGGACGGCCCGCAGCGCCCTTCAGGTGAACCTGCGGAGACCCGCTGCGGCAGGGTCCGGCCCGGCAAATCCGCGTTGCTCCGTGGTTTCTCCGAGGGCTGTGCGTCCTCGTCCACCGGCCAAAGCTCCACGAGAACTTCCCGCCCTGCGTCCGGGGGCGCGTCCCTGGGCACCACCGACCTCGTCTGGTGTGCTGATGCCATGCCCGGAATGACTGCCCGCAGCCGCGCCGAGAAACATCGCGCGTCGACCCCGCTGGAACTCTTCTTCGACCTCTGCTTCGTCGTCGCCGTGGCCCAGGCGGGCGGGCGGCTGCTGCATGCCGTCGCCGAGGGCCATGCCGCCATCGGAGTCATCAGTTACGCGGCCGTCTTCTTCGCGATCTGGTGGGCCTGGGTCAACTTCAGCTGGTTCGCCTCGGCTTACGACACCGACGATCCGCTGTACCGCGTGGTCACGTTCGTGCAGATCACCGGTGTGCTGATCCTCGCCGCCGGGGTGCCGCGCGCCTTCGACGCGGGCGACTGGACGGTCGTCGTCGTGGGCTACGTCGTGATGCGGCTCGCCCTGACCAGCCAGTGGCTGCGCGCCGCGTACTGCACCCGGGGCCTCGAGCGGCGCGTCGCGCTGCGGTACGCCGTCGGCATCACGGTGGTGCAATGCGGCTGGATCGGCATGCTGTTGCTGACCGACAACACGGGCGGAGCGCGTGCCTCCGTCTTCGTCGTGCTCGTGCTCGCGGAGCTGTCCGTTCCGGCGATCTCCGAGCGCGACCGCCCGACGAGCTGGCATCCGCACCACATCGGTGAGCGGTACGGCCTGTTCACGATCATCGTGCTGGGCGAGACGATCGCGGCGGCCACGGTCGCGGTCCAGGAGGCGGTGGACGAGCATGAAGTGTTCGGTGAGTTGCTGCCGATCGCCGCAGGCGGGCTGTTGATCGTCTTCTCCGCCTGGTGGGTCTACTTCGCCGTGCCGATCCATGACTACCTCCGCGGCAGCAGGGAAGCGTTCATCTGGGGATACGGACACTTCCTGATCTTCGGGTCCGCGGCCGCGATCGGCTCGGGCCTCGAACTCGCGGTGGAGCAGGCCGTGGGCCAGGCCCATGTCTCGGAGACGGTGGCCGCCGCCGCGGTGACCGTGCCCTCGGCGCTCTTCCTGCTGACGGTGTGGGCGCTGCACGCCCGCCACTTCAAGCGCGATCTCGCGGAGCAACTGCCCCTCCCCGTGGCCGCGCCGGCGATCCTGGCCTGTACGTTCGCCGGGGGGTGGGCCGTGTTCGCGGCCGGCCTGGTGGCTGCGGCGACCGTGGCCGCGGGGGTGCTGCTGTCCCGGCGGCCCGCGGTGGCGGGGTGAGCACACGGATGTGGTGCGGTGCCCCACGGACGACGTGTGGTGAGTTGCCAGTGGTGAATCCTGTGAGGAGCGCGTAATGACGGAAGAACCGCACAAGCCGACAGTCCTCTCCACCGTGCAGCACACATCACCCCTGTCCGCCGGGCCGCTCGACGCGCTCACCGATGTGGCCGGGCTGCGCGTCGGCCATGCACAGGTGCCGGGTGCGGGCGCGCTGAGCGGCACCACCGTCGTCCTCGCCCCCGAAGGGGGTGCGATCGCGGCCGTCGACGTACGCGGCGGCGGCCCCGGCACCCGGGAGACGGACGCGCTCGATCCGCGCAATCTGGTGCAGCGCATCGACGCCGTCGTCCTGACGGGCGGCAGCGCGTACGGCCTGGACGCGGCGTCCGGTGTGATGGCCTGGCTGGAGGAACAGGGGCGCGGGGTACGGGTCGGGCCCGATCCGGCGCAGGTGGTGCCGGTCGTCCCGGCCGCGTGCATCTTCGACCTGGGGCGGGGCGGTGACTGGCGGGCCCGCCCGGACGCGTCGACCGGCCGCGCGGCGGTGGCGGACGCGGCGGGTACGGAGACCGGGGCGCCGGTCGTCGAGGGGAATGCCGGCGCCGGTACGGGTGCGGTCGCCGGGCCGCTCAAGGGCGGGGTGGGCACGGCGAGCGTGCGGCTGGCGTCCGGGATCACGGTGGGCGCGCTCGCTGTGGTGAACGCGGCGGGTTCGGTGCTCGATCCGCGTACCGGAGTGCTGTACGGGGAGTACGGCGCCGCCGAACCTCCGGTGCACCCCGCGCCCGAGGTCCACCGTGCGGCGCAGCAGCGCCTGGCCGAGGCCCGGGAGGCGAACGCGCGGCCGCCGCTCAACACCACGCTCGCGGTCGTCGCCACGGACGCCGACCTCACCCGGGCCCAGGCGCAGAAGCTCGCGGGTACGGCGCACGACGGACTGGCGCGCGCCGTCCGCCCCGTACATCTGCTGACCGATGGGGACACGGTTTTCGCGCTGGCCACCGGCGCCCGGTCACTGGATCCGCAGAACCCGATCGCGCTGAACGATCTCCTGGCGGCCGGCGCGGACGCGCTGACCCGTGCCATCGTGAAGGCCGTCCGGGCAGCTCAGAGCGTCAACGGCCGCCCCGGCGGGGGCAGCTACCCCGCGTACAGTGATCTCTACGGGGCGAGCCGGTCCCCGTCGTGGCCGTCGGGGCAAAGCCGCCCGGACCCCGACTCGCCTGCCGGGTAAGAAAGTTCGGACGAACCGCCAGGAACCATCTGCGTGTGTCATACGTTTTCCTGAACCCCGGTCACGATGTCGGACCCAGGGACTACGTTAAGCACGCACCAAGTAACACGCGGCGACGGCCTGGAGACAGCACCTTGAGCGATCCGTACGAGACAACCGAGCAGCACCTCGAGCGACTCCTGCGACGGGCACTCAACTCTTTCGATCTGCCCGACAGTACGGTCGAGAGACTCGGTACCGCACTCGCCCACAGCAGTTCCCTGCACTCCTCGCACCACAGTTCCGTACTCCACCGCGAGACCTACCGGCACACGTATCTGCTGTCCGACGGCACCCCCCTCACCCTGTGGGAGCTGGTGCACGGCGGTCCGCGGAGCGCGATGGACCCGCGCTCCCGGACGGAGCCCGACCTCCGGCACCACGAGCTGTACGACGACGAGGCCGATGCCCATATCGCCGCCGCGCGGCTGACCGGCGGCTTCGGTGACGTCCCGGCGTTCGGGGAGGACGGGCCGCAGGCCGACCTGGAGATACTCACGGTCCTGATGGTGGCTCCCCCGGTCCCGCCGCCCCGGATGTACGCCCCGGACAACTCCGCCGACCACGCCCGCCGCGTCCTGCGCCGCGCGGAGAACAGCGACTGCCCGGGCGAGGAGACCGCCCGGCTGCTGCGCGCCGCCTTCGCCCACCACATCACCCAGGTCTTCGGCCGGCAGTGCCAGGTGGACGGCCGGGACGCCGGATTCACCCTGTACGAGCACGCCTTCCTGCTCCTCGACGGCAGCGAGACGAGCCTGTGGGAGGTCGAGCACACGGCCACGCCGGACGGCCGCCACATGTGCGAGGTGTACGGCGACGAGGACTCCGCGCGCGGTGCCATGGAGAGCCGCACACGCATCTGCTGACCCGAGGACCCGAGGGGACCCGGGCGAGGAACAAAGGGCGACGGTGCCCGCATCCCCGAGGGGTGCGGGCACCGTCGCCCTTCTCCACGCCGGAGCAACGTCGGAGCAACGCCGGAGCAACGTCGGAGCATCAGGGAGTGAAGGCGGGCTCCTTGCCGAGCTCGGGCTTGTTCACGGCGTGCACGGACCCGGCCACGGCGTCCAGGGTCCCGTCGCCCGGATTCCCGTGGTCCACGGCTTCGTCCGTGGTGTCCGCGCCCTCGCCGTCGCCCTCCGCGTGCCGCCGCGGCCGGGCGGGCAGCGCGAACATCACCAGGAAGATCACCGCGAGCACCCCGGCCACCCACCACAGCGAGTGCTGGAACCCCTCCGCGAAGGCCGGGCCCATCTGCTGCGGCGTCAGCCGGTCCCCGATCGAACTGAAGAAGACGACCGAGACCAGTCCGAGCCCGAGCGCGTTGCCCATCTGCTGCACGGTGTTGATCAGTCCGGAGGCCGAACCGGAGTGTTCCTTGGGCACCTCGGACAGCACCATGTCCGTCAGCGGGGCCACGATCAGGCCCATGCCGGCGCCCATGACCACGAGCGGCAGCGCCATCTGCCAGGACGTGATTCCCATGCCGTACCGGTCGGACTCCCAGATGTAGAGGAGCAGGCCGACGATCATCAGCAGCGCGCCGGTCTGGAGGACCTTGCGGCCGAAGCGGGGCACCAGCTTCTGTACGGAGATCCCGGCGGCGAACGAGACGGCGATCGAGAACGGGATACCGGTCGTGCCGGCCCGCAGCGCGCTCCAGCCGAGCCCCTTCTGCATGTACAGCGTCCAGACCAGGAAGAAGATGCCGAGGCCGACACCGAAGGCCAGCTGCACGGCAATGCCCGCCGCGAAGCTCTTGACCCGGAACAGCGACAGCTCCACGAGCGGCGAACCGTCCTTGCGCGCCTTCTCCCGCTCGAACACCACCAGGACCAGGAACACCAGCAGGCTGCCGATCATCGACGCATAGCCCCACAGCGGCCAGCCCAGCTCGCGCCCACGGGTCAGCGGGTAGATCAGCATCAGCAGCCCCAGCGTCACCAGGGCGACGCCGATCAGGTCGAGCCGGAGCGCCTTCGGGGCCTTGGACTCGGTGATGAACTTGCGGCCCAGTACGAGGCCGACGAGGCCGACCGGCAGGTTGATCAGGAAGATCGGCCGCCATTCGAGACCGGCGATGTTCCACTCGGTGAGCAGCGCGCCCAGCAGCGGTCCCATCACAGCGCCGAGGCCGACGATCGCGCCGAAGAGACCGAAGACCTTGCCGCGCTCGTGCGCCGGGAAGGTGGCGTGCACGATCGACAGCACCTGCGGGACCATCAGCGCGGCGGTGCCGCCCTGGAGGATGCGGGAAGCGACCAGCATCTCCGGATTCATCGCAAAGCCGCAGAGCGCGGAGGCCAGCGTGAAGCCGCCTATGCCGATGAGGAACAGCCGCTTGCGGCCGTAGATGTCGCCCAGCCGGCCGCCGGTGATCAGCCCGGCCGCGAAGGCCAGTGCGTATCCGGCGGTGATCCACTGGATCGAGCTGAACGAGGCGCCGGTGTCCTTCTGGATGCTCGGGACGGCGATGTTGACGATCGTGACGTCGACCAGGTCCATGAAGGCCGCGGTCATCACGATGGCGAGCGCGAACCAGCGTCGCCGGTCCGACGGGTCCGAGGACACCGTGGGCCCGGATGCCGTGGACGGCAGAGATGCGGAAGAAGTCATAAGAAGAAGCTAAACAGTCATTAGGACAGGTCATGACCCAATGGATGGGCAACCTGGTGAGACGACCGACACCCGGACACACCGGCACCCGGACACGAGGATGGGCCCATGACGGACACCCCGGCACGACTGCTGAACCTGCTGTCGCTCCTCCAGACGCCTCGCGAGTGGCCGGGCAGCGAGCTCGCCGAACGGCTCGACGTCAGCCCGCGCACCATCCGTCGCGACATCGACCGGCTCCGCGAACTCGGCTATCCGGTCGAGGCCTCACGCGGTTCGGTCGGCGGCTACCGCCTCGTCGCGGGCACCGCCATGCCGCCGCTGCTCCTCGACGACGAGGAGGCGGTGGCCATCGCGGTCGGCCTGCGGGCGGGTGCCGGGCATGCCATCGAGGGGGTCGACGAGGCGTCCGTACGGGCTCTGGCGAAGCTGGAGCAGGTGCTGCCGTCGCGGTTGCGGTACCGGGTCTCGACCCTGCAGAACGCGACGGTGCCGCTGACCCGTGGCGACGGCTCGACGATCGATCCGCACACGCTGACGGTGATGGCGTCGGCGGTCACGGGCCGGGAGCGGCTGCGGTTCGCCTACCGCGCGGGCGACGGCGCGGAGACGAAGCGGGAGGCCGAGCCGTACCGGCTGGTGAGCACGGGGTGGCGCTGGTATCTCGTCGCGTACGACCTGGGGCGCGAGGACTGGCGTACGTTCCGGGTCGACCGGGTCAGCGAGCCGTTCGCGACCGGGGCCCGGTTCACACCGCGCGAGCTGCCCACGGGGGACGCGGCAAAGTTCCTCGCCGGCTCGATCGCCCGGCGGCAGCCGGAGCTGGCGGTGGAGGTGGGTTTCGCGGCCCCGGCGGACTTCGTGTCCGCGCGACTGCCCGCCGCGTTCGGCCCCCTGGAGCGGACCGGCGAGAACAGCTGTCGGCTGCGGGCGGTGCTGTCGGACTCGCTGGAGTGGGTGGCGCTCCGACTCGCGCTGGTGGACTGCGATTTCACCGCCCACGAGCCGCCGCAGCTGGTGGAGTACCTGGGCGATCTGGGCGCCCGCCTGACGCGCGCGACGGCGCGCTGACGCTCCGCCGGCCGGACAGCGGCCGGGGGCGGCGGCCGGGCGGCAGCTTGCGTGCGAGCACCAAAAAGCGTGCGAACGCCAAAAAGAATGAGCCCCGGCGCCAGGGGGGGGTGGGCGCCGGGACTCAGCTCAGGGGGTCACGCGAAGCGACCTATTTCGGAGGTTACTGGACCGGGGCTCACGCCGCAGCGTCAAAACCCGTGTCGTGGGCCATTCGCTTCAGTTCGAGCAGCGCGTGCTTCTCGATCTGCCGGATCCGCTCACGGGTCAGGCCGTGCTGCTTGCCCACCTCGGTGAGGGTCCGCTCACGGCCGTCCTCGATGCCGTACCGCATACGGATGATCGACGCGGTGCGGTTGTCGAGCTTGCCGATCAGGTCCTCCAGCTCCTCGCTGCGCAGCAGCGTCATCACCGACTGCTCGGGTGACACCGCGGAGGTGTCCTCCAGCAGATCGCCGAACTGCGTCTCGCCCTCGTCGTCGACCGACATGTTGAGGCTGACCGGGTCACGGGCCCAGTCCAGGACGTCGCCCACGCGCTCCGGCGTGGAGTCCAGCTCGGCGGCAATCTCCGCGTGGTCCGGCTCGCGCCCGTGAGCACGGGCGAATTCGCGCTGCACCCGGCGTATCCGGCCGAGCTCCTCCACCAGGTGGACGGGGAGCCGGATCGTACGGGACTGGTCGGCTATGGAACGGGTGATGGCCTGACGGATCCACCACGTCGCATACGTGGAGAACTTGAAGCCCTTGGCGTAGTCGAACTTCTCGACCGCGCGCACCAGGCCCGCGTTGCCCTCCTGGATCAGGTCGAGCAGGGGCAGCCCGGCCCGCGGATAGCGGCGGGCGACGGCAACGACGAGTCGGAGGTTGGAACGGATGAATATGTCCTTGGCGCGCTCGCCCTCGGCGACCAGCGCCTCCAGCTCCTCGCGCGACGCTCCGCCGGCTTCGCTCTCCACCGCACCGTCGAGAATCTGCCGCGCGAACACGCCCGCCTCGACGATTTGCGACAGCTCCACCTCCTTCGCGGCATCGAGAAGCGGCGTACGCGCGATCTCGTCCAGGTACATGCCGACCAGGTCGCGATCGGCGATCTCTCCGCTCGAGGCGCGAACACTGCTTGCCCGGCTGCTCCCACCGGTGGTGGACGAACGACGGGCGACGGCACGGGTTGCCATGCGTGCTCCCTTGCTGAGTAGGTCGCGACACCCTCTCGGGTGCCCTGCATCCGATGGAAACAACGACTGGAATCCGGACAGAATTCCCATGCCTGGCATTCATTTTCGCGATCATGCAGTACCCTGTGCCGCCACGAGGGGGGATCGCATGCCGAACACCCGGACAGAAGTGCTGGTCAGGCCGGGCACCGAAGGTGATTTGGTGGCGCTCACGGACATCTACAACCATTACGTGCGTGAGACCGCGCTCACATTCGATACAGCCCCCTTTACACCTGAACGGCGTCTGCCGTGGCTTCGTTCCCACCCTGAAGACGGCCCGCACCGTCTTCTGGTTGCTCAGGATGTCCGCATTGTCGGCCCCGCCTCGATCCTCGGATACGCCACCAGCAGCGCTTTCCGGCCCAAGGCGGCGTACGCAACCTCGGTCGAGGTGAGCGTGTACTGCGCTCCGTCGGCCACCGGCCGCGGCATCGGCACGCTCCTCTACTCGGCCCTGTTCGAGGCGCTGGCCGACGAGGACCTGCATCGCGCGTACGCGGGCATCACGCAGCCCGACGACGCCTCGGTCCGGCTGCACGAGCGCTTCGGCTTCCGCCACGTCGGTACGTATGCCGAGGTGGGCCGGAAGTTCGGCACGTACTGGGACGTGGCCTGGTACGAGAAGCGGCTGGGACCACAGTCCTAGGGCCCGGCCCGAACGCGACCTAGGTCCGCCGCCCGTTACGCACCGCGGGCGCCGCGCCTAGCGTGCTTCCGTATGAGCGACCGCATGGACAACCGTATGGGCGACGCGGCGAGCAGCCATGACGCGACCGACGACCACGGCGCCGCCGGCGGCCACGACACGACCGGCAGCAGCCACGACAAGACCGCCCACGACACCACAGGCACCCTCGACGAGGCGCTGGAGCGCCTCCACACCGCAGGCCCCGAACGGGACGGCTGGCTGAGCAATCACGGCCCGATGGCCGTCGAAGCGCTGGTCCGGCACGGCCAGGCACCGGCCGTCCACCGATGGCTCGACCATTACAGCCACAAGCTGGAGGACATGCCGGACACCGCGTCCCGGGTGACGGCGGCGAACTGGCGCGAGGCCCTGGGCGATCCGCGCCGGATCGCGGACTGGACGCGGTACTTCGAGCGGGAGACGGCCGAGCGCCCCTGGCGGGAGGTCCTGGCCGAGTGGTGGCCGCTGCTGCTGCCCGGCATCGCGGCGGGCGCCACCCATCCGGTGATCCGGGTCGGCCACTCCGTGCGCACCCTGCTCGCCGGTGAGACGAGCGCGCCCCGGATCGCCGAGCTGGCCCACGGCCTCGGCTACTGGGCCGCCCGCCACCGGCCGCTGCCCCCGCTGACCCGGCTCGCGCCCGCCCCGAGCGCCGCGGCCGCGCTGGACTCCGTACCGCCGGTGCCCGAGCAGAGCGGCGGCATCCGGGACCGGCTGGCGCAGCTCACCGGGTTCCCGATGTGGCCACAGCGGTTCACCGACGACCCGGACGAGGCGCGGACCCGGCTGGAGGAGCTGGTGCGGGCCGCGACCCACCGCTATGCCACGCACGGGTACGGCGAACCGATCATGCTGGTGCACGCGGCGACCGCGCCCAACGCCGTGCTGCGCACGCTCCCCGCGCTCCCCCGCGCGCTGTGGGCGCCGAGCCTGCGGGCCGCCTGGGCGGCGAGTGCCGCGGTCACCGCCGCGTACAGCCCGGCCGAGCCGGCCCCGTACACACCGGCTGCCGCGTCCGCGGAGGAGCTCTTCGCGCGGGCGGCGGCGCACGGCGACGATCACACGATCAAGTTCACCGACACCGCGCTGGACGTCGGCGACGCCACAGCCCTCGCCGCCGCGCTCCGCTCGATCGAACTGAATCCGCCGACGCTGTGACGGACCTGCCGACCCCGGAGTCAGTTCTTCCGAACCCGCCACGAACCCGCCACCCCCGTGACAGACCCCCCGAATCCCGCCACGAACCCACGACCCCCGTGACGGGCCGCCCGAACCCGCCACGAACCCGCGACCTCCGTGACGGGCCGCCCGACTCCGCTCGCCGGCCTCAGCCGAACTGCACCGACCGCTTCGCCAGTCCCATCCAGAACCCGTCGATGACGCTGCGGCCCCGGTCCAGCTCGTTCTCCGACGCACCGAGCGTCACGAAGAGCGGCGCGAAGTGCTCGGTGCGCGGGTGGGCCAGCCGGCCGGCCGGGGACTTGTGCTCGAAGTCGAGCAGGGCGTCGATGTCCCGCGCCTGGAGCGCCCGCTTCCCCCAGTCGTCGAACTCCGCCGACCAGCCGGGGGTGCCGCCGCCCGCGTGCCGCAAGGCGGCCAGGTTGTGGGTGAAGAAGCCGCTCCCGACGATCAGGACGCCCTCGTCGCGCAGCGGCGCGAGCTTGCGCCCGATGTCCATCAGCCGCTGCGGGTCCAGGGTCGGCATGGAGATCTGGAGTACGGGGATGTCGGCGTCCGGGAACATCTCCACCAGCGGGACGTACGCCCCGTGGTCGAGCCCGCGGTCCGGGATGTCCTGGACCGGCGTACCGGCACCGCGCAGCAGCTTGCGTACGTTCTCCGCCAGCGCCGGGGCGCCCGGGGCCGCGTACCGCACCTGGTAGTAGTGCTCGGGAAATCCCCAGAAGTCGTACACGAGCGGGACCGTCTCCGTGGCGCCGAGGGCGAGCGGGGCCTCCTCCCAGTGCGCGGAGACCATCAGGATCGCGCGGGGGCGGGGCAGCCCGGCGGACCAGGCGGCCAGTTCGCCGGGCCAGAGCGGGTCGTCGGCCAGCGGCGGTGCGCCGTGGGAAAGGTAGAGGGCGGGCATGCGCTCCGCGGTGACAGTCATGGCACTCCCCATCCGCTGCTGATCGAGGTAATTCTTCTACAGGTGTCTTTGAGAAGGAAAGGTTCTTTAATCTTCAAGTTCCTACCTCCCGAGACCTTAGCTCTATCTAGTTAAATCTTCAAGAAAAGGTCGTACAGTGGAGTACATGACCCCGGCATCCCCCTGCGAGCCCCGCTGGCTCTCCGACGAAGAGCAGCACGTCTGGCGTGCGTATCTCCACGCCACGACGCTCATGGAGGACCATCTCGACCGTCAGCTGCAGCGCGATGCCGGCATGCCGCACATCTATTACGGACTGCTCGTCCAGCTCTCCCAGGCGCCCCGCCGCCGGAAGCGGATGACCGAGCTGGCCAAGGACGCCAAGATCACCCGCTCCCGGCTCTCGCACGCCGTCGCACGGCTGGAGAAGAGCGGCTGGGTGCGCCGCGAGGACTGCCCGTCCGACAAGCGCGGCCAGAACGCGGTCCTCACCGACGAGGGCTACGAGATGCTGCGCCGGTCCGCGCCGGGCCATGTCAGCGCCGTGCGTCAGGCGATGTTCGACCGGCTCACTCCCGAGCAGATGCGCTCGCTGGGCGAGATCATGCAGGTCGTCGCCACCGGACTGCAGCCGGAGGGCACGGACGCGGATCTGCCCTGGCTGCGCTGAGCCGCCCGTCGAAACGGCTCTGCCCCGGTCCCGTCGAACGGAACCGGGGCAGAGCCGCGTAAATCTCGCTCCAGGTCGCACGACCACGTCAGTGGGCGACGACCGGGACCTTGAACTCGTCCTCGACACCGTCGGCGTCGCCCGAACCGGAGGCTCCGCCCACTGCGGTCATCGAGGGGCGTCCGGCGTTGATGAAGGTCACCGCGATCGCGGAGGCCGCCACCAGGATGCCGACGGCCCACCAGATGGCGCCGGTGAAGCCGTGCACCATCGACTGGAGCTTCAGCAGCTCCGGGTCGGTGGCACCGAGCGCGGCGTGCGAGGTGGCGTACGCCGTCGCGGCCGAGGCGGCGACGGTGTTCAGCAGCGCCGTACCGATCGCGCCGCCCACCTGCTGCGAGGTGTTGACCATCGCGGACGCGACACCCGAGTCCCTCGGCTCGACACCGTGCGTGGCCAGCGACATGGCCGGCATGAACGCCGTACCCATGCCCAGGCCCAGCAGGAGCTGTGCGGGCAGGATGAGCAGGGTGTAGGAGGAGCCGATCTCCAGCTGCGTCAGCAGCAGCATGCCGACGGCGGCGGTCAGGAAGCCGGGGCCCATGAGCTTCCGCGCCGGAACCCGGGTCATCAGCCGGGCACCGATCTGCGTCGAGCCGGTGATCATGCCCGCGATCATCGGGAGGAAGGCGAAGCCCGTCCTGATCGGCGAGTAGCCCCTCACGACCTGCAGGTAGTACGTCAGGAAGAGGAACAGCCCGAACATCGCGATGATGGCCAGACCCAGCGAGAGGTAGACGCCACCGCGGTTGCGGTCCAGCAGGACGCGCAGCGGCAGCAGCGGCGACGAGACCCGGGACTCGGTCGCGACGAACGCCAGGAGCAGCACACCGGACGCGATGAACATGCCGATGGTCAGCGGGTCCGACCAGCCTGCGGACTCGGCGCGGGTGAATCCGTACACCAGGGAGACCAGCCCCAGCGCGGACAGGACGACACCGGGGATGTCGAGCGCAGAGCGGTTGCGGCTGCCGGCCGGCTCACGGATCACGAAGTACGCGCCGAGGGCCGCGACGATCGCGAACGGGATGTTGACGAAGAACGTCCAGCGCCAGTTCAGCACCTGGGTCAGGAAGCCGCCGAGGATCAGGCCGACGGCGCCACCGCCACCGGCGATCGCACCGTAGATACCGAACGCCTTGGCGCGCTCCCTGGCATCGGTGAACATCACGGCGAGCAGGGACAGGGCCGCCGGGGCGAGCAGTGCGCCGAAGACGCCCTGGAGTGCACGGGAGCCGAAGAGCATGCCCTGGTTCTGCGCCGCACCACCGAGCGCGGAGGCCAGCGCGAAGCCGATCAGGCCGACGACGAAGGTCCGCTTGCGGCCCCAGAGGTCGGCGATCCGGCCTCCGAAGAGCAGCAGCCCGCCGAAGGCGAGGGCGTAGGCCGTGATGACCCACTGCTTGTTGGCATCGGAAATACCCAGGGCCGTCTGGGCGTGCGGCAGCGCGATGTTCACGATCGTGGCGTCGAGTACGACCATCAGCTGCGCGAGGGCGATGAACGCCAGTGCTTTCCAGCGGCTGGGGTCCGGGAGTCGGATGTCGGCTGTTTTTGGCATGGAGGTATCCACCTAAGGGCGCACGCGGGCGCGCGAGGTCATGAACCGAGAGGTCGGCGAACGGGCAGTCGGTCAGGGACGGTCGAAGACAGCGACCGTCGGCGAAGGGCGGGCGGTGAAAGGGAAGACGGTGAAAGCGCGGGTCGGGAGAGGACGAGGCGTAAGGACGCGGATCGTGAGAGGGCAGGGCATGAAAGCCCGGGTCATGAAAGGTATGGCGCGGTCGAGGTGCACCGGCCGCCCGGTGGCGTGCCCGGTGCGGGCGTCATGACCGGCGCCGCAGATCCTCCAGGGTCGCCGCCGTTCCGGGCAGCCGGGACCGGGCCGGGGCCTCCAGTCCGTCCAGGAACAGCTGTAGATGGCGGTGAGTGAACCGGTCGATGTCCAGGCATCCGATGCCGGGCAGCGGCCGGGTGAGCTGGGAGAGGGCGACCACTACGTCACCGACGGCGATGTCGGTACGCAGGCGCCCCGCGGACATGGCGCGCGACACGAGCCCTTCGACGGCCTCTTCGAGACGTCGGCGCTCGGCGAGCAATTCAGGATGGTCCTTGTCGAAGCCGCCGGACAGCATCGGGCACAGCGCCCCGATCCGTTCGTCGGCCGCCGCGTGCACGAAGCGGCTGAGTGCGGCGAAGGGATCGGCCTCCTCGGCCGTCGCCTCCTCCGCGCGTTCGGTGGTACGGGAGGTGACCGCGAGCACGACTTCGTGCGTCAGCGCGGCCCGGTCGGGGAAGTTGCGGTAGAGCGTGGCGTTGCCGACGCCGGCGCGGCGGGCCACCTCGTCGAGCGGCACATCCGGCCCGAACTCGACGAACATCTCGCGCGCGGCCGTCACGATCCGCTCCCGGTTGCGCAGCGCGTCCGCCCGCGGACGGGTCGTCCGGGGCTGCGCCGCTCCGGTGGCGGCGCGGGTGACGGTATCCACGACGACTGTTCCTGCCTTCCGACTCTTCCTGCTCTTCCGGACCTTCTGGAGCCTCCGGGCCTGCTGACCCGTCCGGCCCTCGTCGCCACGCCCTTCGTCGCCGCGACGCTGTTCGTTCTTCATGGCGACCCCTTCCGTAACCGGGGACCACCTCCCCGGTTCGCGGGGGACACACGTTCAAACGGGGAAAGGATCCCCGGTTATTTCCTCAGCACAAGGTGACCTGACTCACACCTCCGGAACGGGAAAACCAACCGATCGGCGCACTCAACGAGCGGTGCCGCACCACCCGTCACAGGCTGATCCGCAGAGCGCAGTCCGGGCCGGCCGACTGCCGCGGACCCCGAGGCGCCTCTATGCAGAAGCCCCGCCACCGGATACGCAAGCATCGCCACCCGATCGCGCTCGCCTCGGCAACAGCCCTGATCATCGCCACCACGGCCTCGGCCAGCAGCACCCTTCCGATATCCAGCCGGGCCTCGGCCGGCCCGGTGGCCACCGCCCGGTCCGCAGGGACAGCCCCGTGCCGCATACCGGTGACCCTGGGCGTACAGATGTCGGAAGGCATGCCGACACCGGAGGGCTACGCCCGCTCCACGGGCAGGATCCACGCCCTCAACCTGATGATCGACTTCCCGGACGCACCGGGCCCCGAACCGGCGATGGACCGGTTCGCGGAATTCTTCCCGCAGACCATCAACTGGTTCCGGACCGCCTCGTACGGGCGACTCACCTACGTCCCCGACACCCCCTTGAAGTCCTGGCTGCGGATGCCACTGCCGTTCTCGGAGTACGGGGTGGAACGTGGATCAGCGTACGAGCCGGGCTACCGCCACCTCGTCCAGGACATCGTCGCGGCCGCCGATCCGAAGGTCGACTTCAGTACGTACGACCTGGTCAACATCCTGGTCACACCGAACGCCGGGCCCTCCGCCCTGGACACCGTCCTGTCCGTGACCTTCTCCGGCAATCAGGACGCACCGCACGCGGACGGCGCACTCCTCGGCAACACGTCCTTCATCTACAGCCACCAGGACGACGGCTCGGGGTCGTTCAAACAGACCGGATTCCGCGTCCTGCCGCACGAGAACGGGCATATCTTCGGCCTGCCCGACCTCTACACCGTGGAGGGCGGCGGCGCGGTCGGGCACTGGGACATCATGTCCGAGGACTGGGGGGCCAACAACGACCTGCTCGGCTGGCACAAGTGGAAGCTCGGCTGGCTGGACAACAAGCAGATCAGCTGCGCCGCCAGGCCAGGCACCAGCGAGCACGTCCTCGAACCGCTGGCCACCCGGGGCGGGACGAAGCTGGCGTTCGTCCCGCTGAGCAACGCGTCCGGCTACGCGGTGGAGGTACGGACACAGGCGGGCAACGACCAGGCGGTCTGCCGGCCCGGCGTGCTCATCTACAAGGTGAGCACGGACGTCGACACCGGTCAGGGGCCGGTGTCCGTCGCGGACAGCACCAAGGACAGCGGCGGCTGCACCCGGCTGCCCAATGTGCACGCCGGGCTCTCCGACGCCCCCTTCCAGCCCGGCCAGACCTTCACCGACCGGGCCGACGGGATACGCATATCCGTGGTCGACAAGGAGGACAACGGGAACTACCGCGTCCGGATCACTCGCCCCTGACCACACCCCCGGCCGCCCGCCGCACCTCCGCCCCGGCAGGCCCGCGCAGCTCCCGCTCGAGGATCTTCCCGGTCGGATTCCGGGGCAGCGGTCCGCTCATCGACCTGCGTACGTTCGGCAGGCGCGGCTTCACCACGGCCGTCATCGCGATGTTCTTCGTCGGGGCCGTCGCCGAACGCCGTGGGCGCGATCGCCTCGGGCACGTCGGCGGCCAAAGGTCACCGCGCGGGCGGCCTCGACGGTCTACGGTCGCCGCACCTCGAACTGGAAGCAGCCGTACTCCAGGGCCCGCACGTGTACCAGTGCCACCTCCGGCTCGGCAAACGCTTCCTCGAAGGCCCGGTCGAACCCGGCCTCGGCGTTGTCAGGGATCTCGAAGAATCGTCCTCCGACGATGTGTCCTTCGGCGTCGTAGCGGCGGATGGTGCGCAGCGCCCCGGGACGGGCGAAGGGATAGCCCCGGACTCCCCGCGGATCTACGCACTCATCGGCGTGGATGAATACCGGACCCGCTTCGTCGTAGGCTCCGGGCTCGGCCCCGGTCGCCATCGCCCAGCGGCGCAGCGGCGCGTAGGAGACGAGTGCGACTCGTTCGCCGGGCTCGATGGCCCGCAGGCAACACCGCAGCGGACTGCCTACGCAGTCGAGGGGAACACCGTCCTCGCGTGCGGTGTACGGCCGCAGTGGCTGCCCGGCGTCATCGACGTGGCGGAGTTCTTCGAGTGCGGCGGGAGGTATGGGGAGAGGCGTGTACGTGGTCATGGTTCCAGCGTCAGCGGCTCGCCCGTGGCCCGCTGGCGGAATTCGGACGCGAAGGTCCGCCCGCACACCTGCGCTCATCTCGTCGGGCCGGGTGCGGGGGTGCCCACCGCCTTGGCGGGGGACGCGGATCCTTTCGGGCGACGGCCTCGAGACGGTGCCTTCGTGGGGCTGCCCCGGGTGCCGCCCAGGGCGAGGGGGCGCAGCCCGGCGCAAGCAGTCAGGGGGTGGGGCAGCCGTGCCGCTTGCCCGAGGCGGTGGCGTACGACTCCAGAAGCCGCTTGAGCGCCGCGGGGTCACTCGTTCCATGCGTTGCGACGGTGCCGTCCGCCGCCCTGTCCTTGACGCGCACGAGCTTGAAGTAGGCGGTGCCGATGGCTCCCCCGCATTCGAGGGTGCGGGTGTATGCGCCCTTCACCGTTCCCGGATACTTGCCGTCGAGATGCATCTCCTCCTCCGCCGACGGCCCGTAGTAGGCGGTCGTACTGAACAGGCCCAACTTGCCCCGGCTCATCTCGCATTGTTCCGTCAGTGCGCGTCCCGCAGGATTCTCGGTGACGTCGGTTACGCGCAACCGAGCAGCTTCAGACCCGGTCAGCACGCCGCGGCACGTGCCCGTCGCCCGGCCGACGGGCCTCGTCGTCCACCCCGCGCGGTCGACAGTTCCCGGACGTTCGCCGAGCGCTCCCTCGCACTCGGCGCGGCCGGCTGCACGACGCGCACTCTCCGTCGCGACCCGTGCCACTTGGAGCACCTGCCGGGCGGAGAGATCCTCCGACTTCCGGGTCGTCCCGGCCGTGACAAGCAAACCGGCGCCCGCCATCGTCTTGCAGTCGACCAGCACAGCGGCTTCCGGCGAATACCCGCTCACGAAGGACCCGGTCCAACCGTGACCGATCGGCGTTGCCGACTCGTCCGCGGCAGACCCGCTCGCCCGGTAGGCCGCCCGCGGCCATACCCGGAGCTTGAGGACCGGCCCGCCGTCCTGGCCCTCGGCCCAGACCGAGCACCACTGGGAGTCGTAGCCGCCCCAGTCAGCGGTGTGACCGCGCGCCTTCAGCCTGGCGCCGTCGAAGAACTGCCGTGCCTCCTCCACCGCGAGGGAGCCCTGGCACTGGTCTCCGAGGTCTTCGCCGTCACCGTCCTGGAACGAGACGGTCCAGGCCAGCCCGCCGGCAACCAGTACGAGGAGCAGCCCCCCGACGTACAAGGACAGTCTCAGCCGCGTCATTCGTTCCCCCGGATGCGGTTCCACCAGTAATACGCCAACTGCGGTCGTGCGGGCCCTGCGCCCACCACGGTGCGCCGACCGTCGACGCGTTCCGCGAGGACGACTCAGCTTCAGATGATCTCCCCTGCATCTGTCGTCCGCCTACAGCCTACGAGTTCGAACGGCCAGGGCGACCAGGGCCTCGGGACGTAGAGGAGCTTCAAGTCAGGGGCGGCGACGCCACGCCGGCGTGATCGGCTCTGTACGGTTGCCCGGATCAGACGTGGGGGACGACGGCGACAGGGCAACGCGCGTGATGAATGGCGGCTTGGGCCACGGGGCCCAGGTGTGGTGCCAGTGCGGGGCGGCGCTTGCGTCGGCCGACAACGAGCAGGGCGGCGTCATGGGCGGCCCGTACGACAGCCCTGGCGGGGCTTTCGAGAGCGATGCTGTCACTCGCCTCCACGAGCGGGAACTTGTCACGCCAGGGGCGGAGGATCTGGTTGAGGTGCTTCTGCGCGTCCTGGGTGATTTCCTCCGTCACGTCGTGATCCACCCCCCAGGGCACATATGCGCTCAGCGGCAGGCTCTGGCCATGGACGGCTCGAAGAGGCACCCCCCGCGCCGCGGCGGTGCCGAAGGCGAATGCGAGCAGGTCGTCGCAGGGGCCGTGCAGTTTCAGTGCCACCACGACGCCGCCTTCCCCTGCTGGAGCGGGTTGTGGCCCTCGCTCACTCTTTTCGGCGCGCACCAGGACCACCGGCCCCTCGGCCCGTGCCACCACGTGCATGCTGATGTCGCCGAGAAAATAGCTCTCGACGGGCTGCAGCCCGCGCGAACCGAGCACGGTCATCTCGGATTCCGCTGCCGCCAGCAGCAGCGCGTTCTGGGCGTCGTCGGCAACCAGGTTGCCGACGACGGAAAGACCCGGGTGGCGTGCCTGGAGCTCGGCCCGCGCCTTGTGCACGATCCGCCTCGCCCAGTAGTTCTGGTCCATCTCCGCAGGAACGCGGGTCGGTTCTGGTACCAGCAGAGGCCACGCGTGCAGCAGACGCAGCGTGAGCTTGCGCCGCTCCGCTTCGTCGGCGGCCCAACGGGCAGCGGTAAGGCTCTCGGGTGAGCCGTCGAGGCCCACGGTGACGACTGGCTCCATGACGACCGCCTCCGTCTCGTAAGTCTCGTAACCGGTGGAACGACGGCGAGCGAGGCCGCCTGTCCAGCCTGTCGTCCGTGCGCCCTGGTGAGCTTCCGCGCCGACGCGCCGAGCATGGCTTCCTCTCATTCGAGGAGTACCGCAGATCTCCTGGTACCGCATGCGGGCCCTGAGGTGGCAAGGGCCCGTAAAGGCGCAGAATCCGTGCAAGTCCGCACAAGGAGGAAGAGTGGTGGTCATTCCCCGTTGTGTTGGCCATCGGCGGGGGCTGACGATGCCCAGCAACGTGTCCGTCTCGCCCACGACGGGCAGCCGTTCGACGTTCTGCACCTCCATGAGGCGGGCCGCCTCGACCCCGTCCGGACTGCACCATGGCTCCTGGCTGGCCCACGAGGCACGGGAGGCCGATAGTGGAGGAAGGGGAGCAGGCTGGTGCGGCGCGACCGCGCGGTAGCCCGGCAGGAGCTGGACAGCAGCCCTGAAAGGACCGACGCGGCCGGAGGAAGGTGCCGTCCATGTCCAATGCCACGAGCACCGACCTCTACGAGGTCACGATGGCTCAGTCGTATCTGAGCGAGGGCATGACCCGTCCGGCGACGTTCAGTCTGTTCGTACGCGATCTGCCGCCGGACCGGGGCTTTCTTGTCTGTGCCGGGCTGGATTCGGTCCTCGACTACCTCTCCGTCTACCGCGTGGACGCGGATGACGTGGCCGTCTTCGCCGCTGTGCTGGGACGGCGGCCCGAGGATCTGGCACCGCTGCTCGGCCTGGAATTCCAGGGCGACGTCCGGGCAGTGCCCGAGGGGCGCATCGTGCTGGCCGGAGAACCCCTGCTGGAAATCACTGCGCCTCTCCCGCAGGCCCAGCTCGTCGAAACCTTCGTACTCAACCAGCTCAACCACCAGACCGCCGTCGCCTCCAAATGCGCCCGGTGTGTCCTGGCCGCCGCCGGACACCCGGTCGTGGACTTCTCCCTGCGTCGCACTCATGGCATCGAAGCCGGACATCAGGCCGCCCGGCTGGGCGCCCTGGTCGGCTTCGCCGGAACCAGCAATGTGGCGGCGGCTCACTCCCAGGGCCTGACCGCAGTCGGCACGATGGCCCACTCGTACATCGAGGCCTTCGGCACCGAGGAGGACGCGTTCCGGGCATTCGCCCGTTCCCATCCGGGGCCGGTGACATTCCTCGTGGACACCTACGACACCGTGGCGGGTGTGGCGACGGCGGCGCGCGTGCTGCGCGATCTGGGGCTCGGTCCGGGGTGCGCCATCCGGCTGGACAGTGGTGACCTCGGAGCCCTGGCCGTACAGGCGCGGGCCGTTCTCGATGCCGCCGGTCTCCCCGGGACACGGATCGTGGCGAGTGGTGGTCTCGACGAGTTCGCCGTGGACAGCCTGGTCCGCTCCGAAGCCCCCATCGACACCTATGCGGTCGGTACCCGGATCGGCGTCTGCGCGGATGCCCCCTACCTGGATTGCGCATACAAGCTGGTCGAGTACGACAGCCGGCCCGTGATGAAACTGTCCTCGGCCAAGGTGACGGCGCCCGGACGCAAGCAGGTGTACCGAAGACCGGGATACGCGGATCTCATAGCTCTCGCCGACGAGCAGCCGCCGCCGGACGGCGTCCCGCTGCTGGAGTCGGTCATGCGGGAGGGGCAACGCGTTTCGGAACGTGCGGAACTGGACACAGCCCGGCAAAGGTTCGTGGCCGACCTCGCGGCACTGCCGCCCGGGGCCCGCACCATACGGGCGCCCACCGCGCCGAAGGCGGAACTCTCAGGACGCCTCGGCTCTCTCAGCGCGGATGTCCGCCGATACATCGAGAAGAATCTGCTGGGGGGCGTTCACGGAGCCGTCTGATCCGGTCCCGCCATCGGACGCGAGGATCGGCCTCGGCCGACAGAGCCGCCCCGTGCTCCGAGATGGCAGAGCTTGCCCGCCCGGGGCCGGACGGGACCGCGGCAGGGCCACAGGACCCATGTCCATGAACCGGCTGTCCGGCGATGCTGAAATCGCAGACCACAGAGGAGGACACCGATGAGCACTTCCCCGACTCGCGTCACCGCAGCCCTGCCCGCCCGGTACCGTGCCCGCCTGATGCAGATCGGGCAGGAGGTCAATTTCGCCCAGGGAGTCCGTCTCTTCCACGAGGGAGACCACGCAGACCGCTTCTGGCTCCTGCGCTCGGGCACCGTCACGCTGGATTTCCGCGTACCGGGCAGCTCCCCGGCAGCGATCGAGAGTCTCGGGCCCGGCGAACTGGTCGGCTGGGCCTGGCTGTTCGAGCCCCCCATCTGGCACCTCGGCGCAGAGGCGATGACGCCTGTCCGTACCTATGAGTTCGACGCGGCGGCCGTACGCATGATGATGGACGCGGACCCCGCCTTCGGTTCGGCCATCGGCCATTGGGTCGGGCAGGTTCTCGCCCACCGGTTGCAGGCTACGCGGATCCGTCTGCTCGATCTCTACGCCCCTCATGGCAGCGGCGGCTTCGTGTGAGGTACGCCGTCGTGCCACCACCTGGGAGTCACCCCCCGAGGAGCACCCCATGGCTGCATCCCGGTACACCGTCAGCGACGTCATGACCCGCACGGCCGTGGCCATCGGCCGCGACGCCTCGTACAAGGAGATCGTCGAACTGATGCAACAGTGGCAGGTCAGCGCCGTGCCGGTCCTCGGCGGGCGCGGACCTCGCCGTCGTCGGCCGCGGCCTTTGCCGCTCCCCTCCGGTGCCCGTCCCGGGCCGGTGGCCCATGCCGTCCTGCATCACGCCGCCGCCCCCCGTGGCCGTCGTCGCCCACGACCGACGGCCCGGAACGAAGGGAGATCCGGCCATGACGCACCGCACTGTCGCCGAGGTCATGACGCATGACGTGGCCACGGCCAGTCCCGAAGCGTCGCTCAAGACAGTCGCCTGGAGCCTCGCCTACAACAACGTCTCGGCTCTGCCCGTCGTGGACAACCGCCATCACCCCATCGGCATCGTCTCCGAAGCCGACCTGCTCCGCAGGCAGGCCGGTCTGCCGGACGCAGCGGCGCGCGACCAGTTGCGCGAGCCGGCAGCCGTGGACCGCGACACCATGGACGCCCGCACCGCCGGTGATCTGATGTCCGCCCCCGTACTGACGGCCCGGCCCGAGTGGGGCATCGTCGAGACAGCCCGCTTCCTCGACGAGCAGGGCGTCAAACGCCTGCCGGTGATCGATGACACCGGCGTACTCGTGGGCATCGTCAGCCGCTCGGACCTGCTGCGTCCCATGCTCCGCAGGGACGCAGCCATACACGATGAGATCGTCGACGAGGTGCTGGGCCGGACCCTTCGGATGGCGCCGGGAGGCGTGACAGTAAGCGTTCAGGAAGGGGTGGTCTCCCTGAGTGGTGGGGTCGAGCAACGCTCGGCCATCCCGGTGATCGAGCTCCTGTGCCTTTCCGTCGACGGCGTCGTCAGCGTCGACCAGTCTCTCGAATACGCCGTGGACGACCTGCCGCCGGATCTCGATCCGGCACATGGCGGCGGCGACCGATGAGCACGTGCGCCAGGGGACGGAAAGAGCTTCATCCGCTTCTCGCGGATCCTGATCGTGCGGTGCGCGGCCGTCGGTCGCTTCTCCGCATCCTCTCAATAGCTCTTCCCGTCATCTTCATGAAAGCACCGTCCGTGCCTGCCCAACAAGGCCGGCCGGTCCCCGGCGGCCCCCGGCCGGTCCTACCGCCGGGGGCGACGACGCCGACGCTCGGATACGGGCCCTTGTTTCCTGGAGGAGTCATGAAACATCTGCGTACCGTCGACGACGTGATGACGCACGCCCTCATCTCGGTCGACCGCGGAGCGCCGTTCAAGGAGATACGAGCGCCGTTCAAGGAGCCCGACACCGAAGTGCCCGCCTGAAGGAGAGGGACAATGAGGCATCGCAGCGTCGCCGACCTCATGACACCCACGGTCGTCGGCGTCCAGCGCGGCACCACGTTCAAGGAGATCGCCCGGGTCCTCGACCAGTTCGGCGTCACCGCCGTGCCCGTCGTGGACGAGAACGAATGTCCCGTGGGCGTCGTTTCCGAAGCCGACCTGCTCCGCAGGCGCGACTACGGGAGCGGCACGAACACCGCCGTCGAACTCATGAGCCACCCGGCGATCACCGCGTCGCCCGGGTGGAGCGCCGTCCGTGCCGCCCGCGTCATGGAGAAGCACAAGGTCAAGAGGCTCCCCGTCGTCGACAGCGAGGGCCGGCTGGTCGGGGTCCTGAGCCGCAGCGACCTCCTGCAGCTCTTCCTGCGCAGGGACCGCGCAATCCAGGAGGAGATCCTCGAAGACGTCCTGACGCACACGCTGCGGCTCAGTCCCTCGTCGTTGACCGTCGAGGTCGCGGACGGCGTCGTGACCCTCAGCGGCACCGTCAGCCGGCACAGCCTCGTCCCGGTCGTCCTGCGTCTGTGCCGGAGCGTCGACGGAGTCATCGACGTGACCGATCGGCTCGGCTACGAGCAGGACGACCTACCGGTCGACGACGCACGACCGGGCACCCCACGCTAGGAGGGGATCACGGCGCATCGACACGCACCCCCGTTCATGACCCGCGAGGCCGTCACCGTCCCGCAAGCGCCGCCCCCGGACGTATCTCGGAGACCGAACCAGCGCCCCCGAGCCGGAGGCCGTCCCAGGGGGACCCTCATGAACCAACGCATTGTCGTCGGCCTCGACGGATCCGCGGAAAGCGTCGCCGCGGCCCACTGGGCCGCGCGGGAAGCACTTCTTCGCAGCGCGCCAGTGCACCTCGTTCACTCCCACGCACCCGTCGCCGTCATCGCTCACGAATGAGGTCTGCGGGACCGGCTCCCTCACCCCGTCCCAGTGGCCGGTGGCGTACTACCGCACTCCGACAACGCGTTCCACCACTCAGGTGGAAGCCCCGGTCATGTCCTCCGGCTGGATCGCCATCGCGTCGCAACCGCCGAGAATCGGGCCTTCGCCGACGGTGCGGCCTCGATTACGGAGTCCAGGGTGGATGCAACCTTCTCGCTGATCCTGCTTCTTCTCTTCCTCTGGGGTGTGTACTCACAGCGGCTGGCGCGCGTCGAACTCACCGCCCCTGTGGCGTTCGTCCTGCTGGGTCTGCTGCTCGGCGAGGGAATCGGCGTGCTGGACCTGGCTCCGTCCCCTGAAACGGTGCGAGCACTCGCCGAGGTCACGCTGGCCTGGGTGCTCTTCACCGATTCCGCGCGGCTGTCCTTCCGGGCCCTGCGCCCGGAGCTAGGTCTGTATGTGCGGCTTCTGCTGCTCGGGCTGCCGATGTGCATCGGCCTCGGCACCCTGCTGGCCATGGGCCTGCTCCCCGGGGTGTCGGGCTGGGCCGCGCTGTACGTAGCGGCCGCGCTCGCTCCGACGGACGCCGCGCTCGGCGCCACGATGATGGTCGATCCGGTGGTGCCCGCGAGGATCCGCCGGCTCATCAACGTCGAGAGCGGCCTGAACGACGGCATCGCCACCCCGTTCGTCGTGCTCGCCCTGGCCGGAGTCGCCGCGTCCGGCAGTACGCCGGACTCCCAGGTCTCCGGAAGTGCCCTGGTGGAACTCGCCATCGGCCTGGTCCACGGCACCGTGCTCGGGCTGACGGCCGGATGGCTGCTGCGCTGTGCCCTGCGCAGGGGCTGGGCCACCGAGGACGTCGCCGGCACGGGCATCCTGGCTCTGGCCCTCCTCGGCTACACCTCCGCCATCGCGATCGGCGGCAACGGCTTTGTCGCCGCCTTTGCCACCGGCCTGGCCTTCGGATCGACACACGGCGCCCCGCAACGCGTGCTGCTGTTCGCCGAACAGTCCGCTTCACTGCTTTCCGTGCTGGTGTGGCTGCTCTTCGGCGCCGTACTGGTACCGGTCGCCGTCCATCACCTCACCTGGCAGGCGACGCTCTACGCTGTCCTGAGCCTGACGGCGGTACGCATGGTGCCAGTGGCCCTGTCCCTGGCCGGAAGCGGTCTGGACAGGAGAACCGTCCTGTTCGTGGGCTGGTTCGGCCCACGCGGGCTGGCCTCCGTCATCTTCGGTCTGCTGGCGGTCGAGGAACTCGATCCGTCGGCCTCGAAGACCATCGTCCCGGTGGTCGTCTGCACCGTGCTGCTCAGTGTCTTCGCGCACGGCATGACCTCCGCGCCTCTCGCCCGACGCTACGGAGCCGCGCCGGCCCTCACGGCCGCTCCCCAGGCCGGACCGGCCGTGAACGAACTGCCCGTCCGGGGAATTGCAGGCACCGCCGATGGTCACCGGCACAGCAGGGGCGACGGGCCCGCATGACGGAAGGCCAACGCGGGTGAGGCCGCGGACGCGGCGCTCAAGCAGTTGCGGAAGCTGTCGGAGAACTTCCACTACACCCAGGTCGAGTGCAGTCTGATCTCCGGAGCTCTCGACGGCTTCTCGTCCGAAATCACTGCTCCGAAGCGGCGCCTGACTGAGGCACTGGACGATGCGGCCACGCTGGCATACTCCGTCAACGAAGACGGCACCGTCACGTATCCCGCCGGCGGAAGAGCGAGCTCACCGGTTCCTACGACAAGGCCCTCCGAGGTGTCCACCGGGCCCCGCTTATCGCCGAAGGCTCCTCGTCTTCACCCCCCAGGCACCCCAGTTCGCCCGCCACAGGCGCGCGCGATCACGACCCCAGGTATCGACCTCACCCCACCCGCTACACTGTCGGCGGTGGCCCAGCCCTCACGGGCCAGGCCACCGCTACCCTGTCGGCAAACCGACCTGAAGCCCTTTGCCCACCCGGGCCGGGTTTTGGACACGTTTTCCGACAGATCCCCGCCTTCGTAGCTCAGGGGATAGAGCACCGCTCTCCTAAAGCGGGTGTCGCAGGTTCGAATCCTGCCGGGGGCACAGACAGAAGGGCCAGTTCGGAGGCTTGATCCTCTCGAACTGGCCCTTCGTCATGATCGCGGCCGTGCCACACACGTGCCACAACGTGCGCTACGAGTCCGTGTCACCTCGTGCCTTGCGGATCACCGATCCGAGCCGGTCGGCGATCTCCCGGTCACGGCCGCTGACCATGTGCTGATAGATCAGCGCGGCGCGCGAGGTGCTGTGGCCCATCCTCGTCATCCGCTCCCGCAGGCTCGCCCTGGAGGCGGCGAGGTTGTTCCCCGTGTGCCGAAGGTCGTGGAAGTGGACGCCTGCGGTGATCTTGGCTTTCCTCCGAGCCTTGATCCAGTCGTCACGGAAGTTGCTCCGCCGCAGCTGACCGCCTTGAGGGCCGAGGAAGACGTGACCATCACGGCCAGACCCAGCGAAGTGGACAAGGTGTCGTTCCACGTCCGCTCGCAGTTCGCTCGGGTAGGCGACCGGGCGGACTCCAGCGGCGGACTTGGGCGCCTTGTCGAACAGGGCCCCGGTCTGCATCTCCGCCTGCGAGCGGCGAACCATGAGCGCACCGAGTTCCGGCGCGTCATCGGGGTGCTGGACGCCGCAGCGGCAGCGGCCGGAGGTGGGCCGGTTTGTGGACCGGGCCGAAGGACGGGGCGGTGAGCGTGGCGAAGACGCGCGGGTGTTCGCGGAGGCCCGCGCACGGCGCGGGCGCGCGCCGCCTCAGCGGCGCGGCCTGCCTCTGTCTTCGCCCCGGCTGGCCGCGCCCGGCGGCGCGCTACGTGCGACGGGCGGAAGCTAGAAAGCCATCCGCAGGTCAGAACATGCCTCCGGCGGGGGCGCTCAGACTCCGGGATGGGAGGGGCGCCGTTCGCGGGTGCCGGCGGATTCGTGGTGAGCGTTGTTGGCTCCCATCCCGACCACCTTCGCCCCAGGCAGAGCCGAGCAGTCGCGGCCCAGGGCGTCAAGGTCGTTCGTACAGTGGCGCGCTCCACCTTGACGCCCTGAACCACGCCCGCTCCACGACGTGTGGGCCGAAGGCGGCCGGGATGGAAGCTGGGGTGAGTGGTGGGTTGGGGTCGCACCCAGGTGCGGATTGCCTTCGAGCTGTAGCCCTTGTCGCCGACGACGTGATCGGGCCTGACGCGCGGGCGCTCAGTCAAGGACCGCGAGGTGGTCGGCGGCGCCTCCGTGCCACTCGATCATGAAGAGGGTGGCGTCGTCGCTGGTGCGCCCGCGCAGATCCGCTCGCAGCCCGAAGGACCATCCTCGGCCACACCCGACAGACCATTGCGACGAGTTTTCCACAGGATGCGGCACTAGTACTGCAACGGTGTTTGTGCTGATGGGTGGCCAGTTCTATGGGCTGTGTCCGCGTCGTTTGTAGTGACTGACGCGGGCTTGGTGTTGTCGTCGTCGGCGCAGTGTGACCAGTGCAGGATGTGATCGATCGGGGTGGGAGCGCGGTCGTTGAGGCGGGTGATCAGGCGTCTGATTTCGGCGAGGCTGAGGTGGATGAGCTGGGAGGATCCGTTTCTGCTTTGTCTGTGTCCAGTACCCGGGCTCGCAGGACGGTCAGGCAGGCGTGGGCGGCCATGGCGAGGGTGATGTGGCGGTGCCAGCCGGGATAGCGGCGGACTTGGTAGTCGTCCAGGCCGCACTCCTGCTTCGCGCTCTGGAAGCATTCCTCGACAGCCCAGCGGCTGCCGGCGATGTGGATCAGCTGATCGAGCGTGGTGTCCGCGGGGCAGTAGGCGATGTAGTAGGAAATCTCGTCGGGGCGGCTGACGCTGCGGCGGGCGATCACCCAGTGACGGCGGTCCTCCCGGTGCCAGGGCCGCACCTCGACACGTGCCCAGTCAAAGACCCGTGGCCCGTGGGCACCCCTCCCGCAGGAGCGTCGCTTCCACTTCTGCCGGGGCAGAGCGGAAAAGAGGTCGTGGACAGGGTGGTCGAGGGTCCAGCGGGTCACCACGGTGTCATGCCGGGTGGTGGCCATGACGTGGAAGACGTCTGCCTGTTCCAGCTCGTGCCGCCAGCCCTTGCTGAAGCCATAGGCGGCGTCCGCGGTCACCCAACGGAAAGGGATCCGGTCTGCGATCGCCCGACGGACCATCGCCTTGGCCATGACCACCTTCGTCGCGAAGGCGGTCTCATCGGTGATGCCGGCCTGGCGGCAGCGTTCGCGGTCGTCCGTCCAGGACGTGGGCAGATACAGCCGGCGGTCGATCAACGTCCGACCGCACTCGGCGGCGTATGCGAGAAAGACACCGACCTGGTAGTTCTCCGTCCGGCCCGCGGTGCCCGAGTACTGGCGCTGGACACCCGCCGACCGGGTCCCCTTCTTCAGGAAGCCGGTGTCGTCCACGATGAGCACGGCCTCGGGGTCGCCGAGGTGCTCAACGACGTAGTCCCGCAGGTCCTCAAGGACCTCGTCGGCATCCCAGTCGATCCGGTTCAACAGCCGTTGAATGCGGTCCGGCCCGGCATGACCGGCCTGTTCCGCCAGTGTCCAGCCGTTCTTCCGCTCCAGCGGAGCGATCAGCCCCCGCAAATAGGGCCAGTGCCGACTCCCGCGGCTCCGTTCTGGCAAACCGGTGCACGAACCGCTCGTGCACTGCACTCAGTTCGCCCGCCCACACCCGCGCATCAGCCAGGTCCCCACCCATAACAACATCAACGAGCAACCTGCCCAACCGTCACGCAAAGCACCGTTGCAGTACTAGGTTCACCTCTCCCCGAGTTGGCTCAGTATCCGCCGTAGCCGCCGGGTACGCCCACCACGACAATGGCTACGCGGCCGTAGCCATTGTCGTAGCCGTAGCCGTACCCGTTGTCGTAGCCGTAGCCGTTGTAGTAGCCGTAGCCGTACCCGTTGTAGTAGCCGTAGCCGTACCCGTCGCAGTCATCCCACCAGCCGCACCGGTCGTAGGAGTGGCTAGCCGCGGAGGTCGCGTGGGCAGGGGCGGCCGCAGCCGCCCCTGCGGCACCAACGGCGGCGCCACCAGCCAGCATCACACCGGCGGCGGCTACAGCGAGGGAACGCTTGATATGAGGTGCTCGCATGAGTCTCTACCTTTCCTTCCGCCACCGAAGATCGAAGGCAGGTGGCCACAGCGCATGCAAGACATACGGTGCGGTTCGCAGAGGTCACAGCTCAAGGGAGCACGTCTCGCCGCTCATTGGTTCCGGTTCTTCCGGAATCTTGCCGCCCGAGGCGTGCCCCGGTTGCGACTCTCACAGGCATCATGTTAGTAGCACATACCCTCTCCAGCATCTTGAGCAGAAGTCTGCTCAATTCCGCAGGTCAGCGGTCAGCGGTCAGGCCCGAGCCATGACGTCCCCCTGGCGCCGTCCCTCTTCGAGGGTGACGCCCCGAGTTCCTGGCCAACAGTCGGCCGGTGCAACTGTCGACGAGTTGGGAGCCGTACGACCTCACCGCCGGCACTCTCGTCGTCCTCCCCGAGGGAGGGCCCCACGCGGGGGCGGCCGTTGTGAACCGCATGGCCCCGATCGGCGTCAGCCACGCCGTGGAGCAGCCAGAGCCGAGGCAGGCGACCGCCGAAGAGGCGTCGTGGCTCGGCATCCAGAAGGCCGCGCTCGTCACGCACATCCGGCGGACGTACTACAGCGACCAGGGACGGCCCGTCGAGACGGCGGACATCGTGGTGCCCGCCGCTCATTGCGAGATCGTCTACGAGATCCCGATCAACCGGTAACTGACGGCATCCGCCGTAGCTGCGGCTCCCTTCGACCCGCCCGCCAGCTGCCGACTCCATTCGCCAGGATTCGCCACCCCCCACAAGGCGCTCACCAGGCACTCCTAAGTGATCTACGTCAGCCGGAGCCTGCGCCAGCCCTCAACGCCACGGTTCGCTACGGGTTTTCGCCATGATTTGGATCATGGCTCTGGTTCGGAGGCTTGATGCTCCTGGTGACTTGGGGTTTCCTCTTCATGGAGCCGAAAGGCTCCCGCCCTGCGCATAGGGCCTGGCTCCGGGCGACACCCCGAAGCCAGGCCCACATGCGGGGCTACAGGCGGGTCCGGCCGAGTAGATCGCGGCCGGGCTCGCTTGCCGCCCAACCAGCCGTCCGGACTACCTCTGGCGCATCACATAAAGTGCTCGACGCACCCCGCGATGGAAGTGACCGCCGTAAGAATCAGGGCCGCTAACTGAACCCAGTCCGGTAACTGGCTTTGTCTGCGGCGCCGTCTCCGCCGTGTCGATCGCTCCATCTGATCCGATCCCATCTCTCAATGTTCCCAACAGGGTTGGGACCCACCCGATTCAGGCAGGCGTGCGGGAGAGAGACGCATCGGACCCTCCACAAGTTAACCGGCGCTCCAGTGGCGCCAGCGGTAGTTCGGGGTGGCGAATGCTGGCGAACGAGCGCCCACCAACTTCACTTCCCGCGTGTAGGGGAGGGGCCCTTGGGCCACCAGAAGACCGCGTAGAACGAAAGCCCTTGGGCTGACTCCGCCCGTGCCCCACGCGTGCCCCTTCCGTGCCCGATCGGGCGGGAAGCCACGGGGAGACACGGTGACTGGCAGGCAGCGCACAACACAACGGCCCCTGACCGTTTCACCTGGTCAGGGGCCGTTCTACCTGACGGTGGGTGTGGGATTTGAACCCACGGTGACTCGCGCCACGACGGTTTTCAAGATCGCTGATTGCTCGACTCAGCCACTGCGCCTCCACTGGCCTCAGCCGTGCCGCTACTCACCACTGGCTGGAGGGCCGATCATGAGTGCATGGTCTCAAGCATCGTCGTCCAGTACACCGAGCTTCTGCGGACGAGTTCCTATGACTTCTGGGACCGGCTGCGGGAGCTTCTGATGGCCCAGGGACTTGATCCCGATGGGACGGTTGTCGTCGATCTCTTGCAGGGAGGCCTCGATCACGAGGATGGCCGAGTCATTTCCTACGAAGGAAGGGTCTACCGGTTCACCCTCTTCTACGACCAAGCAGCAGAGCATGGTGCGCGCAGCGCGACCCTCGAGAACTGGACTGACATCACGGACTCTTGGCAGAACGGATCGTTGGCTATTCGGACCGCAGACGCCTTCACGTGGAAGTCCCAGGGTACGGACTGACATCAGCCTGCTCGACGGGCCGTCTCTGGCCGGGAGGCCTACACCCAACACCCGCCCGCGACATCGGCCTTGCGGAGGAACCCGCAGCGTCTGAGGTGTGCCAGATGCGTGCCAGGTCCTGCGAGGAAACACGGGGAGCACCGGGTACCGAGGCGGCAGCCAAGCCAGACCCCAGTCCTGCTCAACCGCAGGTCCGCAAGGCGGCCAGCGCTAGATCACCCAACCTTCCCAAGCTGATGCACCCAAGCCGCCCGGTCGTTCGGCAGTGTCGGCGTGAGCTCACGTCCCGATGTCAGTGGCCAATGCGAAGATCCCGGCCAGGCAGACGAGAGGGCAGTCATGGGTACCTGGGACATCGGTCCATTCGACAACGACACAGCCTCGGACTTTGCCAACGACCTGGATGCCGCTGCCGTGGGAGAGCGTGAAACCCTCATCCGCAGGGTCCTGATGCGCACCATCGACAATCAGGACTACCTTGAGGCCCCCGATGCTGAGGAGGCAGTGGCTGCTGCTGCCTTGCCAAACCTGCCGGCAGACCTCAGACGGTTGGCTGTCGAGGCCCTCGCCCGAGTTCTCGCAGACGAATCCGAGCTAGCCGAACTGTGGGGAGAGGCCGAAGACGGCAGGCGGTGGCGCAGCAGCATTGGCCGGCTTCGCCAGGGCCTTGACCCGACACCTCAAGCACGCATGGATGTGCTCTTCGAACTCTGACGGTTCCACCACAGTCTCACGCTCATCGATGGTTACGCCGTTCGCTTGAGGGTCAGGTGTCAGCCACGCGCCATGACATCCACGACTGACATCAACGTGGCCGGACGGCGGCGGATGGAGAGATCCCTTTGCGGATCGGAGGGTCCCCCGCGTCCGAGCTCCCGGCAGGCTGCACAGTGCCGGGATCGAACTCCTAAAGCGGGTGTCGCAGGTTCGAATCCTGCCGGGGCACGGCGCATCACTGCTCTGACCTGGGGGTTCCTCCCCCAGACGGGGCATCCTTCCGGCCTCGGACTTCTCGTCCGGGGCCGTCTGCGTGAGCGGACGGAGAGTTGATCTCCCAAATATGGTCCACCTGATCAACATCATCCGACACGATCCCGCAGGGCTGGACGTCCGTCTCAGACTCGAAGCCTTCGAAGGTGGGGCGCGCTCGCGGCACGAACCGGGATACGGCCTCGTGATCCCCAGGCCCGCCTCGGGGAGAGCGCGCGTGCCGTCGGCGAGGAGTACGCGCCACAGCCACGCGCCGACCTCGTGGCGGTCCTTGGCGGTCGCGGTGACGTCCGCCGGCACCTCGATGCCTTCGAACCGGGCGGCTGTGCCCGCCTCGACAGCCCCGTACAGGTCGAGCAGCCGCTGACGGCCCTCATCGGCGTGGCCGTCGCGGATCCGGAGGCGGGCGAGGTTGACGACAGTCGCGGCGAGGTCCGCGGGTACCTCAGTGCCTTCGAACCGGCCGGCTGCGCCCGCCTCGACCGGGGGACGAGTCGAAATGTTCAGGAGTTTGGCAGCACTGGTACCAGCGAACTCTGTCTCGGCACGCCTCCCGACGGAGGCGAAGGGACGAAGGCGCGTGGCGCGCCATGGTGGGTAGACGGTCCTTGGTCCGGGCGCCCGGCCGCCGGAACCGCCTCCGGCTGCTGGGCCGGAGGCGGTTCATGCGGGATCGCGGGGGCTGCGGGTGTCAGTCCACGCCGATGCTGTTCAGGATCGCCGATGTGACGTGATCGGCGGCGTTGCGGTGGCCGCGGGCGTTGGGGTGCACGAGGGCCACCTGCTGAGAGCCGCTGGCGAGGATGCCCTCGACCCACTTGCCGCTGTCGCAGACGCTGTGGTTCTGGGAGGAGTCGTAGAGGTTGACGAAGCCGGCCGCGTCGTGGGTGCCCGCCGACTTCTCGATGACGTTGTTGAGAGGTTCCAGGACGTCCTGGCGCAGCCAGTCCAGGTCCCCCTGGGTGATCGGCCCGAACTGTTCCAGGTCGTTGTACCGGCACTTGGAGGTGTCCTTGGGGATGACCGTGGGGTAGCCGACGGCCAGGAGCTTGGCGTGCGGCGCCCGCTCGTGGAGCACAGCGAGCATCTCGTCGTACTCCTTGCCCACCTTGGTCAGCCGGCCGGGGATGTCGTCGGCCAGGTCGTCCCGGCACGGGGTGCCCACGCCTCCGCTGCCCGCGCCCAATTCCAGGCAGGTACGCAGGATGCCGTCGAACCCGAGGGTGTTGCCGCCCACCCCGACAGTGACCACGTCGGTGCCGGGGCCCACCGCCTCGGACTGGGGCGGCACTGGCGGGAACGGGTAGTCCGGGTCCTCGGAGAAGGGCGGCAGGTGACGGCCGATCGGCTCCTGCGCTCTGAAGGTGACGTTCTCGATCGTGGCGGCGCCGCAGCTGACGTTGGTCAGGTCGATGAGCCCGCCGAGGTCGCGGTCGATGACCTGGGGGTAGGACTGGTCGGTGCGCTCGCAGCCGTCGCGGGGGACTTCGAAGGTGTCGCCCGCGGCCGGGATGACCCCGGCGGTGTACGAGTCGCCCAGGGCGACCCACTGGTACCTCGCCGCGGCGGCTGCCTGGGGCGCGTTGGCGAGTTGCGCGGGGACTTGGGCGCCTGCGGCGAGAGCCACGGCGGAGCCCAGTACGGCGAGTCGAGTGCGGACGCTTGCCACGAATCCTCCAGGGATACGGCGTTGGTGACACCATGACCATAGAGAGATCGTCACTTAGTGCACTAGAACCAATACGGACAGTCATTCTCAATCACGAAACTCGGACCGTGAGCGGGACGAGCTCCGTGTACTGACCAGTCGCGCCTGTTAAGTGACAGGCGCGGGCGCTGATTTGTGCGATGCGGAGCAGGCCCTGATCAGCCCGCACGGTCCCGGCCTGTTGCGCGGCTCTCAGCAGCTGTCCTATTTGTGATCACCGATGGACTCACCCACCGCCCTCACCCGAGGACACTGCTTCGGATGGCTACTGCCGATAGAGGCCGGGGTGCTGCCGCTACTCATGGACATCGAACACCGGCCGGTGCGGGTGCCTCACGAAGTGCTGAGCAAGTGCTGAGCAAGTGCTGTCGAAACTGGGGTTCTGGCACACATGAGGCCGGGAATCCCCGTAAACACGTGAGAACTACGGAGGGGTGTTTTCCCAGGTCAGACGCCCTGCAGTCGACGTTTCCGCGGGTCACAGCCCCGTCCAGGGAAAACGCCTAAAGCGGGTGTCGCAGGTTCGGATCCTGCCGGGGGCACCACGCATCACCGCCCTGACCTGGGGATTCCCCCCAGGAAGGGACTCTATTCGGCCTCGGACTTCTCGTCCGGGGCCGTTTGCGTGAGCGGAGGGGGCGCCGAGGCCACGCTGCCGGGCCGCTTACGCGGCTTGGAGAACGTTGTACAGATGGGCGACGCCGAGCACGGCATGGTGGACTCCGCCACACGGCTGGTGCCCGGTCAGCCGCCACCAGCGTTCGTTGTCGTTCTCCCGGCGGCCACCTCGGCACCGGACTCGACCCATGCCTTGCAGCCATTGCAGTTGCTCGGCACCGGCTGTCCGACCGCGACGACCAGACGGGGTCCGCGTCAATGACGACCTGAACGATCCGACCGGTGCTCTTCCCGCCACTCGCATGCCGCCAGAGCGCTTAACTCCCGCCGTGCTCAACTGACTTCAGGCATGCCAGAGGTGAATCCCGGTCATGGCCTGCGCGTTTCTCTCCATCTATCAGGCTTCGATGCGAAGCCAGGTGCGGCTGGCGCGCAGCCACAGAAAGCCGTCACGTCCTTGACCGCAGCGCATGACTACCCGACCGGGCACTCTCATTTTGCGCCGCTCGGTCACGCTCCACGTATCGCCGACCAGCTCGGCTCGGACCACTTCGGTCGACCGCCGGTTGTGGACGCGCCTGGTCAGAACTGCTCGACGGCCGCGTACGGCGAATCCGTCCGGATCAGGTACAGGGCTGGGCCAGCTCGTCACCTCACCCGTGGAGGGCGTGATCCGTGTCAGGAACGTGCCCCCGCGGCTGCTGCCGGAATACCAGACCAGCCACACCCTGTCATCCTCGGTGGCGGCGGTGCAGCCCTCCAGGGGCGCATCAGGGAGGCGACCTTCCGGGGCCCACATGGCCAGGCCGTCCGTACTCCAGCCGGCAAGCCCGGCTGCCGACTCCGGATGGCCTCCGTAGATGCCTTCGTCACCGTATGCCGTCCAGATCGATCCGCTCCGATCGGTCACCAGAACAGGAATGTCATCGCCGACGCAGAGGGTTCCCTCCTGTTCGCCGTCCAAAGAGCAGACCACGGCATTCGGTTCCCACGAGCCCGATTCCTCCCTGCGCGTGCGGCCGCTCGCTATCAGGAGCCGAGAGTCAGGCAGAAGAGCGATGTGACTGGGCCAGATCTGAAGATCCTTGATCACTCGGCTTCGAACTGGCCCCTCGGCGCACCGGATGACCAGCATGCCGTCAAAGGGGACCTCCGGGCTCCATCCCACCCAGCCCTTGACGTAGCGGCTTCGGCGTAGGTGCCGCCGGTGGACGAGCAGCACAGCAAGCTCCCCTGTGGGGCCGACAGTCCACCACAGAGGGCGTTGCCCTGCCCAGAGATCCGCAAAGGGCAGCCTCCACACCCTCTGCACCTCGTTGGCTGCCGGCACCGCATCCCCCGCTCTCGTGCAAGCCCCACTACCGATGAAAGGGGAGTGTATTGATACCGAAACGCGCCGCCGAGCCGGCCGGGCGCAACCGAATCACGCGAGCGGCTCATGTGTGCACCCCGAAAGTGACTCCGTGTGGTGCACCGGCACGGGGCCGCACATTTAAAGGTTACCCAGTTGCGCAATATTTCAAGTGCCGGATTGGGGTTCACCATCGGTACGGCGCCCGGTATTGGTGCCGCGTTCATGTCCTGCTCCTACCGTTGCCCGGCCGGGCCTGTCCCGGTGCATCGTCCAGCGTCCGAGGAGGGCACTCCGCACATGCGCAGCAGACCGACCAAAATCCTCGCGGTTCTCGCCGTGACCGGCGCACTTGCCGCCAGCACCGCGGCGACTGCCAACTCCGCGCCCCAGCAGGGCGGCAATGGCAAGAAGCCGGAGATCCGTAACGTCATCTACCTGCTCGGCGACGGCATGGGCCGTACCCATGTCACCGCCGGGCGCGAGCGCTACTACGGCGCCGACGGCAAGCTGAACATGGAGCGGCTGCCGAGCTACGGCGCGGTGGCGACGTCCGCCGTCGAGAAGGGCAGCGACCAGCCGGCTCTGGTCACCGACTCCGCCAGCGCAGCCACCGCGTGGTCCTCCGGCGTGAAGACGTACAACGCGGCCATCGGCGTCGACTCGTACGAGAAGAAGCTGCCCACGCTGATGGAGCAGGCCAAGAAGTCGGGCTTCGCGACCGGCAACGTGTCCACCGCCGAGATCACCGACGCCACCCCGGCAGCCCAGATGAGCCACGCTCTGCTGCGCGGCTGCCAGGGCCCGGTGTACTCCGACGCGGCGTGCCTGCCGAAGAAGGACGACGGGTCCTACGAGGACAAGCCCGCCGACAAGACCCTGATCACGCCGATCGCCCAGCAGATCGCCCGTAACGGCACCGCCGACGTGATCTTCGGCGGCGGCCTCGCACGCTTCGCGCCGGACGACCAGAAGGCGCTGGGGTCGCAGGGCTACCAGGTGCTCGGCAGCTTCGGCGACCCGGCGCTGCCCGCCCAGACCGCTGAGAGCCAGAAGGTCGCGACCAAGGCCGATCTCGACAAGGTCAAGGGCGGCAAGGTCGTCGGGCTGTTCAACCGCGGGAACCTGACGGTCGAGACGTCCAAGGCCGAACTGCCCGCCGACGCCCCGGAGAAGAAGGAGCCGACGCTCGCCGAGCTGACCAAGAAGTCGATCTCGCTGCTCGACGGCCGGTCCAAGAAGGGCTTCCTGCTCCAGGTCGAGGGCGCGCTGATCGACAAGCGCTCGCACGCCAACGACGCGTCGCAGACCCTGGGCGAGATCAAGGCGTTCGACGACGCGGTCAAGGCCGCCACGGACTTCGCGAAGAAGGACGGCCACACCCTCGTCGTCGTGACGGCGGACCACGAGTGCGCCGGCTTCAACATCATCGAGAAGGGCACCTTCACCAACGCCGAGGCGGCGGCCCCGCCGGCCAACAACGACTCGGGCAACACGGCCAACAACTCCGTGCCCGCGCGCTCGTCCTCGGCCAACGTCAAGGACCCGGCCCGCTCCTCCGGCATCGTCAACGGCTCGGGTGCCGGCGACGCCAAGAACTTCGGCCCGGCCACCTTCCGTACCCCCGACGACCCCGCGGGTGTGAAGGACGGCAGCAAGGACGCCAGCCTCTGGCTGACCTACCTGTCCGGTAACCACACCGGCGCCGATGTGCCGATCTACGCGTACGGACCGGGTAACAGCGCCTTCGCCGCCAGCCAGGACAACACCGAGCTCTACGGCAAGATGTACCGCTCGCTGTTCGGCACCGCACCGCACGGCCACTGACCCTCACTCAGCCACGCGACCCGGGGCCGGGAGGGGCAGCCCCTCCCGGCCCCGGGTCGTTCGTATCCCAGGAGCATGTCCGATGAGACACCCGATCCGCATCACGACGGCCGCCGTGCTGGGCGCTATCGCGCTGACCGCTCTCACGGGCTGCGGCACCTCCGCGGGGACCGACCCGGGCAAGGGCGAGCCGCTCGCGGCCGCCACCCCGGCCACCGCCCTGCCCCTTCCCCCTCCCCGTTCCGCGCCGCCCCCGGCCACGACGCTCCCGGCGCCGCCCGAGCAGGGCGAGGTACGTGTCGAGGAAGGGCCGTTCACCGACCGCGTCCGCCTCACGCGGCTCACGCTCACCGGCGAGTCCGCCGTCAGCGGGCATCTGGCAATTACCTCCGACGTCAGCGATGTGCTCGCGCTGGAGCTGAGTGCCGCCTATTACGATTCCAAGGGTCGTTTCATCGGCACCGGCAGCTTCCAGTACCAGGAAGAGGGGCAGGACGCAGAAGGCGGCCATCACCACGACGGACCGCGCGCGGCGGGCGAGGGCATCGACTTCAAGGTGCCCGCCACCAAGCTCACCGGCACCGCGGCGGCCGCCGTCGTCTCCGTCCCCGTCCTGGTCAACGAGTAGCCGGGCTGGTCAACGAGCAGCCGGGCTGGTCAACGAGCAGCCGGGCTGGTCAACGAGCAGCCGGGTGTCCGGTACGACCGGGCGCCGGACGGACGGTCACTCCTCACCGTCGCCCTCGTAGCACTGAGCCTTTTCGGCGTGGCCCCTGATCGGGTGAGGGGATCGGTGTCCGCGGGCCTTGGCCCCCGGATCCAACCTCACCCCGAGAGAACTCCTAAAGCGGGTGTCTCAGGTTCGAATCCTGCCGGGGGCACAGAGAAATACCTGGTCAGAGGGGATTCCGTCCAGCGGATGGGAGAGCTCCTGCGCTTGCAGCACATATGCCGTGCGCGCGGACGGTGGGGAGCTGTCCAGGATGCCCGTCAAGGATGAGCCGGACCGGCGCCGGCACGAGAAGATGGTCGAGCGCGATCTGCTCCGAACGACGGGCGGACCAACGCCCGCCAACGCCCGAAACCGAATCACCCCGTGTCACACGAGCGGGGCCCGAAACACTGTGCTGTCTGCAAGACTTGGAGCACACGCTTCACACGCCACTGGTTGTTCTTCTCGGCTTCATCTCGGGGGATGCATGGACATCGAACTCGCCGAACTGCTCGCCTCGCTGCGGTCGGAGATCAACCGTGCGCGGCTCGAAGCGGACAACCAGGACGTGAAGTTCCGTATCGACTCCATCGACCTGGAACTGCAGGTCGCCGTGGAGAAGTCCGCCGAGGGCAACGCCGGTGTGCGGTTCTGGGTGGTGTCGCTCGGCGGCAAGGGCGCGGCGAAGTCGGCTCAGACCCACACGGTCAAGCTCAGCCTGACCGCCGAAACGGACACCGGTGACCTTGTCCGGACCGGTGACGACGTTTCGGACCTGCTCGCGACGAACTGACCGCTGAATGAGCCCTGTCGACACGGCCCGGGTGGCCGAGGTCCTCGTCAGACGCGGTGACACGGCCGAGTACGGGTCCGGCTACCGCATCGCGTCCCGGCTGATCCTCACGGTGGCCCATCTCCTGGGCGACGGCGACGGCCAGGAGGACGCCCTCTGCACCGTCCTCCTCGGGGGCCAGGACACCCAGCTGCCCGCGACACCGGTGTGGCGGAGTTCCAGCAAGGATCTGGCACTGCTGCGCCTCGACACCCCTGTGGTGGACAGGATCGCACCCGTCGTCTTCGGGCGCCTGCCGGAAGGCCTGGCCAGCATCCCGTTCACCGGGGTCGGATTCCCCGCCTTCGCGATACGGCCCGAGTCGGAGGGGAAGAAGGGGCTGCGACGGCGCGAAAGCAAGCAGGTCACCGGGTTCGTCCAACTCGGCTCGAACATGAAGTCGGAGCTGCTGGACCTCACGTTCACCACTGTTCCGCCCACCGAGCCGGCGCGGGGCAAGCCGGATCCCTGGCGGGGCATCTCGGGGGCCGCGCTGTTCGCCGACGGGAGCGGGCTGCTGATCGGAGTGCAGGCGCAGCGCCTGCCCGCGGCGGGCACCAACAGCGCGGAGGCCGAGCCGATCTCGGCGGCGCTGGACGATCCGGAGTTCTGCTCCGTGCTCGCGCACAGCGGCGTACCGTCCTGGGCCGAGCCCGTCGGTCTGCCCGGCGGTGACACGCGGAGCCCGCTGCGGGCGGTGATCTCGCAGCAGGACCTCATCGACGGCTTCCCGGAGTTCAAGAAGAACCTCACGCCGGAGCGGCTGACCTTCGTCTCGCCCGGCAGCGACCATCCGGCCGAGCCGGGGAAGCTGTTCGTGCGGCTCGTCAACGCCCGGGACAGAGGCGTGCTGCTGGTGGGCGCGGCGGGCGCCGGCAAGACCCGGACCTGCATCGAAGTGGGCCGGCTCGCTCTGGAGGCGGGCTGGCGGGTACTGCACGTCGTGCCCGGCGAGGAAGCATCGATCAACGACCGGATCGCTCAGGAAGTACTCGCGGAGCCGACACCCGTCCTGGTGGTCGTCGACTACCTGAACGAGGCTCAGCTCGACCTGCCGACCCTGCGGCACCAGCTCATCCCCGAGGCCCGTCGCCGCCACATCCACGTGGCACTGATCGCCTCCGTGCGTCCGGGCTGGCTGAAGCTGAAGAAGTCCAACAGCGCGTTGCTGCACCAGCTGTTCGACGAGGTGGAGCTGCGGCAGGACGACGAGTTCCAGCGGCAGCTCACGGACAACGCGCTGACGACGCTGGCACCCACGGCCATCCGCCGTCTGGGAATGGACCGCATGCTGGCGGTCTGCGGACGCCGCCCCATCGTGGCCCTGCTGGTCGCCCGGGAAATGGAACGCCGGGTCAAGGAGAGGCTGTCCATACCCGAGACGGCCGGCCTGCGGGAAGGCGGTGAGCTCCCGGCCTGGCTGGCCAGCCGCCTCGGCGAGGACGAGCTGACCGTGCCCGGCCGTCCGAACACCTACTCCCCGGCCCGCGCGCCCCGCGTTCTCGTGGCTGCCGCGGCGGCCGCGGCAGCCTGCCCCCAGACCCGCCCCGCGGTCGTCGCCGCCGCCCGGGCGGCCCTCGCCGGGGCCGTCGAAACCGGGGAGGACGTGGCAGGGACACCGGACGCCGAAGCCGTGGTGACGACCCTCGTCTCACTGGGCTGGCTGGAGTCCGACGGCGAGGGCGTGCTCTCTGTCGCCCACGACATCGTGGCCGACCAGCTGATGGAGTCCGTCCTCCTGCCGGAACGGGACGGCGACCCGGATGTCACCGGCTCGTACGCCATGCTCACAGGCTGTCTCACCAGTCCCCGCACCGTCGGGCGCTTCGCCGTCAACGTCACCCGTCTCGTCAACGACATGGTGCTCGCCGATCGCGCCGGGCCCTTCATCGCCGTACTGGACGGCTGGTTCACCGGCCAGGCCGGCACCATCGGCCGCATCATGCGGTACGACTCCAGCGTCGGCAGCTACGCCCTCGGCGCCGTCTTCTCGGGACCGCCCTGGTCCGCCACCGCCGTCCGCTGCTGGAAACAGGTCGTCAGCCCCTGGCTCGCCGGCTTCGGCACCGATGTCAATGCCCGCCACCTCCTCTACCGCGGCCTGCGGCATCTGCCCGACCACGGTGCTCAGCTCCTCGTCCCCACGGCACTGGCCTGGCTGCGGTCCCACGGCCAGGCGCACGAGGCGAACTTCGTCCTCGGTCCGCTTCTGTCCCGTACCGACCTCACCCCCGACGACGCCCAACAGGCCATCGCCGCCGCCCTCACCTGGCTCAACACCGACGACCGCACCAGCAATGCCGAAGCCCAGTTCGTCCTCGACCCACTGCTCAACCGCCCCGACCTCACCCCCGACGACGCCCGGAGTGCCATCACCACCGCCCTCACCTGGCTCCACACCGACGACCGCACCACCGCCCCGGAGGCCCAGTACGTCCTCAACTCACTCCTCGACCGCACCGACCTCACCCCCGACGACGCCCAACAGGTCACCGCCGCCGCCCTCACCTGGCTCGGCACCGACGACCACAACACGGTTGTCGAAGCCGGCTTCGTCCTCGACCCGCTCATCAAGCGCGCCGACCTCACACCCCACCATTCCCAGAAGGCCATCGCGGCCACGTTCACCTGGCTCGACACGGACGACCATGCCACTCGCTTCGAGGCCCAGTTCGTCCTGAACTCACTCCTCCCGCGCACCGACCTCACCCCCGACGACGCCCAGAAGGCCATCACCACCACGCTCACCTGGCTCCACACCGACGACCACAACACGGTTGTCGAAGCCGGCTTCGTCCTCGACCCACTCCTCGAGCGCACCGACCTCACACCCCACCATTCCCAGAAGGCCATCGCGGCCACGCTCACCTGGCTCGACACGGACGACCATGCCACTCACCTCGGCGCCCAGTTCGTCCTGAACTCACTCCTCCCACGCACCGACCTCACCCCCGACGACGCCCAGAAGGCCATCACCACCACGCTCACCTGGCTCCACACCGACGACCACGCCGCCACCACAGGGGCCGAGTTCTTGCTGGGCGCACTGCTCAGGAGGCTTCCGATCGACGACGTGCCCGCAGAGGTGACGGAGTTCGTCGACGCGTGGATCGGCACACAGGTGCCGGGGCGGGACTTCTCGTTTCTCAGCAAGTGGGTTCTGCGCAAGCAGCTCATGAGTCCCACGATCCTCAAGGCGCTGCTCACCTGGGTCCACGCCAACCCCGATCACGAGGACCTCGTCCCGCGCATGGCCTCGGCCGGCTTCCAGGTGGGCCCCTACCTGGCGTCCTGGGAAAGCAGCCGCAGTTGGCTCCGCGCCATCGAGCTCAGCCTCGACCACGCCGAACGTCATGGGCCGGCGAGCAATCTCAACGGCGCCCTGGACGTCCTCATATGTCAGCTCGCCACGGCGTTCACCACCGGAGTCGGCGCCGCCTGGGCGGACGACTGCATCCAGCGCTGGCTCGCCCTGCCGTTCTCCATGAACACCGCCGTCTTCCGACCCCACGTCTCGATCGTCGGCCGCTGCCACGCCCTGATCCTCAGCGGCCGGTTCGCCGAAGCGGAGGGGAGGGAACTGGCCGAACGCCTGCACCGGTGGGTCTCCCAATGGGCTCCCGGCACACGCAACACCGAGGCGCTCGCCTTCATCGACGCCCACATGCTGTCGGACAACGGCCACCACACGCTGACGACGGCCGACATCACTCCCCGAGAGCGCCGTGCCGATACCGAGGACCCGGCGAGTCGTTCCGAACGCTGACGTGTGTCCGGGAGTGCGGACGCAGCGTCCGAGATCTCTGTGACGCATGACCTGGATGCCCTCCTCGCCGCAGGTCCAGTTGGCTGCGGTGTTCAGGCCGTGGTGGTCGGCGGCTGCTTCGGCGGAGCGGCGTGGTCAGCCGACGGTTGCTTCAGGACGAGAATGATCAGCAGCGCGAACGCGGTGAGGGCGGTGAGCGTACGCAGGTTGTTGAACAGCTCCCAGCGCCGCAGCATCTCCGCGTGATCGACCGGGGCCGAGGTGAGCGCCCACTCCTTGATCCGGCCGTTGACCGGCACGTTCCCGAACCGGGTTGTCAGGAAGGACGCGAGGGCCGGCAGACCTGCCGTACCCGCGAGCAGCCGGGCGCGGCCGCGTGTCAGGACGGCGAGCGTCAGGGAGCTCAGCGTTGATGCGGCCATCGCGGTCTGCATGGTGATGCCGTTCATCTTCATCAGCTTCGGCGTGGAACGACAGTCGCATGTCGAGCGGTACGGCGTTGAAGGTGGGGACGAGGTTGGCCGCGCCGTAGCCGAATGCGCCGGCGAGGAGGCCGGTGGCGAGCAGGGCGAGTCCTTGGAGGAGTCGGATGCGCACGTTCGTCGGCTCCAGTACATGGGGTTGATGGGGGCCGGGTCCGGTACACGGCCCGAGCGATGAAGACGGTGGAGGCTCTCGGACTCCCGCAGTCACGACTGAGCAGCCTCGAAGCGGTCGCACGGTTCGCCGTGGAGGCGCCCCGGAGGGAGCCTGCGGCCGTAGGCGAGCAGGAGGAGATCCTGTGCGGCACCGGACACAGGCGTTCCGGCTCCGAAGGACCAGTCGAGATCGTTGGCGCGGAGTTCGATGCCGTCGAGGTCGGCTCCGAAGAACTTGAGGGTCCTGGCGTCGATGCCCGACAAGAGGATGCGCAACCGGTCTTCGGGAACCCGGCGGCCGAGGTCCAGCGCGACCGTGATGTCCAGGCCGTGGACCACGTCGTGGCCCAGGGCCGCCTCGATCCCGCCGACCGGCGGCTTCCACGGGTGATCCGCGTTGTCCCTGAGAAAGGCCGCGAGCTCACCCGTGGCAAAGGTGGCCGCGTCCCTGCGGGCACAGCGATCGGTCATCGCGTGGAGCTTGCCGCGCGCCCGGACGAGCTCCCTCGCCATTTTGGGGAACGAGTACCGGAAACCCATCGTCATGTGGGCCGCGACCTCCCGCACCCGCCACCCCGCGCACAGGGTCGGCGCGTCCCATTTCTCGGCCGGCAGACCGTCCAGCACGGCCGCCAGCTCCCGGCGTTCGGCCGCGATCGCCGCTCTGACGTCCCCCGCTGATCTCCGGTCCGTTGTGTTCCCCATGCCCTCAAGGGTCGCGGCGGCCCTGCCATAAGTCCAAGAGTTTGTATTTCTCGCAGCTAGCATCATCCGTTATGGACATCCGGCAGCTGCGGTACTTCGTCACGGTGGTGGAGGAAGCCAATTTCACCCGTGCCGCCGCCCGATTGCACCTGGCACAGCCAGGGGTGAGTGCCCAGGTCCGGCAACTGGAGAAGGAGCTCGGCCGGCCGCTGCTGGACCGCTCCGGCCGGTCGGTGACCCTGACGGAAGTGGGCGAGGCCGTCCTGCCGTACGCGCGGGCCGCGCTTGCCGCAGTCGAAGCGGTACGGCAGACCGTGGACGAGTTCACCGGGCTGCTCCGCGGCCATGTCAACATCGGCCTCGTCTCGGGCGCCGCGGGCGCCGCCACCCATGAATTCGACGTGGCCTCCCTCCTGGCCGACTTCCACGACGACCACCCCCAGGTGGAAATCGTCCTGACCGAGGACACGTCGGAGCGGATGCTCGCCGCCCTGAATCGCGGGGAACTCGACATCGCCGTCATCGGGCTCGCGGACGAGGAACCCCCACCGGGCATCTCCCTCCAGGTCGTGATCGACGACCCCCTGGTGGCCGCCGTCGCCCCGGACGACCCCGCCATGACGCACGCGGGCCGCACGAGCATTCCGCTGGCCGAGCTCCGCGATCGCCCGCTGATCAGCCTGCCGCGTGGCACGGGCATCCGCGGGGTACTCGACCGCGCCTGCGCGCAGGCCGGGTTCCGGCCCCGCATCGCCTTCGAGGCGGCCGCCCCGCTGTCCCTTGCCCGGCTCGCCGTCCGCGGTCTCGGCGTGGCGGTGATCCCGGCCCTTCGGACCGACGCGGCGTCGGCCTTCGGGCTGCGGACGCTGGAGATCACCGGGCCACGGCTACGCGGCCGCATCGCTCTGGCCTGGCGGACGGATGGCCCCTCCGGCCCCGCCGCCGCGGCCTTCCTGGACCTGCTGCGTGCAAGCCTCACCGTGCCTGACGTGCCGGGCTCAGCACAGAGCGGGCCTCGACCCGTACGGGAGCACGGCTTCGCTTCGCCTTCCTCCGCTCGCTGTTGACGACCACCAGATGCAAGCTGCCGCCCCGTCCGTGACATGAGGCCGACGTGATGCGCGACACAGTCGGGGTCAGCAGGCTCGCGGAGGCCTCACCAGGGTGGCGATCTCTGCGGGATCGGTCGGTCCCGGTACGAACACGCCGTCCGCGCCCGCCTGTTCATACGCGTGGAGCCGGAGACGTCGTCGCGGTCTTCTCCCGGCCGCGGGAAGCGGGTGCGCCGCCCGCCGTCAGGTCCCCCACGGAGTCCGCGTAGTACGCCGATCCCTCCAGATGGAAGGCGAGTTGGCGGAAGGTCCACCCCTTTCCGGGCGACCGGTCGAGCTGGTCGGGTGTCAGGGCGTCCAGACGGTTCGCCCAGATCCTGGCCAGGCGCACAAGTCTGCTGCGTGCCTCGTCGAGGTCGGCCTCGGTGAACGGGGCGAGGTCCGCCTCGGTCGTGGTGGCCGAGGCGTGCCAGTGGTCCGGCTGCGTCTCCTCACCCACGAGTCTGGCCTCCATCTCCGCGAGATGGTCGACCATGTGGTCGGCGACGCGGCGGATCGCCTTGTGCGGGGTGTAGATCCGGTCGTCGGCGGGGATGGGGCGGCCGTCCCATCCGGTCCAGGTCTCGGCGAGGCCCAGGACGTGGTCGACCATGGCCGTCAGGATCCGCGCGGGGTCACGGTCGTCGGTCACCGGGGCGTCGTCGAGGGTGTCGGGGGCGTCCGGCGCGAGCAGGCCGGACACGTCAGGCACGTGCGGTGCTTCGAGTACGTCGGGCGCGTCGAGTACATGCTTCGTGTCCGTCATGCCTCGACGCTAGATCCGTAACGCTTCGGTCCCTGCCGAACCATTGCCGACCCTCCTCGGGTTCAGGACGACGTGACGTCCCTCGACCGCCGGCCCGGCGAGGCGCAGTTCGGACACCAGTAGCCCTCCTGCTGGATGAATATCCGTCCGAGCTCCTCGACGTACGGGGAGGCGACGGTCGCCCTGTACAGCACATGGCCGAACAGGTCGGTCTCGACGTCCGGCGGCGGCTCCGCGACGACCAGGTCGAACACAGCCCATGCCTGGCAGCCGCGGCGGTCGTACGCGAGGTAGAACCGCACAGGGCCGGGCGGCTCTCCGTCTGTGGTCGGGCTCGTACGTCGACTACGGCCGCGGAGTCGGCCCCGCGGTGCCGATTCCCGGCCATCGAACCGCCGGACCCGGATGTCGCCCTCGACCGGGTGGTTCCGTGTCCGCGCTCAGCGCAGCTCCTCCGGGCACGGCGTGCCGGGAGACAACTGGTAGGGGGCGGCCAGCCGGTACACGCCCGGCCGCGGCGCGAGCAGTTCCGTCCACTCGTCGCCGTCCTCGTCCTCGTCGACCTTGATCAGGCAGCCGTTGGTGTTGAGAAACGTCCGCGGGCTGTTCTCGTCCTCGCGCCGCTTGGACTCCTCGGTCTCCTGCGGCCGCTCGACGCTCTTGCCCTGGTCGTCGACCAGGGCGAGCCAGCGCGAGTACGGGATGCGGATCAGGATCCGGCCGGCCCTCTTCACATGGATGGTCAGCTCGCCCGCACCGGCCCGGTCCACCGTGGCGGGCGGATCGGCCAGCGGTACCGGGCTGTCGACCTCGAAGAGCCGCCAGTTGGCGTCGGACCAGACCAGCTTCAGATACGGCAGCCCGCCGTCGACGAGCTCCGCCTCCTGCACCGCGCCGGTGGAGTCCGGTGTCCCCCTGGGCAGCACCACGTAGTGCACCGCCCAGCGGTCGAGCCACTCGCGGTAGCCGGCGCTGTTCAAGGTGTCGTCGTAGAAGAGCGGGTTGCGCTCCATGTCCGCCTGCCGGTTCCAGCCACGGGCCAGATTGACGTACGGCGCGAGCGCGGACGCCTCCCGGTGGCTGCTCGCGGGCACGACCTCGACCCGTCCGCGCTCGGCCCCGGCCTCCTGGAGCTGGTTGACCAGCGGGGCCAGCTCACGCGTCCAGGACGCGGCGGGAGCGGTACGGACGATGTCGTCGACGCCCTTGAAGCCGATCCAGAAGTTCAGCCCGGCGAAGGCGAGGACCAGCGCGTACCAGCGCCGGGAGCGTGGCTCCGTGTACGGCAGCGCGGCGAGCAGCACCACACCGGCGAACAGCATCGCCATCCGGGTGACGTTCGAGCCGATCTGCGAGTCGATCACATAGGTCAGCAGCGTCCCGCCGCCGTACACGGCGGCGGCGGTACGGACCGTCTTCCAGTCGCGCGGTACGAGGACGAACACGAGGACCGCGAAGAGGAACGGCAGCGACAGGGTCGCGATCGACATCGGCTGCGTACCGGAGAACGGGAACAGCCACGCGGACAGCGCCACGACCGCGACCGGGGCCAGGCCCAGCGCGTACGCGCCGGGGCGCCGTTTGTTCAGGAAGAGCGCGGCGGCGACCACACCCAGGAACAGACCGGCGACGGGGCTGCTCGCCGTCGCGAGCGCGGCGAGCGGCGCGGCGACGGCCGCCTTCGCCCACCGCCTACGGGGGGCGCAGCGACAGCTGCTCCGGTGGAGCCGGTGCTCGCACCGGAGGTGGGGCCAGCAGAACACCGCGGCCACCGCGCCCACCGCGAACATCATGCCGAGCCCGAACGTCACCCGTCCGGACAGCGCGTTGCACAGGTACGCGAAGGCCCCGGCGAGCGAGCAGGCGAGCGGATTGCGGACGGCCCGGACCCGGACCACGATCAGCGCGGTCAGCGCCGCCGACACGGTCCCGGCGACCATCATCGTCGTACGCACACCGAGCACGGACATCAGATACGGCGACACGACGCTGTACGAGACGGGGTGCATGCCCCCGTACCAGGCGAGGTTGTACGCGGTGCCCGGATGCCGGCCGACGAACTCGGCCCAGGCGTCCTGGGCCGCGAGGTCGCCGCCGCTGTTCGCGAAGAAGAAGAACCAGAGCACGTGGGTGACCGCGGCGACCGCCGTCGCGATCGTCACCGGGTGCCGCAGCAACCGCTCGGCACGGGTCCGCCGCGACGGGGCGGTGCGCGGCCCGGGGCCGTCCGGGCCGTCCGGGGCGGGCGCGGCTGTCCGCGTGCTGTCGCTGCTGCTGCCGCTGTTGCCCCTCATGCCGCCGCTGTCGGCCGCCTCGCGGCCGGGCTTCGGCTTCGCGGTGGTCACTACGGCTCTCCCCGTCTCCCCGTATCCGCCGGCCCCGTACCCCGTACACCTGTGAGGACGCCTTCGCAGCATCCTTGAGTTGCTCCGGGACGCTAACACGTACGCAGTCGGGAAGAGGGTGCCCGGACCGGCACCCTCTTCCCGCTACCGGGCCGTTCCGGCCATCGGCCGGTCAGCCGATCCGGGTCAGCTTGTCCCCGAACGCCGGCTCCGCCAGATCGCTCTGCAGCGCGACGGGCACCTTCACCTGACTGGTGCCCTCACCCACGGTGAGCGTGCCGACGTGGGTGCCGGCCGCCGCCGAGTGCGGGATCGTCTTTCCGTCGTCGGTCAGTTCGATCCTGACCGTGAGACCGGGCCAGCCGACCGCCGTCACGTCCTTGGTCGCGACCACCGGGGTGCTGCCGCCAAGACCGTCGGAGACGGTGCCGACGACATCGCCCTTCTTGATGACCTTCGCGTTCTCCAGCAGATCCTGCGTCGCGATCATGACGTCCTTGCTGACCGCGTTGACCGTGTCGATGATGGACTGCTTGTGCTGGCCGAGGACGGCGCCGACGATCAACTGGTCGGTGTCGCCGACCATCTTGTGCGCGGCGAAGAGCAAGTTGCCGCCGGCCTTGGTGGTGGTGCCGGTCTTGATGCCGAGCGAGCCGTTGAACGGAACGAGGCTGTTCCAGTTGCGCCACTGGTAGCCCGAGGGGTCGGTCCACGACGGCAGCACGGTGATCGCCATCAGCGCCGGGATCTCCACCAGCTTCTGGCCGAGCTTGACCTGGTCCTCGGCCGAACTGACCGTGGTCTCGTGGAGACCGGACGGATCGGTGTAGGTGGTGTTCGTCATCCCGAGCGACTTGGCGGTGTCGTTCATCTTCTTGACGAACGCCTCCTCCGAACCCGCGTCCCAACGCGCCAGCAACCGCGCGATGTTGTTGGCGGAGGGAATCATGATGGCCGCGAGCGCCTGCTTCTCGGTGAGCTTGTCGCCCTTCTTCACGGTGTTGAGCGTCGACTCGTTCACCGCGTCGAGCCCGCCTTCCGCCTCGGCCTTGGCGTCGACCGTGATGGACGGACCCTCCTCACCCTTCTTCAGCGGGTGGTCCTTGAGCACGATGTACGCGGTCATCGCCTTGGCCACACTGCCGATCGGCACGGCCTTCTGCTCGCCGAACGAGTCCACCGTGCCCAGGCCGGTGGCAGCCATGTAGCCCTGGCCCTCGCCCGGCCACGGCAGCGACGGCTTGCTCCCCTTGAAGGTGTACGCCGGCTTCGCCGACATCTGGAGCTCGGGGTCCGGGAGCGGGCGCACCATCTGCACGATCGCAAAGATGATCAGCAGGAGCAGGACCAGTGGGGTCCAGATCTTGACCCGGCGGACGGCGGTGCGGACCGGCGTCTGGGGCGGCGGGGGCGTGTTCGTCAGCTCGGCCAGCAGATCGAGCGGCGGCTTGGGCGGCATCGGCTGCTGCGTGGTCCGCTCGGCACCGAAGAGCGAGGGAGCGGGGGGCCGCGTGCCGGACGCCGCTGCGGGGGCGGTGGCCGGCGCCGGTCGTACGTCGTCCCCGCGCAGGGGTACGAACGTGCTGGTCCGCTCGGCGGCGGACTCGGGCTTGGAATCCGGCTTCGAATCCGGCTTGGAATCCGGCTTGGAATGCGGCTTCGACGGGGACTTCGACGCGGGCGGGGCGATCTTCAGCGCGGTCGTCGGCTGGTCGACCCTGGCCGCCGCCGGCGCCCTGAAGACGGCGGTCGGCTGATCGATTCCGCGCTTGTCCTTGGCGGTCTCGGCCTCGTCGGAGGCGTCGTCGGCCTTGCCTGCGTCGTCCGCGTCAGCGCGGTCCTTGGCGTCGGCTTCGGCGGCTTTCGCTTCCTCGGCGGCAGAGGTCTCCTCCTGCACCCCTGAATCCCGGGCCTCGTCGGAGGCGTCGTCGTCGGAGGCGTCGTCGTCGGACGGCTCGTCCGCGCCGTCGCGCTCCGCCGCGGCGTCGGTGTCCGTGCCGTCCGCGCCATCCGCGCCATCCGCGCTGCCCGTGTCGGACGCAGCCGCACCCTTGGACGCGTCGCCCTTCGGGCTCTCGTCGCTCTCGTCGCTTTCGGCGTCGCCCTTCGATACCCATGCTGCGACCGCCGCACGCAGCCGAACGTCGCCCTCCTCGGGCGCTTCGGCATCGGCGGGCTCGGCACCATCCGCGTCCTCGGAGCTCTCGGAGCTCTCGGAGCTCTCGGAGCTCTCGGAGCTCTCGGAGCTCTCGGAGCTCTCGGAGCTCTCGGAGCTCTCGGAGCTCTCGGACTTCTCGGGGGACTCGACGGACTCTTCGACGGGCTCCGCATCGCTCCCAGAGGCCTCAGGTGCCTCCTCCGGGCCCTCAGCAGCCTTCTCGGCCCCCTCGGAGTCCTCGGAGCTCTCAGCCGCCGAGGAGCCCTCCCGGGCCCCGGAGTCGCCGGAGTTCGAGGAGTCGTCGCCCCGCCCGCCGTCCTCACCGGCTTCGCTGCCCTCGCCGTCGCCGGACGGCCCCGAACTCGATCCCGCCTCCGTCCCCGTGCGGAAAACGGCCGTCGCCGTGTCCGTACCCCCGCCGGCCCCGGCCTCGGCCCCGGCGGACGGTTCATGGAAGACGGCAAGCCGCGGATCACTCTCGCTCCGAGCCGTTCCCGACGACTTCTGCTGCTTCGACTTGTCGGGGGACTCGCCCGCCACCGATGCCTCCTCCATGCGGCGCGGGGACATCCCCGCGCTGTCCGAACCATCTACCAGTGTCCCGTGTGAACCACTGGCCCGGCTGCCAGACGAGAACGACATACCTACTGGTTCCCGTACAAAGCACCCAGGCACCCTCGACAGACCAATGTGAGAGGGGTCACCCTGTCATTCATCCACGCGGGGAGGCATGGATGGGCAGGAGCCGCAGAACAATTCCGGAGGAGCTTCTGCTGCTCGCTCTGGACCCGACCACGGGTACCACAGCGCAGCCGCAGTCGCTCGACCTCGGCCTCGCCGGAGCTCAGCTAGTGGAGCTGGCTCTGGCAGGACGGATAGCCCCTGACGGGGATCGTATCGCCGTGGTGATGCCACGGCCGACAGGAGATCCGACTCTGGACTCCGCACTGGAACTGCTGCGCCGACGCGGCAGCCCGGTTCGGGCGGTCCACTGGATCGGCGGACCCCGGCTGGGGCTGCGCCAGATCTACCTCGCTCATCTGGAGCGGTGCGGCATGGTGCATGCCGTGGCGGGCCAGATGTGCGGAGTGCTGCCGACGACTCGCTACCAGGCGACGGAGACGGCAATCAGCCGGGACATCAGAACCAGGCTGGACAGTGCGATCCGCACCGGCGTACCGCCGGACCCGCGGACCGCGGCGCTCGCCGCACTGGCCCACGCGGTCGGACTCGGCAAGCACCTGTATCCCGGGAACGAGGGGCGTTCATCACGCTCCAGGCTCCGGGACCTGATCAGACACGACCCGATGGGCGGACTCGTGGCGCATGCCGTGATGGACGTCCAGAACGGGGCGGTCGCACAGCCGCGCCGCAACCAGGCGGCCGGAATGCCGTTGCAACCGCAAGTCCAGTCGCAGTCACGCCGCGGCAGCATGGCGCACACCGCGGCCCACTAGGACCGCACCCGTCGCCACACGCACCGCAGCACCAACCGAATACCGCCGCACCGTCGTCCCCAAGACCCGGTTCGGGAGCCGCACCAAGCGCGGGGCAGCCGGAATCACGGCTGCCCCGCGCGCTTGTGTGTGACCATTTCCCAGCGCGGCCGGGGTCGGAGGTGGCAATCTGCTCAGCAGTAGATACGCACAGCTACACAGCCGGAGGTGCCGTTTCCGTGCCGTCCAACGTCAATCCCACCGTCAGGCGACGCCGGTTGGGCCAGGAATTGCGCCGACTGCGCGAACTCAAGGGCATGACGGCCGAGGAGGTCGCGGAGCGACTGCTGGTCTCGCAGTCGAAGATCAGCCGCCTCGAGAACGGCCGCCGCTCCATCAGCCAGCGCGATGTACGTGACCTCTGCGGGGTGTACGAGGTCGAGGATCACCGGGTCGTCGAATCACTCATGCAGATGGCCAAGGATTCGCGCCAGCAGGGCTGGTGGCACGCCTTCGGCGACATCCCGTACAGCGTCTACATCGGCCTGGAGACCGATGCCGAGTCGCTGCGGGTGTACGAACCCCAGGTGGTCCCGGGCCTGTTGCAGACCCGCGGTTACGCCGAGGCACTCATCAACGGCGCACTGCCGGAGGCCCCGCCGAGCGACATCGACAAGCGCGTCAGCGTCCGGGCCCGCCGCCAGGACCGCATCACGGCCCTGGAGAATCCGCTGCGGCTGTGGGCGGTGATCGACGAGTCCGCACTGCATCGGCTGGTCGGCGGCAAGCAGGTGATGATCGAGCAGTTGGAGCAACTGGTCGAGCTGTCGCACCTGCCTCATGTCACCGTGCAGGTACTGCCCTTCGACATGGGTGCGCACCCGGGCATCAACGGGCAGTACGCCGTTCTCGAATTCCCGGACGCCGCCGACTCCAGCGTCGTCTATATCGAGGGCGTCACCAGCGACCTCTATCTGGAGAAGGCCAATGACGTGCAGCGGTACAGCGTCATGTACGAGCACCTGCGGGCACAGGCACTGAATGTCGAGCAGACCCGGCACTTCATCAGCGACATCGCGAAGCAGTACGCCGGGCGCTCGGGCGCGTAAATCCGGACAGCCCGCAAAGTCCGGTATGCAGGAAATGAAGTGATGTTACGAGGAGGGGCGGCGGTACGGTACACCGCCGCCCGCCCGCAACGGAAGGTCTTGGTGGTATATACCATCCGGTCGAGTGAACGCGCCCTTCACTCACGAGCCTTGGCGAGTAGCGTCGATCACGCCAACCGGAACGCTGTTGGTGTCCTTCACACGACTCTCTGAACCGGAGTGAACATGGCCATTCGTCAGGGTGCTACGGACAAGTGGACGAAGTCCTCGTATTCCGGGGGCAACGGAGCCTGCGTCGAAGTCAAGTCCCCTCTCACGCAGGCAATCGCCGTGCGCGACTCGAAGGCCCCCGAAGGCCCTTCGATCACCTTCGTCCCCGCCGCGTGGAACACCTTCGTACGTGACGTCGGCAAGGGTGCCGCCGACGCCTGACCGACACCTTCCCTCGTACGCATCGCAGCATCGATTCCGGTGCTGCCGGTAGCCCTCTCGACTGGTCCGCCGTCCTGGCCGAGGGGGCTCGATGCCCGACCGGCCGCTCGATGCCCGACCGGGCGCTCGATGCCCGACCGGGCGCTCAGCGCAGCCGATCGACGTACAGATCGGTGCCCGGCACGGTCGGGATGAACGGCGCCACCAACTCCACCCGTCCGAGCCCTGATTCCGCGACCACCGCGTCGAACCCGGTGAAGTGCCCGGCCCAGCAGTCCCGTGGGTCCTCCTGGAGGAACCACAACAGGGTCAGCCGGGTTTCGACGCCCTCAACCTGCTTCACGTAGCTCATCCGGTCGCCCGGCAGCGGCGTGGGACGGAAGACGGTCACCATCGCCGCCGGTGAGCCGCCCAGCCGCGTCGGCAGCTGGCGCGAGCGCAGCCACTCCAGCAACTCGGCCCGCTGCTCCGCCCCTTCGGCGTCGATCACCTGAAGGACCAGCCCGCGGTAGGGGTGGTCGAGCGCATGGAAGTCCCGCGGCCCCGCGGCACCGTCCCGGTAGACGGTCGCCTCGTGGTCCTGGAACGACGTGAACACATGGGTGCGGTCCTGGTAGACCCGGCCGTCCCGGTTCAGCCGCTTGTTGATCCCGACGGTCCACTTCATGTGCTCGTCGTAGCGTCCGTCCGTCACCCAGTACGTGGACAGATAGCAGCCGGCGCCGACGGGCTGCGCGACCGCGGACTTCTCCGGGTAGCGCAGTTCCCGCAGCTCCCGGGTGGCGACCCAGCGGCGCCCCGCGAACATCCAGGGCATCGCCATCGCGCCCGCGTAGTAGTGGTCGTCCTCGTACCAGCGGTTGTACGCGTACTCATGGCCCGGATGCGGTTCGACCATGGTGATCAGCGCGTGGCCGGGATGGACTCCGTACGGCCCCAGCGCGGCCAGTTCGGCGTAGGTGTCACTCCGTGTCTCGTCGCTCATGCCGTTCCCCTTCCGTACTCCGCGTCGGCGTCCTACTCTGACGCTCCGTCAGAAGAACTGCCAGAGCCGGGAGATGTCCGATGCTGCTCGCGGGAAAGTCCGTCATCGTGTCCGGCGTGGGCGCCGGGCTCGGGCATCAGGTCGCGGCGACGGTCGTCCGGGACGGCGGCAACGCGGTGCTCGGGGCGCGTACCGCGGCGAATCTCGCCAAGTCGGCCGCGGAGATCGACCCGGAGGGCCGGCACACCGCCCATCTGGCCACCGACATCACGGACGAGGCGCAGTGCGAGGCGCTCGCCGCACTGGCGCTGGAGCGGTTCGGGCGGATCGACGCGGTGGTCCATGTCGCCGCCTGGGACAGCTGTTTCGGCGGAATCGAGGATGCCGACTTCGCCACCTGGCAGTCGGTCGTCGATGTCAATCTGCTCGGCACGCTGCGGATGACCCGCGCCTGCCTGCCCGGCCTCAAGGAGCGGGGCGGCTCGGTGGTCGTCATCGGTACGCAGTCCTCGGTGGCCGCGCCGTCCCAGGTGCGGCAGGCGGCGTACGCGGCGTCGAAGGGGGCGCTCACCTCGGCGATGTACTCCATGGCGCGGGAGTTCGGCCCGTACCGGATCCGGGTGAACACGGTGCTGCCCGGCTGGATGTGGGGGCCGCCGGTGCAGGCGTACGTACGGTTCACGGCGCACACCGAGGGCGTGCCCGAGGCCGAGGTCCTCGGCAGACTCGGCGAGCGCATGGCGCTTCCGGACCTTGCCACGGACGGCGATGTCGCCGACGCCGTCGCGTTTTTGGCCTCGGACCGGGCGCGGGCGATCACCGGGCAGTCCCTGCTGGTCAACGCCGGCGAGCTGATGCGTTAGGACCCGCCGGCCCACGGAACCGGTCGGCCCTCCTCCCTCTCACCTCGCCCTTCCCTCATGCCCTCCTTGCCGGCCGCGCGGGACCCGCATCCCGTGCGGTCTTTCTGCGCTTCTCGATGCCTCCGACGCTCTGCACAGCCTGACGAAGTGCCCGCTCATCGTGTGGCCGCCGTCACGTTCGCGACAACGCCCACGCGGGTCAAGAGCAAGTAAATTGGTTCGACTTGCTGATCGCCGTTCACATGCCTGATCGCGCAAAACCTTGACCGAGGGGCCGGACAGGCGGTTCAATCCCCGATGTCCCCGCTCCCGCACGGGGCTCCGCCGAGCGGCCGTACACGGTTCGGTGAAGACGGATGTCGCGCTGCAGTACCAGGTGGCGCTGCCGCTGGCGATCTCGCTGGTCCTCTACATCGTGATCGGCTTCATCAAGCCGGAGGACACCCCGGAGCGCGACGCGATCATCGAGAAGATCAACTCGGACGGTGACGGCTCGGCGGCCGGGGCGACGGTGCCGGCTCAGGCCGGTCCGGGGGACGCGGCGGTCACGGAGGGCGTGAAGGACTGACGCTCGCCGCTCTACGGGGGTGGGGTGGGGTCGGATACGAACGTGACAGAGAACCGTTTCACTGTCACGTTCTTTTCCTCACCCCACCCCTGCCCTCGCCCGTGCTCCGGGTGTCGGCCATGTAGGCAGCACGTGTCAGCCGCGCGGGTAGCGGGTCAGCCAGCCCGGCGCGGCGGCCGACGGACTGTGCAGGGCCGGGCCCTGGGTCATCTCCATGGCGAAGTCGTCGGCGAGTTCGAGGAGGGTTGCCCGCCCCTCCAACTCCGCGAGCCAGGCCGGCGGCAGCGCGGTCTCGCCGTGCAGCGCACCGAGCAGCGCCCCGCACAGGGCCCCGGTGGCCGCGGAAGGGCCACCGTGGTTGACGGCCAGCCGCAGACCGTGCCGTATGTCCTCGCCGACCAGGGCGCAGTACACGGCGACGGCGAGGACCTCCTCGGCCGAGTCCGTGGCGCCGAGCGACTCGATCAGGGCCGGTCCCGGGATGCCCTGGCGAACGGTGCCGAGGGCCCGCTTCAGCGCTTCGGAGACCGGTTCGTGCCCGGGGCGCTCGGCGAGCAGCGCCAGGGCGTGCTGGACGGAACCGTCCAGGGTCTCGCCGCGGGTCAGCCCGTGCACGATGACGGCGAGGGCGCCCGCGGAGAGCAGGGCGGTGGGGTGGCCGTGGGTCTGCGCGGCACATTCGACGGCCAGTTGGAGGACGAGCTGAGGCTCCCAGCCGACGAGCAGCCCGAACGGCGTGGACCGGGTGAGGGCCGCCGAGTTCCGTGCGGTGGGGTTCTTGGGCCGATCGAGGGTGCCCATGGTGGTGTCCCCCAGCCCGGTGAGGCATTCCCGGGTGGGGGCGCGGCGGGCGTAGAGCCACTCCTGCTGGGCGAGCCAGCCGTTGTCCTTGCGGCGCTCGTCGGGCCCCCAGTCGTGCTGGGTCGCCGCCCAGCGCAGATGGGCGCGGTGCACATCGGTGGGCGGGTGCCAGGCGCCGGTGTCGCGCCGGACCTGGGCGCGGATCAGCCCGTCGACGGTGAACAGGCTGAGCTGGGTGACGGCGGTGACGGTGCCGCGCCCGCCGTGCGCGGGCACGAAGTCGGTGACGGCGTCGGCGCCGTGGGCCGCCCGGATCTCCTCGAGCGTGAGCCCGTCGACCCCCGCCCCGAGTGCGTCACCGATGGCCCCGCCCAGCAGAGCGCCCCGCACCCGGCTACGGAAGTCCTGTTGCTCGGCACGGCCCCAGAGAGCTGTGGTACCTGTGCTCACCGTGCCCCTCCTCCGTCGACCCGTCGACCGCCCGTCCGCCTGCGACTGCGCAGCACTGTAATCGAACCGGAACGGTCGGTTGAGGGCGCGGATCCGAGTACGCGTGGGTATGTGGACGGACGTCCCGCAGGTCGTTTTTGCCTCGCCTTCACCTTCTCCTGGCCCCCGTCCGGGCCGCCCGGACGGGGGCCAGGACGCCGGTGGCGTGCGGGGCATTGTCCCTGCACGAGGCTGCCGCACGGTCCGGGGCGGCCCGCCCTGGAGAGCCATGAGCTGGCACTTTCCTTTCTGGAAAGTACATGCCACGATGGGAAGGAAGGTAGTTCACACAGCGACGCGAAGGCCCAGGAAACACCATGCCCTCACACGAGAACGTCCCTGCACATCCAAGCGCGGTACCCCTATCGGGCGATCTCGCGGCAGATGCCTTGCGGGATGTCGACGCGGCCAGGGCGCTGGCCCGTCTCAAGGCCGGGCTGACTCCCGCCTGGTACGGCCCCGCCGCTGCTGCGGCGGTGTTCGGTCCGGCCCTCGGCGAAGCCTGGGCCGAGGGGCGGGGAGGCTGGGCGGCGCTGCTCTCCCTCCTGATCTCGCTCGCGGGCCTGGCCGTGGTGCTCGTGCTCGTCAACGCCGCAAGGCGACGGACGGGAGTGATGGTGACCTTGCCCTGGTCCGTACGTCTGCGCCGGGCGGCGGTCCCTCTCCTCTCGCTACTGGCCGCGGGGATCGCGACGTACGCACTGTGCCGGCAATTCGGAGCCGACCGCGCGACCACCGAGGCCGTGGTGTTCGCCGTGCTGGGGCTCGGCACCTGGGCGGTGTTCGCCATCCGGAACAAGTCGATCGGAAAGACGCTCGCGCAAGGCTCCTGGAGGACGGATGACCATGGCGTCCGAGTCGGGTGAGCCACTGATCGACGCGACGATCCACCATCCCACCCGGCTGACGGTCGTCGCCTTTCTCTCCGCGTGCGACGAGGCGGAGTTCGCCACCGTGCGCAGTAGCTGCCAGGTGTCCGATTCGGTGCTCAGCAAGATCGCCTCCGCCCTGGAGGAGGCCGGATACCTCGCCATCCGCAAGGGCCACGTCGGCAAGCGCCCCCGAACCTGGCTGTCGCTCACCCCCACGGGGCGACAAGCCCTGGCCCGGCACATCGCGGCACTCCAGGACATCGCCGCCACAGCAAGGCAGGCGGGCGCCAGAGCCCGGGCCGACCCGGCGTGATCTGTTGCATCGAGCGGCACCGCGACCGGGCCGGCGGCATACGGCTCAGTTCGGCAGCACGGGAAGCAGCTCCGGAAGGTGTCCGTCGGACGCGGCGGCCGCCGCCACCCGCTCCTCGGGGACCTCCCCGTACAGCGTCGTACGCGGCTTCGCCGGGCGGCCCGCGAGTTCCGCGATCGCGATCAGGTCCTGGACGGAGCGGTACGAGCCGTAACTGGAGCCCGCCATACGGGAGATGGTCTCCTCCATCAGCGTGCCGCCCAGGTCGTTGGCGCCCGAGCGCAGCATCTCGGCCGCACCCTCCGTGCCGAGCTTCACCCAACTGGTCTGGATGTTCGTGATGTGCGGGTGGAGCAGCAGCCGGGCCATGGCGGTGACGGCCCGGTTGTCGCGGTCGGTCGGGCCGGGGCGGGCGATGCCGGCCAGGTAGACCGGGGCGTTGGTGTGGATGAACGGGAGGGTGACGAACTCCGTGAATCCGCCGGTCTCCTGCTGGAGCCGGGCCAGGGTCCGCAGGTGGCCGAGCCAGTGGCGGGGCTGGTCGACATGGCCGTACATCATCGTGGAGGAGGAGCGCAGGCCCACCTCGTGGGCGGTTCTGATGACCTCCAGCCAGGTCGCCGTCGGCAGCTTGCCCTTGGTGAGGACCCAGCGGACCTCGTCGTCCAGGATCTCGGCCGCCGTGCCGGGGATCGAGCCGAGCCCGGCCTCCTTCGCCGCGATCAGCCAGTCGCGGATCGACATGCCGGTGCGGGTGGCCCCGTTGACGACCTCCATGGGCGAGAAGGCGTGCACGTGCATGCCGGGGACGCGTTCCTTCACGGCCCGTGCGATGTCGAAGTACGCGGTGCCGGGCAGGTCCGGGTGGATGCCGCCCTGCATGCAGACCTCGACCGCGCCGACGTCCCACGCCTGCGCGGCCCGGTCCGCGACCTGGTCCAGGGAGAGGGTGTACGCGTCGGCGTCGGTGCGCCGCTGGGCGAAGGCGCAGAAACGGCAGCCGGTGTAGCAGACGTTGGTGAAGTTGATGTTCCTGGTGACGATGTACGTGACGTCGTCGCCGACCATGTCACGGCGCAGGGTGTCCGCGATCCGGCAGAGTTCGTCGAGCGCCGGGCCGTCCGCGTGGAGCAGGGCGAGGGCCTGGTCGTCGGCGAGCCTCGTCGGGTCGTCGGCGGCCTGGCCAAGTGCCTGGCGTACGTCGGCGTCGATGCGGGACGGGACCATGCCGGGGGCGGCGGCCTCGCGCAGCGCCTCCCAGTCCCCGTACACCTCGTCGAAATCCTCGCGGCGGTCGCCGGTGCGGCCCTCGGTGTCGATGGTGCGGTGGAGGTCGGTGCGGCCGGTGGCGCCGAACTCCTCGTCGGGTTCCTGCCAGGGCAGGCCGGCGGGGATCGCTCCTTCGCGGGCCAGTCCCGTCTCCGGGTCGGCGAGGGCGCGGACGTGCGGGAGGAGGCGGGGATCGAGCCAGGGCTCGCCGCGCTGGATGAATTCGGGGTAGATGGTGAGGCGTTCGCGGAGCGTGAAGCCCGACTCGGCGGTCTTCGCGGCCAGTTCGTCGATGTGGGGCCAGGGGCGTTCGGGGTTCACGTGGTCGGGGGTGAGCGGGGAGACGCCGCCCCAGTCGTCGATGCCCGCGCCGATGAGCAGCGCGTACTCGGCGTCGACGAGGTTCGGCGGGGCCTGGATGCGCGCGGACGGGCCGAGGATGTGCCGGGCGACGGCGATGGCTGCGGCCAGTTCCTCCAGCTCGGCGTCCGGCATGCCGCGCATCGCCGTGTCCGGCTTGGCGCGGAAGTTCTGGACGATGACTTCCTGGATGCCGTGGTAGGCGCGGGCGGTCTTGCGCAGCGCGAAGAGGGAGTCGGCGCGCTCCTCGTACGATTCGCCGATCCCGATCAGGATGCCGGTGGTGAACGGGACGTTGGAGCGGCCCGCGTCTTCGAGGACGCGCAGGCGTACGGCCGGTTCCTTGTCCGGGGAGCCGTGGTGCGGGCCGCCCGGTTCGGACCACAGACGGGTGGCGGTCGTCTCCAGCATCATGCCCATGGACGGGGCGACGGGCTTGAGCCGTTGGAGGTCGGTCCAGGTCAGCACGCCCGGGTTGAGGTGCGGGAGGAGGCCGGTCTCCTCCAGGACCCGGATCGCCATGGCGCGCACGTACGCGAGGGTGTCGTCGTACCCCTCGGCCTCCAGCCACTCCCGCGCCTCGGGCCAGCGGTCCTCGGGCCGGTCGCCGAGCGTGAACAGTGCTTCCTTGCAGCCCATGGCGGCGCCTTCGCGGGCGATGGCCAGCACCTCGTCCGGTGACAGGAACATCCCGTGACCCGCGCGCCGGAGCTTGCCGGGGACGGTGACGAAGGTGCAGTAGTGGCACTTGTCGCGGCAGAGCCGGGTCAGCGGGATGAAGACCTTGCGGGAGTACGTGATGACACCCGGCCGGCCCGCGGCTTCGAGCCCGGCGTCGCGCACCCGGGCGGCCGAGGCGGCGAGATCCGTCAACTCGTCGCCGCGCGCCTGGAGCAGCACGGCGGCCTCGGTCACATCGAGGGCGACACCGTCGCGGGCCCGCTTGAGGGCCCGCCGCATGGAGTTGGTGGTCGGGCGTCCGCGCTGAGGATCGGTCATGAAGCGAGCATACGAGCGAGGCCTGCGCCCCGGACCGGGGACTCCGCTGAGCAGGACGCCCGGACCGGAAGTGCCCGTGCGAGCAGCCCGCGCTAGTTCGGCCGGTCCTCGCGGAGCGACAGGTTCAACCGCTCGCTCGCCAACCGCATGTGCTCCGCCATGGCCGCGTCCGCCGCCTCCGGGTCGCCGGCCCGGATCGCGTCGAGCACCGCCCCGTGCTCATGGAGCGTCCCGCTCACCGTGCCCTCGATGTCCCCGGCCCGCTCCATCCACACCTGGAGCAGCGCCCGGATCGAGTGCAGGATGTCGCTCAGCACGGTGTTGCGGGCGATGTTCGCCGTCTCCAGATGGAAGGCGATGTCGGCGTCGATGAACGCCTTGACGTCCGTTCCCGCCTCCCGCATCCGTTCCAGGTGGCCGGCGAGCCGTTCGACGTCCTCCGCGGAGGCCCGGTCCGCGGCGAGCCGCGCCGACATGCCCTCCATGAACGTACGGACCTCCACCAGGTCCTGGGTACGCCGCTGACCGAGCATCAGCCCCCAGTTGATCGCCCGTGGCAGGAACTCCGACGTCCCCTCGCGCACGTACGAACCCGACCCCGGCCGGATCTCGATGATGCCCAGCACGTCCAGCGCGGAGAGCGCCCCGCGCACGCTGGAGCGCGCGACCCCGAGCGCGTCGGCGAGCTGCCGTTCGGCGGGCAGCCGCGTACCCGGCTTCAGATTGCCCTCGGAGAGGTGGTCGAGGAGCCGCTTGGCCACCTCGCTGACCGAGGATTCACGCACGACAGGACGCAGAAGTGACGTCAGATCGGGCACTTCGGACTGCGTGGAATCGGGCTCTTCGGGCTGCGTGGACACGTCGCCAAGTACATCAGACGTCACCGCGTCCGGCTGGGCCGGGAGCACGGTAGCGCCGCTCATCGGCCATATCAACCCGCTCGTCGGAGCGACGTACGTCACTTTGGTTAATTGGTGACCAATTTTGGATTCGGGGCTAGCGTGTGTGCTGTCAGCGGGTCGGACATGGGCGTTTCTCCCCTATCCCCCCTTTGTCGCCATGTGACATAGAGCCGGACAAAGCGGTCCGGGAACCGAGGAGTCTCCATGGGCGCCACCGCGCATTCAGCCGAGAGATCGGCCGTCGAGAGATCGGCCATCAAGAAGGTCTCGACCCGGCTCGTCCCGTTCGTGGCCCTGATGTTCTTCGTGAACTATCTGGACCGGACTGCGGTCTCCTTCGCCGAGCCGAACGGCATGGGCCAGGACCTCGCGCTCACCGCGGCGCAGTTCGGCTTCGCCTCGGGAATCTTCTTCATCGGTTACATCATTCTCGAAGTGCCCAGCAACATGGCGCTGCACAAGTTCGGCGCCCGCCGCTGGCTGGCCCGGATCATGGTGTCCTGGGGCATCGTCGCGCTGCTGTTCACCTGGGTGCAGAACAGCGAGCAGCTCTACACGCTGAGGTTCCTGCTCGGTGTCGCCGAGGCCGGTTTCTTCCCCGGTGCGATCCTCTTCCTGAGCCAGTGGGTGCCCTCCAGGCACCGTACGAAGGTGCTCGGCCTCTTCTACCTCGCCCAGCCGCTGACCACCGTGATCGGCGCCCCGCTGGCCGGCTGGTTCATCAACCAGCACGGGCTCTTCGGCCTCGAAGGCTGGCGCGTGATGTTCCTCGGCGTGTCCATCCCGGCGATCCTGCTCGGGATCGTCGCCTGGTTCTACCTGATCGACCGGCCGGCCGACGCGAAGTGGCTGACGGCCTCCGAGAAGGAGTGGCTGACCGCCGAACTGGCCGCCGAGAACGCCACGAAGACCGGCGCGGACGAGAAGACGAACCACGGTCGCGAGGCCCTGAAGGCCGCCTTCACCAACAGCCGCGTCTGGACCCTGGCGCTGATCTACTTCGGCTTCATCTACGGCCTGTACGCCCTGGCGTTCTTCCTGCCGACGATCATCAACGGCTTCCAGGAGCAGTTCGGCACCTCGTTCAGCGTCATGGACAAGGCCCTGATCACGGCCATCCCGTACCTCCCGGCCGCGATCGTCCTGTTCTTCTGGTCGCGGCACGCCACCAAGCACGGCGTCGGCAAGTGGCACATCGCGGGCCCGGCCGTCGTCGGCGGCCTCTCCATCCCGATCGCCCTCTACATGGGTTCGCCCGCCGCCACCGTCGCGGTCATCACGATCACCGCGTGTGCGATCTTCGCCGCGCTGCCGGTCTTCTGGTCGGTGCCGTCGCAGTTCCTCACGGGCGCCGCCGCGGCGGCCGGTATCGCACTGATCAACACCGCGGGCAACGTGGCCGGTTTCGCCGCCGGATACGTCACCGGCTGGCTGAAGGACTTCAGCGGCGACTACTACCTGCCGCTGTTCCTGGTCGGCGCCTTCATGCTCATGTCCGCCGCGCTGATGCTGTGGCTCGCGAACCGGTCCAAGGGCCAGGACGCGGGCCGGGGCCGGTCCCTCGTGGAGGCGCACTGATGACCCGCCTGTTCAACGACCCCGCCGCCTTCGCCGACGAGGCGCTCGAAGGCTTCGTCGCCGCCCACCCGCGCCGGGTCCGTAAGGTCCCCGGCGGCGTGGTCCGCGCGACCCGCACCGCACCCGGCCAGGTCGCCGTCGTCGTGGGCGGCGGCTCCGGCCACTACCCGGCCTTCTCCGGCCTGGTGGGCCAGGGCCTCGCACACGGCGCCGCGGTCGGCAACGTCTTCGCCTCGCCCTCCGCCCACCAGGTCCGCCAGGTCGCGAGGGCCGCCCAGACCGGTGGCGGTGTCCTCCTCGCGTACGGAAACTACGCGGGCGACGTCCTCCACTTCGGGCAGGCCGCCGAGCAGTTGGCCGCCGAGGGCATACCCACCCGCACGCTCGGCGTCACCGACGACATGTCCAGCGCCTCCCCTGCCGAGGCCCACAAGCGTCGTGGGGTCGCCGGTGACCTGGTGGTCTTCAAGGCGGCGGCCGCCGCCGCCGAGGCCGGGCACGACCTGGCCGAGGTGACCCGTATCGCCGGGCTGGCCAACGCCCGCACCCGCTCGTTCGGTGTCGCGTTCTCCGGCTGCACGCTGCCGGGCGCCGGCCACCCGCTGTTCACCGTCCCCGAAGGCCGGATGGCCGTCGGCCTCGGCATCCACGGCGAGCCCGGCATGGGCGAGCAGTCCGTCCCGACCGCCGACGGGGCGGCCGAGCTGCTGGTGGAGACCGTGCTCGGCGAACTCCCCGAGGGCGTGGACAGCCCGCGCGGACAGCGCGCGGCCGTCATCCTCAACGGGCTCGGCTCGGTGAAGTACGAGGAGCTGTTCGTCGTCTACCGCCGGGTGGCCCAGCTGCTCGCCGAGGCCGGGGTGCAGGCCGTCGACCCGGAGGTCGGTGAGCTGGTGACCAGCTTCGACATGGCGGGCGTCTCGCTCACCCTGTGCTGGCTGACCGACGAGCTGGAGCCGCTGTGGACGGCCCCGGCGGACGCCCCCGCGTACCGCAAGGGCGTGGTCGAGGCGGCGGACCTCGTCACCGTCGACATCGAGGAGCAGGCCGCCGACGACACCGTCCCGGCCGCGACGGACGAGTCGCGCGCGGCGGCCCGTACCGTCCTCGCCGTCCTCCGCACCCTCAAGGACACCGTCGACACGCACGCCGACGAACTGGGCCGGATCGACGCGGTCGCCGGTGACGGCGACCACGGCATCGGCATGCGACGGGGCGCCACGGGCGCGTACGAAGCAGCGGTCCGCGCCGGGAAGTCGGGGGCGGGCGCCGGCACCCTTCTCCTCCGGGCCGCCGACGCCTGGGCCGACCGGGCGGGCGGCACCTCCGGCGCCCTGTGGGGCGTCATCCTGCGGGCGGTCGGCACGGCGCTCGGCGACACCGACCGGCCGACGGCCCCCGTGGTCGCCGCCGGGGTCGCACAGGCGTCGGCGGCCGTCATGCGGCTGGGCGGGGCCGAGGTCGGCGACAAGACGATGGTCGACGTCCTCGTCCCGTTCGCCGCCGCCCTGACCACCGCCACCGGCGAGGGGCACCCCCTGCCCGCCGCCTGGGACACGGCCGCGAGCACCGCGCGAGCGGCAGCGGCGGCCACCGCCGATCTGCTCCCCCGGATGGGCCGGGCCCGCCCGCACGCCGAGAAGAGCCTCGGCACCCCGGACGCCGGAGCCCACTCCCTGGCCCTGATCGTCCGCGCAGTCCACCCCGTTCTCGCCACGACCCTGGAGAAGCACTGATGCCCGACCAGCCGATGCCCGACCAGTCGACGTCCAGCCGGCCGACGTCCACCCGGCCGACGTCCGACCGGCTCCGCATCGTCGTCGGTTCCGACGACGCCGGTCACGCCTACAAGGAAGCCCTCAAGAAGGACCTGGAGGCCAGCGACCTCGTCGCCGCCGTCACCGATGTGGGTGTCGACGCCGACGGGCACACCGCGTACCCGAAGGTCGCCATCGCCGCCGCGGAAATGGTCGCGCGCGGCGAGGCGGACCGTGCCCTGCTGGTCTGCGGCACCGGCCTCGGGGTCGCCATCGCCGCCAACAAGGTCAAGGGCGTCCGGGCCGTCACCGCCCACGACTCGTTCTCCGTCGAGCGCGCGGTCCTCTCCAACAACGCCCAGGTCCTCACCTTCGGCCAGCGGGTCGTCGGCCTGGAGCTGGCCCGCCGGCTGGCCGCCGAGTGGCTGACGTACCGCTTCGACGAGACGTCGGCGTCGGCCGCCAAGGTCGCCCTGATGAACGACTACGAGAACCAGCAGGAAGCCGCAGCCTGATGTCCGCCGCTCCGCAGAACCACCCCCGGGTCACGATCGGGGTGAGCCTGAAGATGTACTTCAGCCACCACGAGACCCTGAACTGGGCGCGCCGGATCGCCGGCACGGCCGCCCGCCACCCCGCCGTGACCAGCGGCACCGCCGAACTGTTCGTGCTGCCCGCGTTCCCCGCGATCGTCCCGGTGGCCGGCATCCTCGCCGGTACGGCGGTACGGACCGGGGCACAGGACCTGGCGACCGAGGACACCGGCCCGTACACGGGCGAGGTCAGCGGCACCCACCTGAAGGAGATCGGCGCGAGTTACGCCGAGGTCGGGCACGCCGAGCGCCGCCGCCTCTTCGGCGAGGGCGACACGGTGGTGGCCGCGAAGACGGCGGCCGCCCTGCGCAACGGCCTCACCCCGGTCCTCTGCGTCGGCGAGCTCGACCCGGTCGCCCCCGCCGAGGCGGCGTCCCGCACGGTCGCGGAAGCGGCGCGCATCCTGGCCACGGCCGCCCACGACGGCGCGCCCGCCCCGGTCGTCATCGCGTACGAGCCGCAGTGGGCGATCGGCGCTCCCGAACCGGCCTCCCCCGAGCACATCCGCACGGTCTGCGAGGCCCTGACGGCCTGGCTGGCCACCCGGCCCGCCCTCACCGGCAGCCGGGTGATCTACGGCGGCAGCGCGGGCCCCGGCCTGCTGACCGAGCTGGGCACGGGCGTCGGCGGACTGTTCCTGGGCCGCTTCGCCCACGACCCGGCGGCGGTGGAACGCATCCTCGACGAGGCGATGACCCTGCACGCCTCCACTGCGGCCAACTCCCTGGAAGGAGCGGCCTGATGGCTTACGGACTGAGCACGTACGCCTTCTTCTGGCGGATTTCCGAGAGGGCCCCGAAGCCGCTCACCGTGCACGAAATGCTGGCGCAGACGCGGGATTTGGGCGGCGAGGTCTTCCAGATCTGCGACTACCCGCTGATCGAGGCGTTCGACGACGCGCAACTGGACGCGGTACGCGCCACGGCGGCCGAGTACGGCATCACGCTGGAACTGGGCACGCGTGGCGTGCGCACCGGGCACCTGGCCGAATACCTCCGCATCGCGCGGCGCCTGGGCGTCACCCTGGTCCGCTCGATGCTGAACACGGCGGGCCACCGGCCGTCCGTGGCGGAGGCGACCGGCCTGCTGCGCGAGGCCGTCCCCACGTACGCGGCGGCGGGCGTGACACTCGGCCTGGAGACGTACGAGCAGGTCTCCACCGACGACCTGCTGTCCGTCGTACGCGGCGTGGACAGCCCGTACCTGGGCGTCGTGCTCGACCCGGGCAACAGCGTCGCCCGCCTCGAACGCCCGGTGGACGTCATCGACGCCACCGCCCCCTACGTGGTGAACATCCACGTCAAGGACTTCTCGTTCTCCCGCCGTGACGGCTGGGTCGGCTTCACCTTCGCCGGCTGCCTCCTCGGGGAGGGCCTCCTCGACTACGGCCACCTGATCGACACGGTCCGGCCGGACGAGAAGGGCATCAACCAGATCGTGGAGCACTGGCTCCCCTGGCAGGGCGATTTCACCGAGACCGCCCGCCTGGAGGACCAGTGGACCCGGCACAGCATCAACACCCTCATGAGGAGCAAGTAATGGCCACCGAAACCACGACCGCATCCACCACCGTTGCCGTCATCGGGGCCGCCGGCAAGATGGGCCAGCGCGTCTCCAACAACCTGGTCAAGAGCGACTTCACCACCCTCTTCGCCGAGAACTCGCCCCAGGGCCAGGAGCTGATCCGCGAGCTCGGCCGCGAGCTGACCGACGGCGCCGAGGCGGCGGCGCGGGCGGATGTCGTGATCCTCGCCGTGCCGGACGTCGTCCTCGGCAAGGTCTCCGAGCAGCTCGTCCCGGTCATGAAGCCGGGCGCGATCCTGCTGACCCTGGACCCGGCCGCCGCGTATGCCGGTCTGCTGACCCGCCGCGCGGACGTGCACAACGCGGTGGCCCACCCCTGCCACCCGTCGGTGTTCCTGGAGCGCACGACGAAGGAGGAGTGGGCCGACACCTTCGGCGGCATCGCCGCCCCGCAGGAGGTCGTCGCCTCCTTCGAGCCCGCCGCCGAGGCCGCCGACCCGAAGGCCCAGGAGCTGGCCGAGGCCGTCATCTCCACGATGTACGCCCCGGTCGTCGAGGTCCACTGGGTGACCGTGAAGCAGCTCGCCGTCCTGGAGCCGACCCTCGTCGAGACGATCGCCTGCATGGTCGGCGCGCTGCTGACCGAGGCCCTCCACGAGACCGTCCACACGGTGGGCGTCCCGGAGAAGGCCGCCCGCGCGATGCTGCTGGGCCACACCCAGGTGGCGCTGGCCAACACCCTCAAGGGCTCGAACCCGTTCTCCGACGCGTGCCTGATCGCGATGGACTACGGCCGCGAGTCGATCGTCCGCGACGACTGGAAGAACGTCTTCGCCGACGACGAGCTGGACAAGGTCATCACGCGGATGCTCAAGATCAAGGAGATCAAGCGCTGACTTCGCGCCTCCGGTACCCGTACGCGGGCCGGGCACCCCACCACGGACGGGGCGCCCGGCCCGTACGCGTACGTACGACTGTGCCTGCCGTCATGTGAGCCGTGGGCACGAGTACGCGTCGAAAAGGGCCCGGTGCCCTCTCAGCGGCGCCCGTGCCGCCGTCGTCAAGCCGCCGAGGAACGCCCGTCCGCAGAGACCTCATCGGGTCGGCCGCTGTCGTGCGCAGTAGTCGTGCGCAGTAAAGGAAAACGCCGAAGTGTCACCGTCCAGGTCGATGGTGAGCGAGGCGTCCAGCGCCTTGGCCAGGCGTGTCAGCAAGGCCAGAGTCGGCACGGAGTCACCACCCTCGATGTGAGAGATCTGCGGTTGTGTCATCCCTGCGCGACGGGCCAGTTCAGTCTGCGACAGTCCGAGTTCGGTCCGTCGGTCGTAGACAGCCTGCCCCAACGCGAAGGTGTACCCGGCCTCGGTGTAGGCCGGTGACTCCTCGACCGCCTCGCCCAGGAGCTTCCTGGTCTGTCGCGTCTTCCACTGGGAGTGGTCCACAGTTATTCCTCCTCACTCCGGTCATAGCTGTGCTCTGCCGCACCGTGGTCTGCCTCGCACACCTTTTGGGCTTGCTGAGCACGCTCCACCTCAGCAGTCTCGCGCTGCTTGGTCTTCCGGAACACCGTCAGCAACACAATGCGCTTCTCGGGAGCGAGCCAGTAGGTGATCCGCACTGCGCTGCCGTCCATGGTGAAACGCAGCTCACGTAGCTTGCCGCCAAGATGTCTGGAGCAGGGCTCGGCCAGAGTGGTGGTGGAGCCGCTCCCTCATGAGCAGCGCGCGCCCCGTCCGGGCCGCGACGAGCTGTCGGACACCGTCATCCCCGTACGAGCACTGCTCGCACTCCGACACGGGGGCGCCCCTGCCCGAGCCGGGCGGCTCGGGCAGGGGCGCATCTGTGTCACAGGCCCAGGTGTCACGTCGTCCTGATGCGGGGCGTCGGCCACTTCTGGGCGTTCACCCATGCTCCGTACGAAGTCCATGGGACGCCGGGGAACTGCGTGCGCAATGCCTCCAGGTCCACCTGGTAACCGGTGTCCGCCAGAAAGCTGTACATGGCGAACATGTCGGGGCTGGTGGTGCACAGGTCCGCCAGCGGCGTCTGCCGGAACGCGACCGTGCCGCCCGCGGCCCGTCCGATCTCCTCGGCCATCCGGACCGGCGTGGGATCGTCGCCCGCCACCTCGATCCGCTGCCCGATCCATCGGTCCGGATCGGCCACGACCGCGGCCACGACCCGGCCCAGGTCCTGCCGTGCCACCTGCTGGAGCGGGGTGTCGCCGGGAAGCGGCATGGTGAGGAGGCCGGCGGCGACCTCGTCCAGCGCGCCCAGCGCGTTGTCGTAGAAGTAGGTCGGTGCCACCACCGTCGCCGGAAGTCCGGAGCCTGCGAGCAGCTCCTCGGTCCTGGCCTTGGTCTCGAAGTGCGGGATGCCGGTGGCGCGGTCCGCACTGGCGACGGAGGCCAGCACCAGATGCGGCAGTGCGGTGTCCGTGGCGGCCCGTACGATCGCCGCGCCCTGGGCCACCTCCGCTTCCAGACCGTCCTGGAACGGCGTGGTCACGGCGAACGCGGCCGTCGTGCCCCGGAACGCCTCGGCGAGCGAGCCCGCGTCGAACAGGTTGCCGGGGACGACCTCCGCTCCGGCCGCCGCCAGCGCCCTGGCCCGCCCGCTGCCGGGATCACGCACCACGGCGCGCACGGCATGCCCCGCCTCCAACAGGGCGGCGGCCACCGCGCCACCCTGGCCACCGGTCGCTCCGAGTACCGCGATGGACATGGGGCCTCCTTGATCGAGGGACATGTGCCCATGCTGACCAGCGGCGGCCGGACCTGCCACCGGGAGGACACCGGGCGGTGGGCATCGGCTCTGTCCCGTGTCCGCCTCAATGATGACCAGCAAGTAACTCCGCCCAGACCGTCTTTCCCACGATCCGGCCCTTCACGCCCCACGACGTCGCCGGCACCCCGACCAGATGCAGGCCGTACCCCGATTCCGCGCCGGACCGGGGCGGTTGAGGCTCCGGCCCTCGCTCTCCCCGCGCGTCCGACACCTCGATCCGGAGCGTACCCGCGAGGGCGACGAGCCTCAGTTCGAAGTCCCGCCCCGCTACCCGCCCGTGCAGCACCGCGTTGGCCGCCGGCTCGGACACGATCACGGCGGCATCGTCGGAGAGCTCGCTCCCGTACAGCACGCCGTTGGCTTTACAGTCCCCCATGAACCGATAACCGCAGAGCTTGATCCGCTGTCAGGACAGTTCCTGGGCGGCCGTGGTGCGGTTGGGGTCGGCCCCGGCAGCACCGGCGAGCAGGGCGACCAGTCGTTCCACTTGGTCGCGGGGGTCCGGTGCGCCGGCCCAGCTGGTCATCAGCAGGTGGTGGACGGTTCCGACGACGGCGAGCGCGAGCGAGGTGGTGTCGGCATCGTCCGCGAGGCGCCCGAGCCGCTGTTCGGCGCCCAGGTATGCGTTGATCGAGTCCTGGATTGCCGTGAAGCCGGGTGCACCGGCCTCCAGCGCCTGGCGCACCCGGGTGGCGGCGGCGGGGCGGGTGAGGGCAAGACCGGCGACCGTCGGGCCTGCGGAGGTCAGGAGCGCGAGCGCGACCGTGACGAGGTTCTCGGCCACAGTCGCCCGGCCCGCTCGCCCGGCAAGCTCCCCGGCCTGCCGTGCGGTGCGCGCAAACCGGTCCAGGACCAGCTCGGCGACGAATTCGTCCAGCCCGGTGAAGTGGGCGTGCAACAGCCCCTTGGCGCAGCCCGCCTCGCCGGTGATCGCACGGCCGGTCAGGGCGGCTGGGCCCTCACGGGCCAGGACCCGCTCCGCGGCGGCGAACAGCCGCTCGCGAACATCGGGGATCGCTACTCCACGCGGTGACATAGGACCTCTCCTGGTACGCGATTGCGGCACACCCCGGCGCAAGAAGGGGATTGCCGGAATGGGCATCCGCCCATACTGTTTGGGCGGATGCCCATTCTAGGCAGGGCAGACCCCTCACCCACCAGCAGGAGGCACCGGATGCACCACATCGTCAACACCGGGCAGGCGCAGGCATGGAACGGTTACGAGGGCACCCACTGGGCCCGGAACCAGGACCGCTGGGACGCCGTGAACGCGGGCTTCAACGAACCCCTGCTCGCCGCCGCCGCGATCAGGGAACAGGACCACGTCCTGGACATCGGCTGCGGAGCCGGCTGCACGACCCGCCTGGCCGCACCCCAGGCGCTCGACGGACGGGTCGTGGGTCTGGACCTGTCGGCGCCGATGCTGGAGCGCGCCCGCGAGTCAGCGCGACGCGAGAACGTCGGCAACGTGTCCTTCGAGCAAGGAGACGCCCAGGTCCACGCCTTCGCGCCGGGCTCGTTCGACGTCGTGATCAGCCGTTACGGGGTGATGTTCTTCGCCGACCCTGTCGCCGCCTTCACCAACATCGGTCAGGCCCTGCGCCCCGGCGGCCGCATGGCGTTCATCTGCGGCGCAGACGCCGAGGGCAACGAATGGCTCCAGGCCATCGCGACACTGCGCGACATCCTGCCCGTCGGAGGCTTCGGCACGCCGGGAAGTCCGGGAATGTTCTCCCTGGCGGACCCGGACCGCACCAGTGAATTGCTGTCCGCCGCCGGGTTCACGCACATCACCGCGGCACGCGTAGAGGCTCAGGGGACGTGGGGACAGGACGCCGACGACGCGGCCGCCTTCCTGCTGGGCTCCGGTCCCGGACGCCACCTGATGAGCCAGGTCGACCAGGAGACCCAGGACCGCGCCCGCCAGGCACTCACGGACATCCTGCGCCCCCACGAGGAGAACGGCGCGGTGCGACTGCGCAGCACCGCCTGGCTGGTCACCGCCAACCGCCCGAAGTGACCCGGCTCGGCCGACCGGCTCGACCGCTCGCGGCACCTTGCCTCTGCATCTGATACGAGGCGACCGTGCCGGCCTCAGCCATCAACGAGTGGCTGCGACCAGCACTTTCGCAACAGGTCCTGGATCAACGAGACGATCACCAGCATCCGCGCGCGTCAGCCGCCACGTTCAGTCGGGCAGAACGAGTGGTTCGACCCCACGCCGGGCCTCACGACGAGCTGAGAGGGCGTTAAGTCCCATCTCTCTGGGTTCGTGATCGCTCGTTCGTGTGACTGGTTGCCGTTCGGGGCGGCGATTGGGCATGTGCATGCTCGGATATCGGCATGGAGCGTGGGCCGTATCCGAGCGACTTATCGGACGAGCAGTGGGCGTTGATCGAGCCGATGATCTTGTCCTGGAAGCAGGACCGTGTGGCGCGGTCGGCGACCAAGGATCCCGGGACCTGTGATCTCCGGGAGGTCGTGAACGCGATCTTCTACCAGAACCGGACGGGCTGCCAGTGGCGCTACCTGCCCCATGACCTGCCCGCCTGGTCGGCGGTGTTCTATTACTTCACGCTGTGGCGCAAGGACGGGCTCGACCAGCGGATCCAGGAACTCCTGCGCTGCCAAGTGCGGGAGAAGGCCCGCCGATTAGAGGACCCGTCCCTCGTGGTCATCGACACCCAGTCTGTGCGCGCGGCCGCGGGAGTCCCGAAAACCACGACGGGACTGGACGCCAACAAGCGGACGCCGGGGCGCAAGCGGGGACTGGCCGTCGACGTGCTGGGACTGATCATCGGTGTCGTCGTCCTGGCCGCCTCCGCACACGACAACGCCGCCGGGGTGGCCCTGCTCGACCAGGCAGCGGATCGGTGCGGGATGCGCCTGGAGAAGGCCCTGGTGGACCAGGGATTCAAGGACGAGGTCATCATCCACGGTGCACTGCTGGACATCACCGTCGAGGTCGTCCGCCGCAACCCAGAGGACCAAGGCAAAGGCTTCGTCCTACAGCCGAAAAGGTGGGTGGTCGAGCAGGTCAACGCGTACGGGCCGGAAACCCAAAGCAGGCAGCCGTGTCGACCTCGGGATCCCCTACAGAGGTCGCTCGCGGTCTCAGCCGCATTGGTGTCGAGGCTATGCAGCTAGTGGCCCGGAAATGTGGACTAACTGGGCCAACCGTGGAATGGATCTGCACCTGGACCTTGGGTCGGGGCGCCCGGACCCGCCTTGAACAGGCGCTGCGTCAGGCCGTATGGGACTGGCTGGCAGTTGCTGATCAGCCCAGATGAGTTTGCCGTCCGGGATGTGGCGGGTTCCCCATCGGCGGGACGCCGGACTGCCCGGGCTCGATCGGCTCCCGGCGGTGGGCGTGACGCCGGCCGCTCGTCGCGCACGAGGTCTGCGTCCATGTGGCCCGGCCGAGCAGGTGCTGCCACACCTCACGATGATCAGCGGTGGCCGCAGCCGTCTCCCCACCGGGACCTCAGCAAGACCACATCTACCGCTGAAGTACTACCGTTGCGTCATGCGAACTCTCGACCATGCGCGTACGGCACTTGTCCTGATCGACCTGATGGAACGGATCGTCGGTCTGCCGCTGGAACCCCGCACGGGAGACGCGGTGGTCGACGCCGCCCTCACTCTGGCTGGTGAGAGCCGTGCCGTCGGCGCACCGGTCATTGCAGTCCGGGTTGAACGTCCGAACGTCACCGAACAGCCGCCTGGGAGTGAGCTGGTCGCGTCAGTCGCCGAACTCGCGGACGCGGTGGTTGTCAAGCGCACCATCGGCGGCTTCTACGGCACTGGCCTACACGAGCTGCTCCAGCAGCGCGGCGTCGATACCTTGGTGTTCGCGGGCATCGCGACAAACCTCGGCGTCGAATCCACCGCGCGGGCAGCCGCCGATCACGGCTACGACGTGGTGTTTGTCGAGGAAGGCATGGCCGCGCTGACGGCCGAGGAGCACGAGGCGGCCATCTCGCTGAACCTCCCCCGTTTCGGCGACGTAGTACGCCTCACCAACCTGAAGTGGAGTCAGAGGGTTTTGTCAGGTTGAGCGAGTGCTCGAGGGTGTGAGCCGGTTCGACGCGTTTCGGCTTCGGTGGTGACAGCGGCTCAGGCTACGGCGGGCAGGCCGGCGACGCCGGTGATCTGGTCCCAGATCGCGAAGCGGGTGATCACCTCGGCGCGGTAGTTCGGGGCGGTGAGGAGGTGACGGCGGGGTCGGAAGTGGGGTGAGATGCCGCTGAACGCGGCCAGGAACCGTTGTGCGACACCCACCGATCGGAAGCCTTTCATCGCGCGCTCGCGTTGCCTCCTCGGCTGGTGGGAGTTCTCGGCCCGGTTGTTCAGGCCCTTGTGCGAGCGGTGTTCGACCGACGGCATCTCGTGGCGGTGGGCGACGCCGTAGGAGCGGAGCTTGTCGGTGACGATCAACCGGGGCACCGACCGGGTCTTCTTCATCAGCTTCCGGAAGAAACGCCTGGCCGCGGCCGCGTCCCGCCGGTTCTGCAGCAGGATGTCGAGCACGTTCCCGTGCTGGTCCACGGCCCGCCACAGGTACCGCTGCACGCCGTTGATTTTGACGAACACCTCGTCCAAGCGCCACTTGTCACCAGGCCCCGGACGGCGCCGACGTAGAGCAGCGGCATAAGCCGGGCCGAACCGGCGCGTCCACTGGTGGACTGTCTCGTGGCTGACCTCGATGCCGCGCTCGAGCATCAGCTCCTCGATGTCGCGCAGGCTCAGGTTGAAGCGGTGGTACAGCCACACGCAGTGGGAGATGACCTCCGGAGGGAAGCGGAAACCCCGGTACGACGGCGTCACCACGGACAGCCCCTCCAGCGATTCGACCAGACGGATGATCACGCCGCCTGAGAAGGCCACCACACAACCTGACAACGCCCCACTGGCAGCCCGTCCGGTTCTGGTAGAAGATCGCGTTCACGACCTCCCGGAGATCACAGGTCCCGGGATCCTTGGTCGCCGACCGCACCACACGGTCCTGCTTCCAGGACAAGATCATCGGCTCGATCAACGCCCACTGCTCGTCCGATAAGTCGCTCGGATACGGCCCACACTCCATGCCGATATCCGAGCATGCACATGCCCAATCGCCACCCCGAACGGCAACCAGTCACACGAACGAGCGATCACGAACCCAGAGAGATGGGACTTAACGCCCTCTGAGACCTTGCGGTGCCTGATGCGCCAGCCCTGACTCGTTCGCACGAGCTGATCGTCGTAGGTGAAACCGGCAACCGAACCGTCCTGGTTCAAGGCAATGCCCTTCGACCATGCCCGCGCGCCGACGCCGTCCTCACGGACGATGATGCCGATCCACAGGTCCTGACCATTTCTCAACGTGACATGTAGGGGGTGTGGTGTCACGTTGTTCGGATGGGGTGGGGTTGTCTGCGGCGCTCGGGAGAGCACGGGCTGAACAGGCGTCGCGCGACGTGCACCTTCGCGGGGGGACGACAACGCCCCCGTCCTGATGCGTACGGCGGTCCGCACACCGGCGCCGGCTGCGACGCGTGCATGTCGGGCGCTATCGAGTGCTGTACGAGGTCGCAGAAGCCCAGGTCACCATCTTCGTGATCCACCTCGGCCGCGTCGGCTGACCGTCACGGGGTCGTGGCCAACTCGGCCCAGACCGTCTTGCCCACGCCCCGGTCCTTCACGCCCCACGACGCCGCCAGCGCCCCGACCAGATGCAACCCGTACCCCGATTCCGCACCGGACCGGGGCGGTTGAGGCTCCGGCCCTCGCTCTCCCCGCGCGTCCGACACCTCGATCCGGAGCGTACCCGCGAGGGCCACGAGCCTCAGTTCGAAGTCCCGCCCCGCTACGCGTCCGTGCAGCACCGCGTTGGCCGCCAGCTCGGACACGATCACGGCGGCATCGTCGGAGAGCTCGCTCCCGTACGGCACACCCCACTCGTCGAGTTGATGCACAGCGAGCCGACGGGCGAGCCGCGCGCCTCGGCGGGTGGCGCTGAACCGCTGGACGAACTCGGCGCCCACAAGGGTGATTTCGGCGTTCATGTGACTCAGCGTGTCCGGTTCCTCGTACGCTGACCAGGAGTGACACCACGACTCCGAGGAGCTGTACGGGCCCGCCCGGTCGGCTGTACGGGGCGTCGGCCGTGACCGGGCGGACAGAGAGCGGTGCGGGGTAAATGGCGAACGCGGAACGCGAAGAACGACCGGAACGACCGGCCGAGTCGGACGGCACAGCACACCTGTTCAGGGCGCTGGGCAAACAGCTCAAGGTGCTGCGCGAACGCGCGGGCCTGAGCCAGAGGGATCTGGGGCTCGCTGCGCATTGCGGGGAGGACCTGATCTCCGCGATGGAGCGGGGCGTGCGGACGCCGCAGCCGGACTTCCTGGGGCGTGCCGACACGTTGCTGAACGCGGGAGGCGTGCTGGCGGCAGCGGTCGATGAGGTGCGGGAGGCGTTGTCGCGGTCACGGACGCGGCACCCGGACTGGTTCCGCAGCTATGCGCGGGTGGAGGCGGATGCGCTTGCGTTGCACGAGTACAGCGCCCAGGTCGTGCCCGGCCTGCTTCAAACGGAGGCATACGCACGGGCCGTCTTCACACAGCGCCGCCCATTGCTGGACGAGGCGACCATCGAGAAGCGCGTCGCCGACCGGTTGGATCGGCAACAAATCTTCGAGCGCTGGCCTGCGCCGACCTTCAGCTACGTACTGGAAGAAACCCCGTTGCGGCGACCAATCGGAGGCAGAGCCGTCCACACAGAGCAGCTGCAACGGCTCTTGCACATCGGAAGGCTGCGGACGGTGGAGATCCAGGTCATGCCGACGCATCGCGAGGAACACCCTGCGATTGGCGGCACGTTCACCCTGATCACCCCCAAAGGCCGGCAGCAGGCGGTTTACACAGAGCTCTACGGACATCCACGGCTGATCACAGACTCCGAGGAGGTCCGGGTCTTCAGCGAGCGCTATGGGATCATCCGAGCGCAGGCTCTCACCCCGAGGGAGTCCCTGACGCTGATCGAGAAGATGCTGGGAGAGCTATGAACACCGAGCAACTGCACTGGTTCAAGAGCAGCCACAGCGACGGCGAAGGCGGCAACTGCATCGAGGTCGCCTACGGCTGGCACAAGTCCAGTTACAGCACGGGCGAAGGCGGCAACTGCATCGAGGTCGCAACCTGCCCCACCACCGTCCACATCCGCGACTCCAAGAACACCCCGGGCCCCCACCTCGACGTCGCCCCCGCCACCTGGTCCGCCTTCGTGGCGTACGCGCAGCAGGGCTGAGCCCCCACCAGCACTGCACCGGATCAGGGCACCCCCGACTCGGTGCAGTGCGACACGGCCGGCCGCGACTCGGCGGGCCCCGACGTAAAAGCCTTCAAGGCTTTGGGGAGAAGAAACTTCCCCACCCAACCCCCACCCCGGCCACCCACCGCGCGCGTCACTCGCACGGGTGAGGTTCGCCAACTGAGCTGGATTTCGTACCGGTTGGCTGGCATATGCTCACCCCCACAACAACAGACATGCGTCGGCCCCCGGCCAGGACGGCAATCCTGATCGAGGGCCTGACCACCGAGGAAGAGAACCGCTTCCCGATGGATACCCAGCAGATTAGCGCGCCCTCGCGCACCCCGTCCCGCGTACCCGTGGACGCCACACCGACATCCGGTGTCATGCACATCAATTCCCGGCACACCACCCGCTTCACCATCGTCGGCAACCACCTCGCCCAGCACCGCGAGCTCTCCCTCCTCGCGATCGGCCTCGCCACCCACATCCAGTCGCTGCCCACCGGGGCGAAGATCGGCATCAGGTTCCTCGCCGACCGCTTCCCGGAAAGCGAAGCCCGCATCGCCGCCGCCCTGCGGGAGCTCGAGGCCCACGGCTACCTGGAACGCATCCGCGAACGTCTCCCCAACGGCCGCGTCGTCACCCGCACCTGCTCGTACAACCAGCCGGGCTCCACCAGCGCCCGCCCCGTCCCGGCCCCCAAACGACGCCCCAAGCCCAGCCACCCAGCCCCGGCCCCGGTCATCGCCCCGGTCGCCATCCACGCACCACCGGCACCACTGGCACCACTGCCCCCCACCCCCGTAACCGCCACGCCCCCACCGCTCCCCGAACCGCCCCACGTCCCCGCCCCCACCGCAGCCAAGCCCCCGCCCCCACCGCTTCCCCAACCCGCCAACCCCCTCCCCCAACTCCTCCACGCCGCCACCGCGCTCCTCACCGAACTCCACCGCCGCAGCCCCCACATCACCCTCACCGCATGTGACATCGAGCAACTCGCCCCCGCCGTCGCCACCTGGTTCGAACGCGGCGCCACGCCGGCCGCCATCCGCCACGCCCTCACCCAGGACCTCCCCCAGCCCCTCAAATTCCCGGCCAAACTCTTGAGGCACCGCCTCATCGCCCTCCTCCCACCCCCCACCACACCCGCCTACCGGCCCACCCCGCTCCAGAACTGCGACCACTGCGACCGCGCCTTCCGCTCCCCCACCCCCGGCAACTGCCACGACTGCGCGGCCGACGAACCGCACGTCCTGACGGCCTGAGCACGTGCTGAACGTCGGGGTCGGCGGTGTCCCTATCCTGTCCGGATGACCACGATGGCTGCTCCTCCCCTTGAACTCGTCATATTCGACTGCGACGGCGTACTCGTCGACAGCGAACGAATCGCCGTACGCATCCAGGTCGAAGTGGGTGCCGAGCTGGGGTGGCCGCTGACGGCGGACGAGGTGATCGAGAAGTTCGTGGGCCGGTCGAACACGTCCGTCGGCGAGCTGATCGACGCCCACCTGCCCGGCCGGTCCGCCGCGTGGCAGCAACGCTTCGAGGACCTCCACCGCGCCGCCGTGGACACCGAGCTCGTCGCGGTCGACGGCATCCACGAGGCGCTGGCCGCCCTCACACTCCCCACCTGCGTGGCGTCAAGCGGTAGTCACGAGAAGATGCGCCACACCCTCGGCCACACAGGTCTCCACTCACACTTCGAGGGCCGGATCTTCAGCGCGAGCGAAGTCGCGCGCGGCAAGCCCGCCCCCGACATCTTCCTCCACGCGGCCCGGCAGATGGGGGTGGTTCCTGCGGCCTGCGTCGTCGTCGAGGACAGCAAGTACGGGGTCCAGGCGGCCCGTTCTGCCGGTATGCGAGTGCTCGGCTACGCGGGCGGGCTGACCCCGGCACACTGGCTGGAAGGTCCGGACACCGTGGTCTTCGACGACATGCGCAAACTGCCGACACTCCTCACGGAGATCTGACTACTGATCAACCCGGCTTCCTCGCACGTAAGGAACGTCGGGGTGACCGCTACTTGCCCAGTACCGCCTCCATCACGCTCTTCGCGATCGGCGCACCCAGCCGGCCACCGGAGATGTCCGATCGGGAGATGTCCATGTCCGTCGGGTCGATGAACACCGCGACCGCCACCGACCGTCCGTCGGCCTTCTTCCCGTACGAGACGAACCAGCCGTACGGCACCTCGTCCTTCACATTCACGCCGCGCTGCGCCGTGCCGGTCTTGCCGCCGACCGTGACGCCGTCGATCAGGGCCCGCTGGGCGCTGCCCTCCTTCGCGGTGAACTCCATCATTTCCTGGACCTTCTTCGCCGTCGCCTCGGACACGGCCTGGCTCTTGAGCTTCGGTTCGTGCTTCTCCAGGGTCGACAGGTCCGGGCCGCGCAGCTCTTCGACGATGTACGGCTGCATCAGCTTGCCGTCGTTGGCGAGCGCGGCGGTCACCATGGCCATCTGCATCGGTGTGCTGGTGAGGCTGCCCTGGCCCATGCCCGTGAGTGCGGTTCCGGGCTTGTCCAGTTCCTTCGGGTAGAGGCTCCTGGTGGCGAGCATGTCACCGAACTCGTCGGAGTAGACATCCGAGTTGAAGCCGAACTTCTCCGCGGTCTCACGCATCTTGTCGGCGCCGACCTTGGACGCCGCGTCGAGGAAGACGTTGTTGCAGGAGTACTGCATCGCGGTCTTCATGGACGCCTTGCTGCACACCGCGTCACCGGCCTCACTGCTGATCCTGTTCGAGGAAAGTGGCAGGGGATACGGGGAGACGGCGTCGGACGCCGCGTCGACGTCGGTCACCACGCCGTTCTCCAGGGCCGCCGCCGCCGTCAGGATCTTGAACGTGGAGCCGGGCGGGAACGTCTCGCGCAGCGGACGGTTGGCCAGCGGCTTGCTCTTGTCTTTGACGAGTGCCTGGAAGCGGTCGCCCTCCTTGAACGAATTCCCGGCGAAGACCGACGGATCGTACGAGGGTGTGGAGACCAGGGCCAGGACCTTTCCCGTACGCGGGTCGAGAGCGACGACCGCGCCGCGCGCGCCGAGGTCGGTCAGTCCCTTGTACCCGGCCGCCTGTGCCTTCGCATCGATCGTGGTGACCACCGCACCGCCGCGCCGCTCCTCGCCGGTGAGAATGTCCTTGGCGTGCCTGAACGCGAACCGGTCGTCCTGGCCGCTGAGGATGCTGTCGTACGTCTTCTCCAGGAGCGACATGCCTTGCGCCTGGGAGGCGTAGCCGGTGACCGGGGCGTACATGGGGCCGTTCTTGAAGGTCCGCTGGTACTTGAAGTCCGTGCCGTCGACCGCCTTGGAGCCGGTGATCGCCCGGCCGCCCACGATGATGTCGCCGCGCGGGATGGCGAACTGGGCGATCTGCACCCGTTTGTTGCGTTCATGGGTGGCCAGCGACTCGCTCTGGACGTACCCGAGCCAGTTCGCCCGCAGCAGCAGAGCCATCACCAGCAGCCCGCAGAATATGGCTATGCGCCGCAGCGGCCTGTTCATCGCTCTCCCCACTCCCGGGTCTGCTCAGCAGACCCGCTCGATCTTCAACTGATGAAGATGCACAGAAGGGGCGAATTGGTTGCACCGTGCAGTTACAGGAACTCCGCATACGCGTCCAGCGCTCGCAGTACCTCCGCCTCTCCGGCCGGAGGCAGCTGCAGAACGACCTCCTCGATGCCCAGTTCCGCGTAGTGCGCCAGCTTCCCAGGGCTCGGGAGTACCGCGTAGGGGACCACCTGGAGGTGCTTGGGGTCACGGCCGGCCGATTCCCAGGCCGCGCGGAGCTTCGGTACGGACTCCGTCAGGCCCCGGCCGCCGATCGGGAGCCAGCCGTCCGCGTACTGCGCGATGTGCGTGAACAGCTTCGGGCCCGCCGCCCCGCCGATCAGGGTGCGGGGGCCGTTCACCGGGCCGCGGGGTTCCTGGACCGGCTTCGGGTACGCGTGGCTGGCGCGGACCGAGCCGAACTCGCCCTCGTACGCGGTCGGTTCGTCCGACCACAGGGCGCGCATCAGAGCCATCCGGTCGCGGACGAGTTCCCGGCGCGTCGACCAGTTCACGCCGTGGTCCGCGGCTTCCTCGATGTTCCAGCCGTAGCCGAGGCCCAGCGTGAAGCGGCCGCCCGAGAGATGGTCGAGGGTGGCGATCTGCTTCGCCAGGTCGATCGGGTCGTGCTGGGCGACGAGCGTGATGCCGGTGCCGAGAGCGAGGCGTTCGGTGACGGCGGCGGCCTGGGCGAGGGCGACGAAGGGGTCGAGGGTGCGGCCGTACTCGGGCGGGAGTTCGCCGCCCGCCGGGTAGGGGGTTTCCCTGCTGACGGGGATGTGGGTGTGCTCGGGCAGATAGAGCCCGGCGTACCCGCGCTGTTCGAGCTCGCGGGCGAGCCGCAGCGGCGTGATCGTCTCATCGGTGAGGAAGATCGTGGTGGCGATCCGCATGCGAGGACTCCTCCGTCGTGGTCCGGTGACGGCCCCAACGTATGCCGCGCGGAGCGCGAAGCCGAGCGTCCGGGAATTCGGGGCCCGGTCATCCGGGCGGACGAGGCGACGCCCGGCTGCATCGCGGGGCCGGTACGGGCCGGGACCTGGCACATCGCCCTCGGCCCGTACACCGTCGCCCCGGAAGGGCTGCCGTACGAGGTGGCGCTCACCAATCCGGTGTTCCTGGAGGGTTAGGGAGTCGGCGGGGTCGGTCCTCGTCGGAGAGGCCGGGGCGAGAGACCCCGTCCGGCGCTGGTTGCCCCCTCGATAGGGTGACGGCCATGCGGATAAAGATCGTTACAGCCGTCATGGTCGGTGCGGTGGGCCTGTTGGTCACGGGGTGCGGGGGCGGAGGGTCCGGCTCGGACGACGCCGGTGCCAAGCCGGCGGCGGCCCTTCCCGTGCTTCCGCAGAAAGTGCCCGAGCCGCCGGAGATGCCGGAGGGGGAGCTGCAACCGTCTCCGGACGCCGGCGCCCCGTTCAGCAAGAATTTGGCGTACGAGCTGCGCCGCAAGACTCTCGACATGGCCAAGGCCGAAGGGAAGACCGTCGGCGAGTGCCCGGATGACGTGGCCTCGAAGGCCGGTACGCAGGTGACCTGCACGGTCACCTACGAGGGCCTCGAGGTGGTGTGGGATGTGACCATCGGCGAGAACTCCGGCTGGTCGGACAACGTGGTGAAGTACCAAGCGGTCCCGCGCAAGGGTGTCCTTACCCGAGACGGCGCCGCCCGCCTGCTCTACGGCAACTACGACCCCGAACTTGTGCGCTGCAACAACATTCCCAAGGCCGTGCTGGTGCCGCTGGACGTGAAGACCAAGTACACCTGCCAGACCGTGGACAAGGGCAAGCCCGGCCTGGTCGAAGCGGCAAGGGTCACCGACGCCGGACCGCGGTTCTACTGACCACGACGCGTCGCTGCGCCGGCGGCCTGCGGGTGGGGCGCCCGAACCGGGCGGACCGGCTTCACCGACAGCCTCCATGTCGAGAAACTTGACGTCGACATACGTGCCGTCTGCCCCGGTGTCGGCGTCCCTGTGCACGTCACGCCCAGGAGCGTCACAGTGGAAGGGGGGAGGGGCACCCGGCGGGGCTGCCGGAGGAGGTATCCCGATGAACGTGACTGGCGAGAACGGCGACCGGCTCCGGGACTACCGCGGCAAACGGCACTTCGACGCGACCGCGGAGCCGCGCGGAGACGGCGGGCGGACGGGTCCGGCGCCCTGCTTTGTCGTCCAGATCCACCAGGCCCGGCGCATGCACTTCGACTTCCGGCTGGAGGTCGGCGGCGTACTGAAGTCCTGGGCGGTGCCGCGCGGGCCGTCCGAGAACCCGCGCGAGAGGCGGCTGGCCGTCCCCACGGAGGACCACCCGCTGGAGTACCGCACCTTCGAGGGAGTGATCGCGAAGGGCGAGTACGGCGGCGGCACGGTGATCGTCTGGGACCAGGGCACCTACCGGCCGCTCAGCCACGACCGCTGGGGCGCGCCGGTGCCGTTCGAGCAGTCCCTGGAGGACGGGCACGCCACCTTCTGGCTCGACGGCACCAAGCTGCACGGCGAGTTCGCCCTCACCCGCTTCAAGGGCGGCAGCGGGAACGACGCCCCGGGCGAGGAGGTGTGGCTGCTGATCAAGGCGAAAGACGGACAGGCCACCCATGACGGGCCGGACACGCCCGACCCGTACCGGGCACGGTCGGCCCGTACCGGGCGCACGCTGCAGCAGGTCGTCGCCGAGGAAGGGGGCGGGGCCCCGTGACCGCGCGCAGGACCGTGGAGGTGCTCCTCGACCGCTACGGCACCACCTATGCCGCCGAGGCCGGCATCCGGCTGCGGAACACACCGCAGCCCCTGTACCAACTCCTCGTCCTCAGTGATCTGTTGAGCGCCCGCATCCGGGCGTCCGTGGCGGTGGCGGCGGCCCGCGCGCTCTTCGCCCACGGTCTGCGGTCCCCGGACCGGATGATCGGGGCGACCTGGCAGGAGCGCGTCGACGCCCTGGGCGAGGGCGGCTACCGGCGCTACGACGAACGGACCGCCACCCAGCTCGGTGCCGGGGCGGAGCTGCTGCTCGTCGAGTACGGGGGCGATCTGCGGCGGCTGCGCAAGGAGGCCGACGGCGACCTGGACATCCTGCGGTCCGGGCTGCGCAGGACCCCGGGCATGGGCCCGGCCGGTGCGGACATCTTCGTGCGCGAGGTGCAGGCCGTGTGGCCGGAGGCGGCACCGTTCCTGGACGGGAAGGCGCTTCAGGGCGCCGAGAAACTGGGGCTGCCCGCCTCGCCGGCGAATCTCGTACGGCTGGCGGAACAGGTCGATCAAGCCGAGCAGGCCGATCAAGCCGGGCAGGCCGACGACCGCGGGCCCGCCGTGCTCGCGGCGGCCCTGGTGCGTGCCGCTCTGGACAAGCACGTCGTGGACGATGTCGCAGCGCACGCGTGAGGCCCGAGGCCCCGAGGACACCCTGCCGCCCGGCGGGGGCCTGCCCCCGGACGGCGCCCTGCCCCTCCCGGTCGCCGGTCCTGCTGCCGACCCCGACTGCGGCGTGCGCGTCCCGGGCCGTGCGGCGCTGATCCCCATCGGCGTGGGCCGAGCAGGCCGCCGGGTCCTGGGCCGCCTGGACGCCCGCCTGGGGGGAACCGAGCCGCACCAGGGCGGACACAGTCACTGAGGCGATCCGGCCCTCAGTCCTCGACGACCAGCGCCGGAGTCTCCTTCGTCAGCACTTCCCCGCGGAAGAACGAAGGGCTCCTGCGCTGCATCGCGACCATCAGCACCACGCCGAGCAGCAGCAGACCGACACCGATCACGAACACCGAGCCGACCCCGAAGACCGACGAACCGGAGCCGTACGCGGGGTCCCACATGTCGTAGAGGGTCTTGCCGAAGACCGCGGTGAGCAGGATGCCGCCGACGACCGGGAAGAGGCCCTTGAAGACCAGGTCGCGCACGGAGCGCGTCAGGTCGGCGCGGAAGTACCAGGCGCAGGCGAAGGCCGTCAGTGCGTAGTAGAAGCAGATCATGAGGCCGAGCGCGTAGATCGTGTCGACCAGGACGTGTTCGCTGACCAGAGTCATGACCGTGTAGAAGACACCGGTCGCCACGCCCGCCGTGACCGTGGCCTTCCCCGGGGTCCGGAACCGCGGATGGACGCGGGCGTACGAGGCGGGCAGGGCCTCGTACGTGGACATCGCCAGGACCGTGCGGGCCACCGGGATGAAGGTGGTCTGCAGGCTCGCGGCGGCGGAGGCGAGCACGGCGATGAAGAGCAGGACGCCGAGGCCGGGGCCCATGACCGGGCCGGCGAGTGCGGCGAAGACATTGTCGGAGGTGTCCGGGTTGGCGAGGCCGAGACCGGAGCCGCCGGACCCGACCGCCATCTGGGCGGCGACACCGGTGGCCAGGTAGGAGCCGACGAGCACGACCATCGCGATGAGAGCGGCGCGCCCGGGGGTCTTCTCGCTGCCGACGGTCTCCTCGTTGGCGGTCAGACAGGCGTCCCATCCCCAGAACATGAAGATCGACAGCGACAGACCCGCCGTGAACGCCGCGAACGACTGCACCGCGAACGGGTTCAGCCAGGACCAGGAGAAGTCCACCGACGAGGCGAACTCCCCGCTGTTCGCCTTCTGCAGGGCCATCGCCACGAACAGCGCGAGGACGACGAGTTGAAGGCCCACCAAGGCGTACTGGACGCCCTTGGTGGCCGTCATCCCCCGGTAGCTGATCGCCGTGGCGATCGCGATCAGGGTCAGACAGGTGAGGATGTGGACGGGTTTGTTGTCGTCCAGGGCGGCGATCGAACCGCTGCCCGTGATCTCGCCCGCGAGGAGCCAGAAGTACGAGGTGGCGACGCCCGCCAGGTTCGACAGGACGATGATCGTCGCGATGACCAGGCCCCAGCCGCACATCCACCCGACGCGCGGGCCGAAGGCCTTCACCGTCCAGGTGAAGGAGGTGCCGCAGTCCGGCATGGCCTTGTTGAGTTCGCGGTACGCGAAGGCGACGAGCAGCATCGGCAGGAAGCCGGCCAGGAAGACGGCGGGCATCTGCACGCCGACCTCTCCCGCCGTGGAGCCGAGTGTGGAGGTGAGGCAGTAGACGGGGGCGACGGTGGAGATGCCGATGACGGCGCTGCCCATCAGGCCGACGGAGTTCCCGCCGAGGCCCTTGCCGCGTACTCCGCTGCCGGCCGGAGCGTCGCCCCGTACCGTCTCTCCGGCCTGCGGCCGAGCGTCCAGCTGTGTCATGAAGAGGACGTTAAGCGCTGCGATTTCCACATCCGGAGGCTGAGACTCCGCCCCCCTGGTCCTTGAATTCCAAGCATCAGAGCGACCAATGGACAGTCAATTGAAGGCAATCATCGACTACGACCTCCCAATGGGAGGTCGATGCCCGGTTGCAGCACCGTACGAGAATCGCAGCACTGTCCGTTTTGTAGGGATTCAAAATTTTCCCGTGAATGTCCGCTCAGCGGACACCCACGGAGGCACATACACCGCTCACCGGTTCAGCCCGGCCAGACGATCGCCTGGAGTTCGCTGTACGCGTGCAGGGCGTACGAGCCGACATCGCGCCCGACACCGCTCTTCTTGAACCCGCCGAACGGGGCCTCCATGTTCCGCCCGATGGTGTTCACGCCGACCCCGCCGGCGCGCAGCCGCCGGGCCACCCGGAAGGCGCGTGCCACGTCCGAGGACCAGACGTAGTCGATCAGCCCGTAGTCGCTGTCGTTGGCGAGTGCGATGCCCTCCTCCTCGTCGTCGAAGGGGACGACCACGACGACCGGGCCGAAGATCTCCTCGCGGACGACGCGCATGTCGTTGGTGCAGTCGGCGAGGAGGGTGGGCGCGACGTAGAAGCCCCGGTCGGGTCCGGCCGGGCGTTCGCCGCCCGTGACGATCCTGGCCCCCTCCTTCCGCCCCAGCTCGATGTACGACTCGACGCGGTCGCGGTGGGCGGCGGAGATGACCGGCCCGACGACCGTGCCCCTGACCGTCGGATCGCCCACCGGCAGATGACCCGCGTACGCGGTGAGCCGCTCGATCAGGGCGTCGTGGGCCGAGCGCTGGACGAGGACGCGGGTCGGGGCCGTACAGATCTGGCCGCTGTAGAAGGAGAACGTGGTGCCGATGCCCGCCGCCGCGGAGTCGAGGTCCGCGTCGCCGAGGACGACGGCGGCGCCCTTCCCGCCCAGCTCCATCAACTGCCGCTTCATGGAGCGCCCGCACACCTCGGCGATGCGCTGCCCGACGGCGGTGGAGCCGGTGAAGCTGACCATGTCGACGTCCGGCGAGTCGACGGCCGCCTCCCCCGCGTCCGAGCCCGACCCGGTGACGACGTTGACGACGCCCGCCGGGACGCCCGCCTCTTCGAGCGCCTCGGCCATCCGGTAGACGGAGAGCGGGTCCTGCGGTGCGGGTTTCACGACGACCGTGTTGCCCATGGCGAGTGCGGGGGCGATCTTGCCGGCCGGGTTGGCCCAGGGGTTGTTGTACGAGGTGATGCAGGTGACGACGCCGACCGGCTGGCGTACGGCCAGCGCCCCGAAGACTCCGGCCCGGCCCATCGGACCGGCCTCGTTGATCTGCGGTGCGACGGCTTCCTCGACCGGCTCCAGGGCGCCCTTCGCGTACCGGCGGAAGCGGGCGGCGCCGACGGCGACCTGCATGCCCCTGGCCGTTGCCGTGGTGGCGCCGCTCTCCGCCTGGGCGAGCGCGGCATTGCCGGTGAGGTCGCGCTGCATCAGGTCGGCGGCCCGGTCGAGGATCGCGGCCCGCTCCTCGGGGCGGGTGCGGGACCAGGTGGCGAACGCCTCGCGGGCCGCGGACGCCGCCGCGTACACCTGCTCGCGGCTCGCCTCGGGGGCGAGGCCGACGACGCCCTCCGTGGCCGGGTTGATCACCTCGTAATGGCCGCGGTCCGGTTCGGTCCACTCGCCGCCGATGAAAAGGCGCTGGGGGGTGGTCACAGGGTGCTCACCGTCCGGGTGTCGCGGCCCGAGCGGAGCACCGTACCGGGGACCGCGCCCGTCACCTTGTCGTCGCGCAGGGTCTCCACGCCGTTGACGCGGACCGACACGATGCCGATGGCCTTGGAGTCGAGGCGGGGGCTGTCGCCGGGCAGATCGTGTACGAGGGTGGCGGGCCCGGCGTCGATGCGATCGGGGTCGAAGAGGACGAGGTCGGCGTGGAAGCCCTCCTCGATCCTGCCGCGGTCACGAAGCCCGAAGAGGCGGGCCGGGTCGTCGGTGAGCATCTTGACGGCCTGTTCGACGGGGAGGAGCTTGCGTCGGCGCAGGCAGTCGCCGAGGAAGCGGGTGGTGTACGGGGCGCCGCACATCCGGTCCAGGTGGGCGCCCGCGTCGGAGCCGCCGAGCATGACGTCCTCGTGCTCCCAGGTCTGCCGTCGCAGCGCCCAGGAGTCGGGGTCGTTGTCGGTGGGCATGGGCCACAGCACCGTGCGCAGGTCGTCGGCGGCACAGATCTCGACGAGGCAGTGGAAGGGGTCCAGGCCGCGTTCGGCGGCGATGTCGCGGACGACGCGTCCGCTCAGTCCCTCGTTGGCCGCGCTGTACGTGTCCCCGATGACGTACCGGCCGAAGTCGGCGAGCCGGCGGAAGACGCCGGCCTCCTTGCTGTCGGCGCAGCGCAGCATCTCGGTGCGGGTGGCGGTGTCGCGGAGCCGTTCGATGCGTTCGGGGACGGGGAGGGCGAGGACGTCGCCCCAGCCGGGGATGAGGTTGAGGGCGCAGAAGGTGCCGAGCGACATGTTCATGGGGGTGAGGATCGGCATGGTGAGGGCGACGATCCGGCCGCCGGCCCGGCGGGCGCGTTCGCTGGGGACGAGCTGGCGGGGTACGCGTTCGGGGACGGCGGCGTCGATGGTGAGGACGTTCCAGTTCAGCGGGCGGCCGGCGGTGGCGGTCATGTCGACGAGGAGTTCGATCTCCTCGTCGGAGAACTGGTCGAGGCAGCCCGCGACGATCGCTTCGAGCTGGGTGCCCTCGTGTTCGCCGACGGCGCGGGAGAGGGCGAGGAGCTCCTCGGGCAGCGCGTGCCGGGAGGCGACCGGCTGTCCGTCCCCGTCGGAGTGGGTGGCGGACCGGGTGGTGGAAAGGCCCCAGGCCCCGGCGTCCATGGCGTCGTGGAAGAGCGCCAGCATGGCGGCCATCTGACCGGGTGTGGGCTGTCCGCCGATCGCGTCGGCGCCCATGACGTGTCTGCGCAGGGCGCAGTGGCCGACCATGAACCCGGCGTTGACGGCGATCCGTCCTTCGAGGGCGTCGAGGTATTCGCGGAAGCTGGACCAGGTCCAGTCGACGCCCTCCTCCAGGGCCTTGAGGGCCATGCCCTCGACCCGCGCCATCATGCGGCGGGTGTAGTCGGCGTCCTCGGGGCGTTCCGGGTGGAGCGGGGCGAGGGTGAATCCGCAGTTGCCCCCGGCGACGGTGGTGACGCCGTGGTTCATGGACGGGGTGGCGTACGGGTCCCAGAAGAGCTGGGCGTCGTAGTGGGTGTGCGGGTCGACGAAGCCGGGGGCGAGGACGAGCCCGGTGGCGTCCTCGGTGGTGACGGCCTCCTCGGTGAGCGTGCCCGGTTCGGCGATGACGGCGATGCGCCCGTCGCGGAGGCCGATGTCGGCAGGGTACGAGGGCCCGCCGGTGCCGTCCACGACGGTCGCTCCGCGGATGAGGTGGTCGAGCATGACGGGGTTCCCTTCTGTGGTGTGTGTGCGGCCGGGGTGCGCACGGCCGCGGCGCGCACCCCGGCCCCACGGAGCGGCGGTCCGGGAAGACGCCGCTGGTCGGAAATCCAAGCCCGACCGGGCAAAACCAAGCCCGACCGGGCAAAACCAAGCCCCTCCGGCGATTGAGGAGCGGGGGTCCGGGGGCAGCGCCCCCGAAACCCCCCTACGCCGCGCCCCGGAACCGCGAGGTCCGATGCACCGGATCCGTATCGATCTCCGGAATCACGTGCTCCCCGATCAGCCTGATCGAGTTCAGCGTGTCCTCACGGCTCATCCCCACCGGCAGCCCGAAGCTCAGCTGATCCGCCCCCGCCTGCTCCCACCGCTTGCACTGCCGCAGCACCTCGTCGGGATCGCCGCAGATCATCAGCTCCTCGGCGATCAGGAGCTCGATGATCTCCTCGGAGTACTCCGGCAGCAGCTCGGGCCACTCCGGTATGCCCTCGGGCCGGGGGAACGTGTCGTGGTAGCGGAACAGCAGCGACTGCAGGTAGTTCAGCCCGCCGCCCACCGCGATCTCGACGGCCTTCGCGTGCGTCTCGGCGCAGATGGCCGTGGAGGTGACCATGACGTTGTCGTTGACGAAGTCCCCGACGGGTTCGGCCTCCTTGACCGCCGTCTTGTAGGACTCGACGACCCACTCCATGTCGGAGACCTTCTGCACACTGAAGCCCAGCACGCCGAGCCCCTTCTTCCCCGCCATCGCGTACGAGGACGGCGACCCGGCCGCGTACCACATCGCCGGGTGCGACTTCCCGTACGGCTTGGGCAGGATCTTGCGCGGCGGCAGCGACCAGTGCTTGCCCTGGAAGCCGACGTACTCGTCCTGGAGCCACATCTTGGGGAACTCGGCGATGGTCTCTTCCCAGAGTTCCTTGGTGTGGTTCATGTCGGTGATGCCCGGCATGAAGCCCAGGATCTCGTGGCTGCCGGCCCCGCGCCCGGAGCCGAATTCGAAGCGGCCCTCGGAGAGGTGGTCGAGCATGGCGACCTTCTCGGCCACCTTCACCGGGTGGTTGACGGGGGCGAGCGGGTTGAAGATCCCGGATCCGAGGTGGATCCGGTCGGTGGCGTGCGCGAGGTAGCCCAGGTACACATCGTTGGCCGAGAGATGCGAGTACTCCTCCAGGAAGTGATGCTCGGAGGCCCAGGCGTACTTGAAGCCGGACTTGTCCGCCTGGATGACGTACTCGGTCTCCTCGATCAGCGCCTTGTGCTCTGCCCCGGGGTCGGTCCTGGCTCGCGCGGCGGGCACGTACCCCTGTACAAAGAGCCCGAATTCCAAGGGGGTTCACCGTCCTCAATCGTTTCTGACGCCTCGTCAGTTCGTGATGCGTCCGACTGTTCCACCGGCACCCGCACCCGTCAATACCTGACGCACCGTCAGGTAAGGCGACGAGGCCGCTCAGAACAGGCTGACGCCCGCCAGCCAGCCCCCGTCGATGACGAACGGCTGCCCGGTGATGTACGAGGAGTCGTCCGAGGTCAGGAAGAGCGCCAGCGCCGCCACCTCCTCCGGCCGCCCGATCCGCCCCAGCGGCACGAGCTTCCGGTACAGCTCGGCCACCGCCGCCCTGGACTCCTCCGGGTCCGCGGTCGGGTCCAGCGCCGCCGGGTTGGTCATCGCGGTGTCCACGGCCCCGGGGCACAGCGCGTTGACCCGTATCTTCTTTGCCGCCAGCTCCACCGCCGCCACCTTGGTCAGCCCGAGCACCGCGTGCTTGGTGGCGGCGTACGCGCCCACGAACGCCATGCCCGTGAGCCCGGTGTACGAGGCCGTGTTGACGATGGTCCCGCCGCCCGCGGCCTCGATCTCGGGCGCGACGTTCTTGATCCCGAGGAACGCGCCCACCTGGTTCACCTGCACCACCTGCTGGAACTCCTCCAGCGGCGTGGCCACCAGCTCGTTGAACCGGAGGATCCCCGCGTTGTTGACCAGCCCGTCGATCCTCCCGAAGGCGTCCTTCGCCGCGGCGACGGCGGCCTGCCAGTCCTCCTCCCGGCTCACATCCAGATGGACGAACCGGGCGACGTCCTCCCCCAGTTCCTCCCTCATCTCCTTGGCCAGCGCCTCCCCCTGCTCGTCGAGCACATCGGCGATCACCACCCGCGCGCCCTCCGCCGCGAAGAGCCGCGCCTCCTGCTCGCCCTGCCCGCGCGCCGCACCGCTGATCAGTACGGTGCGCCCGTCCAGCTTGCCCATGACCTGACTCCTACCTGTCGAGATGGGGTGCGACCTCGGCGGCGAACGCCGTCATCTGGTCGGTCAGTTCGCTACGGCTCCGGCTGCGGAACCGCACCTGGATCTGGTGAACGCCCATGGCCCCGTACGCGCGCAGCGACTCGGCGAGGGCCTCCGGCTTTCCGGCGAGGGTGCGGCGTCCCACGGACCACTCCGGCTCACCGACGTACAGCGGCTCGGTGATCGCACCGATGACGATCGGGTCCTCGATCCCGGCCGCCTCGCGCAGCTCCTTCAGCCGGGCGATCTGCGCGGGCAGCTTCTCCCGCGGATCGCCCTGCGGCAGCCAGCCGTCGCCCCGCACCGCGGCCCGGCGCACGGCGGCGGGCGAGGAGCCGCCCACCCAGAGCGGCACCCGTTCCTGGGCCGGCCGCGGCAGCTGCCCGAGCCCGGCGAAGGAGAACCGTTCCCCCGCGAACTCGGGGTACTCCTCGGGACCCAGCGCCGTCTTCAGCGCGTCGATGGTCTCGTCGAGGACCCCGCCCCGCCCGTCGAAGTCCGCCCCGAGCGCCTGGAACTCCTCCGGTACGTGCCCGGCTCCGACACCGAGGATCAGCCGACCGCCACAGAGGTGGTCGAGGGTGGCGTACTGCTTGGCGGTGGCCAGCGGGTGCCGCAGGCCGACGACGGCGACATGGCTCATCAGCAGGACGCGCTCGGTGATCCCGGCGAGAAAGGAGAGAGTGGCGACCGGGTCGTACCAGACGGTACCCATGACCCCGGCGAGCCGCCGCGGGATCGCGACGTGGTCACAGCTCGCCAGGTAGGCGAAGCCGGTACGGTCCGCGGTGCGGGCGATCTCGGCGAGATCGACGGGGCCGGCCGCGGCCTCCCACCCCTCGGCATAGATGGTGCTCTGCGACTGGACCGGGAGCTGCATCCCGTACGGCAGCGGCCCGGTGAGCGGTATCGGCACCGAACGGCCTCCTTCCCGCTTGTATCTGACGCGTCGTCACTCGACGGGCGCGGGGGCCATCGTCGTACCTGACGCCACATCAGACAAGGGGCGGGAGCGGGCGACCCGGTGCACCGCGACAGGAGGCAACCGTCGCCGTCCCCTCCGCTCGCCGCGCTCGCGGGCCGGGGAAACGGACGTCCACTTCGATGCCCCGGCTTTCACTCGATGGGTGACACGCGGGGTGCGGGCGGTTGGGCAGGATCACCGCGCCTGAACCGCCCACGTCCAGGCAGTTTCTCGTCCATGCAAAGAGAAGGAGCACGTCTTGAAGCGCATGGGACTTCTGTCCGCCCGCACACTCATCACCGCAGCCGCTTCGGTCCTGCTGGTGGCCGGCAGCGCGCAGGCCGCCGCACCGGCGAAGTACGCGACGCACGCGGAGGCCGCGGCCGTCCTCAAGAAGGCGGGAGTGACCTCGACGTCCAGCGGAAACTGTTCCGACTGGAACAAGAAGTCGTGCACGTCGTTCACCCGGATCAACAAGGCGTCCGTCGCCGGTGTCATCGCCTTCAAGAAGGCCAGCGGCTGCAAGGTGATCATCACCGGAGGGACCGAGGTGGGCCACGCCTCCGGTACGTACAGCCATCGCAACGGATACAAGACGGATATCTCCACCAAGGTTGCGTGTGTCAACACCTACATCACGCACAAGTTCGCCAAGGCGGGGAAGCGCAGCGACGGCGCCGCCCTGTACAAGTCCCCGGCCGGAAACGTGTACGCGAACGAAGGCAGCCACTGGGACATCACGCACTACAACAGCAAGGCGTAGCACTTCCCGCCCTGACGTGACGCGACGTCCGTCCGTCCGACATCGCCAGGCGGACGGACGTCGCCGCGCACCGGTCGGCCGGTCAGCAGTCCGGGATCACGGTTCCGTTGTTGTCCCGGGCCTCGTCATTGCCCCAGCGGGACAGGTAGTACGCCGAGACGTACGCGCCGCGCCCGTCCTTGCCCGCGTACACCGTGTCCAGGTCCGTCTTCAGCCACCAGTGGTTGTAGCTGGAGCCCGAGCCGACCTGGGCACCCCACACCTTGCAGTAGACGTAGTTCGTGCCGGCGTTCAGCACGCCCTGGGCGTCGGCCGTGTTGGGCGCCGCGTAGCCCGTGGCGTTGGCGAAGGTGTCGACCCAGTACTTACCGCCTCCGCCGCCTCCGCAGCCGTTGTCGCTGGTCAGGTACTTGCTGTAGTACGAGCCGGGGTACGGGGCCAGCGACTGCCCGTTGATCGCGATGGTCTGGCCCACGCCGTTGTACAGCTGCTCGTAGTGGATGTGGGCGCCGCTGCTGTTGCCGGTGGAGCCGGTGACGCCGATCTGCTGGCCCTGGGAGACGGAGGCGCCGTCGGCGACGGAGTACGAGGCGAGGTGGAAGTAGTACGTCTGCCAGCCGCCGCCGTGGTCGATGGCGATGTAGTTGCCCGCGCCGCTGGGCTGGGAGTAACGGTGGGCGGTCCCGCCGGACGAGGCGAGGACCGGGGTCCCGGCCGTGGTGCCGCCGTCAGTGCGGACGAAGTCGAGGGCCGATCTGACCTCTGCCGAGTGGTGGCTGTAGGTCCAGGTCTGGCCGCAGGGGAACGGTGCCTTGAAGTTCGGGGCCGCGGCGGCGGGGGTCGCGGTGAGCAGCCCCGCGACGAGGGCCATCAGTCCCAGCAGGGCGATACGTATCGAGCGCATGCGCATGCGCGGTCATCCTCCGAGTCGATTCCGAGTGGAGTACCGAGGTACGGGGGGAGAGCCTTCCGGGTTGAACGGACCCAAGAGTGCCGGAAGTTCGATCGCCCCGTAAGACCTGTGGAGCTCGGCGGAGACGACATGGAGCTGCCGCAGCAGAAGACCTTCATCTGCTGCGGCAGCGGCCACGGGAGCTGTCTTGAACCCTAAGCGGGTTCCTGTCCATTCCCCTTCGAACTAGTCACCTCACGGAGCGCTGGCCGGAATGCAGACCGCGTACGACTGGACGGTCTGCGCGCCGGCACCGTTGTTGTACGCGGAGACGTGCCAGGTGTTGGTCGCGGTGTCCGGGTAGCTCGCGGTCCAGTGGATCTCGTCGTTCTGATTCTGGTTCAGGGCGCCTCCCCCGGTCAGCACGGTCCCGGCCGGGCACACAGCATTGATGTCCTGGACGCTGCTGCCGGCGGGGATGAGCGTGGCGGGGCTGGTGGCGGTCTGAGACGGACCAACAGGTCCCGTCGCGCCGGTGGCACCCGTGGCACCGGTCGGGCCCGCAGGACCAGTCGAACCGGTCGCACCATCAGCACCGTTGGTACCAGCCGCACCCGTGGCACCGGTCGGGCCCGCAGGCCCGGTCGCACCATCAGCACCATTGGTACCAGCCGCACCCGTCGGACCCACAGGACCCGTCGCACCGGTCGCACCATCAGCACCGTTGGTACCAGCCGCACCCGTGGCACCGGTCGGGCCCGCAGGCCCAGTCGCACCATCAGCACCATTGGTACCAGCCGCACCCGTGGCACCCGTGGCACCGGTCGGGCCCGCCGGACCCGTCGAACCGGTCGCACCATCAGCACCGTTGGTACCAGCCGCACCCGTGGCACCCGTGGCACCCGTCACGCCCTGCAGACCCGTCGCACCGGTCGGACCCGTCGCACCGGTCGCACCATCAGTACCGTTGGTACCAGCCGCACCCGTGGCACCCGTGGCACCGGTCACGCCCTGCAGACCCGTCGCACCCGTCGCACCGGTCGGACCCGTCGCACCGGTCGCACCATCAGTACCGTTGGTACCAGCCGCACCCGTGGCACCCGTGGCACCCGTGGCACCGGTCACGCCCTGCAGACCCGTCGCACCGGTCGGACCCGTCGCACCGGTCGCACCATCAGTACCGTTGGTACCAGCCGCACCCGTGGCACCCGTGGCACCGGTCACGCCCTGCAGACCCGTCGCACCCGTCGCACCGGTCGGACCCGTCGCACCGGTCGCACCATCAGTACCGTTGGTACCAGCCGCACCCGTGGCACCCGTGGCACCCGTGGCACCGGTCACGCCCTGCAGACCCGTCGCACCGGTCGGACCCGTCGCACCGGTCGCACCATCAGTACCGTTGGTACCAGCCGCACCCGTGGCACCCGTGGCACCGGTCACGCCCTGCAGACCCGTCGCACCCGTCGGACCCGCGGGACCGGTCGCACCGGTGGCGCCATTGGCACCGGACGCACC